>JBDNCP010000001.1:0-98669 GCA_046719575.1 Cyanobacteriota bacterium
GCAATGGGTCACGCTGACGCTAACCCAACCTACTGGTCTGACAGGGCTTGAATGATGGATGAGCAGGGGGTGCTTTGACTTCGCTCAGCACGCAATCGTTGCGGGGTTGAGCGGAGTTGAACCCCGGCCTCTCGCAACTTCCCTCAGCACGCAATCGTTGCGGGGTGAGCGGAGCCGAACCCCGGACTCTCGCATCGATTTAGCCTTGTCAGACCACTACGAGCGGATCAAGATTGCAGGAAGTTTGCCCGTCAATCAGTATCAGTACTCCGACATCTACTCCACCGGGGCCGTCCACCAAGCGAGGGCGTAGTTTTGGGCGGGCGTGTTGACGCGATCGCGATAGACGACGCGGATTTTGTAGCGCCCCGTTTCAGGAATCGGGTGGAAGATATGCTCCACGCTGTCTACAGCGCTGACGGATGACCAGATGCGATCGCCCTCCCGCTCATCCTCTGCCCGCATCAGGTAAATATCCAGATTATTCAACCCCTTGTCTTCAAAGGTTTCACCGATGTCGTAGAGTCCGTTGCGGTTCGTGTCCTTTAGCTCCACCACGCGGTTCCAGGCGAGGGTGATGGCGACATGGCTGCCTGCCACCAGCGGCCGCTCTAGCACGTAGTCCCGATAGGCGGGCGCTTCCCGTCCCGTGCCGACGGTGCGATAGTCCCAGCCGATGGGCGGCACGGGCGCATCGGGCGAAAACTGACCGGAGCCAAATTGAATCAGCGACCGATAGGCGTGCAGATGCCCGGTGCCCATATCGGCATCTAGGGGCTTGGCTTCGTCTGTGTAGGCATCGGAACTGAGCCAATCGCGGTTCTGTTTGTTGACGGCTGTGCGGGTCATGCCCAGCATCAAACCATCGCCCCGGTCTTGAATCTTGTCTGCGGCGTTCATCATCACCGCCTTCATCACCTCATGGCGGCGGGCATCCAGGCTCCAGTTGGGCTGCTGCTCGCGGATTTGGCGATCGCCATATTCCTGCAACAGCGCCACCATCGCCGTCACATGGGGCGCGGCAAAGCTCGTCCCCGTGGTGGGGTTGCCGCGGCTGCCATCGGGGTTGATGGTTTGGATGTTGGTGCCAGGAGCCATCAGGCTGACGGAGCGGCGCGGGCCAACGTTGCTCTCCGGCTCGCGGGCCTGGCCGTAGACAGGCGGCGGCTCGCTGCCCAGGTCAAAAAAGCTGACTTTTCGATACACGCCATTCACTGCGATCGAGTTCGACACGATCATGCCGTTGAAATTGTCGGTAGGGATGGGAATGCCGCCCTCGCCTTGGTTGCCTGCGATGACGTACAGCACGTTGTGCTGATTGGCCGACCAGTCGATGCACTGCGTCAGCAAGGCGTTGCCGTCTAGCCGCGCATTGGGGCGCGGGTCTTGCGCCAGCGACTCGCCAAAGCTGAAGTTAATCGCTCGCACATCATTGCCGTTTTGCAGCGCCACGGTCTGCGAGGCGAGGCACTCTTGCGGCTGGCCGCCCCGCCGCTCAAAGCCTGCCGCTGCTGCGTATAGCTTCGCCTCTGGCGCGACCCCTTGCACGAGCTTGTCGCTGCTCACCATGACGCTGGCCACGCTGGCTGCATGGGGGTCAACCGTGTCGTTTGGGCGGGCCAGCCCATCCCGAAAAAACACCTGGCGCACCCGCACTGCGAAATTATTGGCAGCCGTTTTATCCAGTCCAAACAGGGCCGGGCGACCGATTTCAACCTGACCAATGGCAATCTTGCGGCCCAGGAGGTTGTAGGGTTCAGACTGCACCCGTCGCGCATCGATGCCGCCCGCTTCCATTGAGTTGATAGCGGCAATGTAGGCGATCGCCGGAGTGCCCAGCAGCGACGTTGCCAGCCCCGCCATGACCCATCGCAGTCGTCTTGCCAGTCGCCGCTCTGCCATGAAATCTTTCTCCCAACAACAGCCTGAAAAGTGGATTTGCCTTACATCCTAAAGTTTGTAGCAGCCAACGGCAACCAACAGTGGTAACCAATAGCAACAAAAAGGACGACCGGCGTGCGATCGCCCTTGTCCAGATTAAGGAACCTGGCCGCCGAACGCAGCCAGTAAAACTAGGAATTTGCCGTTTGGGTGGAGAGCAGTTCCTTCAGCTTCTCTAGCTCCTGCGCCCAGCGAGGATCAGGCTGTACGGACTCTGGCTCAGCCGTGGTAGCCGCTTTCTTGCCCTTATTGTTCTTCTTGCGGCTGCCGTTGCTAGCGGCAGGAGCCGCCTCATCGCCCTCTTCGCTGCCCTTTTCGCGGGGCTGAGCGCGCTCGATTTTCAGTGGGGTTTCCTTAAACAGGAAGCCATCAAACTTTTCAATGACCTGGTCTGCCTGCTCTTCGCTTTTCACCGTGACAAACCCAAAGCCACGACACTTGCCAGTTTTGCGGTCGGTGATGATTTTGGTGGTCAAGGTTTCATCAAATTCCGCAAACAGGGCAGCCAGTTCTTGTCGCTCTAGCTCTTTGGGCAAATTGCCTACATAAAGACGAATGGACATAGTATCGAAGATTCCTCCAGGTTGAATTCAGTCTAATAGCTTGGAAGTCTTGCTATGAGAAGCCTGTGATGCGGGCAATGTCCCCAGAGCAGGCTAGTTTCCAGCGCAGGCTGTGATTTATTGAAGTCTGATGGAAACGCTTCAGGTGAGTTATTGAGTCGGCAAGTTCCCTCGGCGTATCGACAAACCTGTCGAGGACAAACCTGTCAGGCCGTCAGGATTTGCATTCAGAATGAGTCTGTATTAGGTCTGTATTAGTCCGTTGGTGGATCGGGGAAAAATTGCGGCTTAGGATACCATCGCCTTCATTAAGGTATCATGGCGACTGGCTCAGAGGATGGCAATTACATAGATTTCATGCTGGGGTTGTAGAAAGAAATAGGTCTATGCCCCTTGGTTTGGGTGGGTGAATCAGGGCGAATTTTGCTGCGGAAAGGTGCCCGGGGCAATGGATCGGGAAAGAAGCGCTGGTTAGCCGAAATTTTCTCAAAAACTTTCTGTTTTTACTGAAAGCTCAGATTTTTACCGCAAGCTCAGAGATCGCAAACGATTGAAGGCCGCGGCGAGTTCTAACGGGCGAATGGCAACCAAATCTCCTTGGGGATGGGGGGTCAGTTCGTCCATTTGGTCAGTGGCAAGTTGGGGTGTAATCTGATGCAAGAGATCAGGCAGGGTGCGGTGGCCGTCGAGAGAGTGCTGCTGCAAATGGGCGATCGCCGCGCCGATGGTTCGCACCTGCCCCACTTCCACCAGTTGCTCTAGCGCCGACAAGTCCACCGTTTCTGAGCCAAACACTAGCTCATCCATATCCCTTGCCTTCAGTTTGGGGCTACGTTCTGGGCGATCGCCCTCCCCAGAGCGATGATCCTCCCGACCCCGGCCGCCGTGCCAAGATTTTTCCCAGCGTTTTTCGGGCGAGTCGAGCCGTTTGGGGAGGGGAATGCGAGGAGTTAGAGATCCAAAGTGGTCGCCCCCTTCAGGGGTGCGCGGGTTGGCAAACTGAGCGGCGATCGCCCGTGCTTGCTGGGTCACGTCCTGCGGCTGATAGTCGGTCATGGCAATGACGGTATCTGCTACGTCGAAATAGTCGCCGCTGCCGCCCATTACCAAAATCGTGGATATGCCGTAATCCTGGTAAAGCTGGCGGATTTTGTCGAGCAGGGGCGTGATTGGCTCCTTGTCTTTGGTCACTAGGGCCTGCATCCGGCGATCGCGGATCATAAAGTTGGTGGCGGAGGTGTCTTCATCGATCAGCAGCACCCGTGCCCCCGCCTCCAGCGCTTCGATGATGCTGGCTGCCTGGGAGGTACTGCCGCTGGCGTTTTCGGTGCTAAAGCGCGTCGTCGAGCGGCCCTGGGGCAGGTGGTTAATAAACGGCGAAATGTCTACGTTGGTGATGCTGCGGCCGTCTTCGGCGCGAATTTTGACGGCGGCTGCGTCTGTCACCAGATGCTCGCGCCCGTCGCCTGGAATGGCGCTGTAGATGCCGAGGGCGATCGCCCGGAGCAGGGTAGATTTGCCGTGATAGCCGCCGCCGACGATGAGCGTGATGCCTTTGGGAATGCCCATGCCGGAAATCTTGCCCTGATTGGGGCGATCGAACTCGACCTGTAGCGACGCAGGCGAGCGAAATTTCACGGCGCTGGGGTCTTGCAGTGGGCGATCGTCTACGCCGCTCTGCCTGGGCAACAGCGCCCCATCGGGCACAAAGGCCACCAGTCCCCGTGTGGCCAACTGGTCGCGCAGCCAGTCGGTGTCTTCTGCCACAGCCAGATGCCGCCGCAGTTCGGCTGTGTTCAAGGCTTTGTAGCGGAGCGATCGCCCCACGATGAGCGGCAGGTCGTCGCACAACAGTTCCGCTGCCGTGTGCCCCAAGATCTGCCGCCCCCGCGCGGGCAACCCCACGGAAAATCGCGCCTCTACAGCCGCCGCCGACACCCACAGGGCCGAGCGCTCTAGAATGAATTGACTGGCAGGGGCGATCGCAATCAGGCCGCTGTTGCCGCTCCCCCGCTTTTCGCGCATCGCCGCTGCGGCCTGGCCAAACTGCCGCGTCAGATAATCCCGCAGGGCAATTTCCCGGCTGCGCGAGTGGAACGTATCTGCCGGAAAGCCTGCCTCTTCCTGAGACACGACAACTCGCAGCCGACTGGGAGCCGCAAAAGGGTCGCCCTGCACGTGGTCAATATGCAGCGTAAACCCCGGAAACCGATAGCTGCCCTGAATCTCTTTGTATGCCTTGTATCCCAGTCCATCCAGCCGCAGCAGGGTTTGCCGCAACACCTGATTGTTGGTCATAGCACCAGTTCATTTAGCCAGCCCAATGCCAGCCAAGGAAATATCCTTAGCCAGAATGACACAACTCTGCTCTGCTTGGCCCATTGAACCCCTTTTCAGACGCGACTATCCCAACACCCCCAACTCCTCGCGCACGGGCGTTTCTACTCGAATCGGCAGCAGGTTCACCGCGCAGGCCTTTAGCTCTGGCTGTTTGGAATCGGGGCAGGCTTCGGGATGGGTGAGGGCGTTGGCTTCGGCGTGGTCGGCCCAAAGTGCGCCCCAGTGCATGGGCACAAAGACCGTTCCGGGGGCGATCGCCCTGGTGATTTTGGCGGGAAAGCGGGCCCAACCCCGGCGCGATCGCACTTCCACCAGTTCTCCCTCGGCGATGCCCAATGGCTCCGCGTCGCGGGGGTGAATTTCGATGAACGGATTGGGGTGCATCTGGGTAATCTTTTCGGTGCGGCCGGTGCGGGTCTGGGTGTGCCAGTGGCCGTAGAGCCGCCCCGTCGTCAATACCAGCGGAAAGTCGGGGTCGGGGGGTTCTGCCAGCCCCCGTGAGTGATACGCGCCAAAGCGGGCGCGACCATCTGGCGTGTGAAAGTGCAGGTCAGTGTAGAGGCGTTTTGCTTGTTGCGGTTGCGATTCAAGGTTCCCATTGCAAAGCTCTAGAGCTTGATCGCGGGAAAGCGGCCACTGCAATGCGCCCTCTCGCTCCAGCCGCGCATGGCTGATGCCGCTCATGTCGCAGGGGCGGCCCTGGGTCAGTTGGACGAACTCGGCGTGAACCTCGGCCGCAGTCTGAAACGGAAATTGCGCGGCGAACCCAAGGCGGCGGCCGACGTCGCAGAAAATTTCCCAATCGGCACGGGCTTCGCCAGGGGCAGGCTGAAAGGACTTTGCTAGCGTGACCATGCGCTCGGAATTGGTCATGGTTCCGCTCTTTTCGCTCCACTGAGTGGCGGGCAGCAGCAGGTGGGCAAATTCGGCGGTTTCGGTGGGAAAGTAGGCTTCTTGATAGACCGTGAAGGGCGATCGCCGCAGGGCCGCCTTCACCCGCACCAGATCGGGCAGGCTCACCGCCGGATTCGTCGCCGCAATCCAGAATAGTCCGACTTCGCCCAACTCCAGCCCGCGAATCATGTCCCACACAGTGCGTCCAGGATTGGGCGAAATCTGTCCCGCTGGCAGCCCCCAGGCTTGTTCGACTTCGGCGCGGTGCTGCGGATTGGCCACAAAGCGGTAGCCAGGGAGCAGGTGCGACAAGCCGCCCGCCTCGCGCCCGCCCATTGCGTTGGGCTGTCCCGTCAGCGAAAAGGGCCCCGCGCCGGGTCTGCCGATTTGCCCAGTTAACAAGTGCAGGTTGATCAGGCTGCGGACTTTGGCCGTGCCCTCGCTGGATTGGTTCAGTCCCATCGACCACAGCGACAGCACCCGCCCCGACTCGCCCCACCAGCGGGCGGCGGTTTCCAGGTCGGTGATAGAAATCCCGCAGCGATCGCCCACGACCTCCGGCGTATAGTGGCGCACCACCTCGGCATACTCGGCAAAACCGTTTGTGTGCTGCTGAATAAACGCTGGCTGCTCGTAACCCCACTGCATCAGCAGGTAGGCAATACCGTTAAACAGATCAATATCCGTACCAGGGCGAATGGCGAGGTGCAGGTCGGCGGCTTCGGCGGTCTGGGTGCGGCGCGGATCGACCACGATTAGCCGAGCATCGGGCGTTTTTTTGTGATACTTCCGCAGGCGATTGAAGGCGATCGGGTGGCACTCGGCCATGTTGCTGCCCACGATCACCGCGCAATCCGTCTGCTCCAAATCCTCGTAGCAGCAGGGCGGCCCGTCTGCGCCAAAGCTTTGCACATAGCCCGAAACTGCTGACGACATGCACAGCCGCGAGTTGGCATCGAAATTATTTGTGCCGAGGCAGCCCTTCATTAACTTTTGGGCGGTGTAGTAATCTTCGGTTACAAATTGCCCAGAGCCATACATACAGATGCCGTCCGGCCCTTGCGTGGCGAGAACCTGGTGGAGGCGATCGCACAGTTTATCTAGCGCCTCGTCCCAGCTAATTGGGCGAAACGCCTGATCCAGCGACTCGCGCCACATCGGATACAGCAGCCGATCCTTGCCGATCGACTCCGCCACCGTTGCGCCCTTCACGCACACCATCCCCTGGCTCGACGGATGCGTGCGATCGCCCCGCACCTGCCATGCTCCTTTGCTCTGCGACGGCACAACCTCTAGCCCACAGCCCACGCCGCAATAGGGACAGAGGGTTTTAACTTGAGTATCATCCTTCACTACTTCCTCGCTCCCTCAAACTCAGCCCACGTCATCATGGGCATAGCGGTGATACAGAAAGTCCAGCGCTTCGTTCCGTAGTTCGTAATAGCGGGGGTCTTCCATGACGCGGCTGCGATTGCGGGGGCGGGCGAAGGGAATGTCGAGAATTTCGCCGACTTTGGCGGCGGGGCCGTTGGTCATCATGACGATGCGATCGCTCAGCAGCAGCGCCTCGTCGATGTCGTGGGTAATCATTAACACCGTGACGCGATGATCCGTC
Source organism: Cyanobacteriota bacterium (assembly GCA_046719575.1). GTDB lineage: Bacteria > Cyanobacteriota > Cyanobacteriia > Elainellales > Elainellaceae > Thermoleptolyngbya. The sequence continues at coordinate 7,354 of JBDNCP010000001.1, forward strand.
CAGATTTTCAGCAGTTCCTCTTGCAGCTCCTCCCGGGTAATCGGGTCGAGTGCGCCAAAGGGTTCGTCTAGCAGCAGCACCTCCGGGCGCAGAGCGAGGGCGCGGGCGATCGACACGCGCTGCTTCATGCCGCCAGAGAGGGCGCGGGGTTTCTTATCCATCGCGTCAGATAGGCCCACCATGGCCAGGTGTTCGCGGGCGATCGCCGCCTTTTCACTCTTAGAAAGCTCTGGCCGCGCCGCGTGCAGCCCCAGGTAGACATTCTCGTAAGCCGTCATCCAAGGCAGCAGCGAATAGTTTTGAAACACCACCATCCGATCGGGGCCGGGTTCGGTAATTCGCTGATTTCGCAGGCGGACTTCGCCACCCGACGGTGTGCGGAAGCCCGACACCATATCCATCAGCGTCGATTTGCCACAGCCTGAGTGACCAATGATGCTGACAAATTCACCTTCTTGCACTGCCAGATTTACGCCATCTAGCACCGTGTAGGTTCCGCCGTCTTTGGTTGGATATACCTTCGAGACATTCTCGATCATCAAAAATGCATCGGTCGTTGGCACAGGCTGCGGCTGGAGTTGGGTTGAGTCGAGCGTCTGCATCGTTAGGGGTTAGGGGTTAAGAGAGGGCAGAGGAGAGAGTGGGGTGATGGAGTTGGCTTTGTCGAACAAGCCTTACACGGTCACGACATCAATGCCGACTTCCTCAATTTGCACGTCGCGCTTGATGACCAGGCTGTTGAGATAGCCGATGGGGTCTTCGGGGTCGAACACGCTGCCGTCAGCAAAGGTGATGGGGCTGCGGTTGGGTTCGGTGTCGAGCAGGCCGAGGTCGCGGGCGGCGGCTCCGAAGACATCCAGGCGGCGAGTGCGATCGAGGATGTCGAACCAGTTGCGGGGGAAGGGCGTGATGCCCCAGCGGGCAAGCTGCGTCATGATCCACAGTCCTTCGGTGCGGTAGGGGCAGTTGGTGCGATCGACGAAGAACTGGTTATAGCGCAAGATTTGCTCTGGCTCGTCGCCCGTGCCCCGGTCGTAGGGGGTGACCAATCCTGGACGAATTTGCTCGATGCTTGCGCCGACGTACTCGGTGCGGGAGAGCAACTCTGCCAGGGCTTCTCGGTTGCGGCGATCGTCGCAATATTCGCAGGCTTCGAGCAAGGCTGTGACGAGGGCGATGTGGGTTTGCGGATAGCGGTTTGCCCAGTCTTCGCGCACGCCGAGGACTTTTTCTAGGTGACCCGGCCAGATGTCGAGGTCGGTGGCGATCGCATAGCCCAGCCCCTCTTGAATGGCGCGGGAGTTCCACGGTTCGCCCACGCAAAAGCCATCAATGCCGCCGCCCTTGAGCGCGGCTACCATCTGCGGTGGTGGAATGGTGACGATATTCACGTCTTTATCCGGGTCGATGCCGCCAGAAGCGAGCCAGTGGCGCATCATCAGGTTGTGCATCGAAGCAGGGTGAACAACTGCCAGCGTGGGGACTTTGTCTGGTGTGCGGGCGATCGCCGCTTTCAGATCTGCCACCGTCCGCACACCCTCCTGCAAAAAGCGCTTGCTGAGGGTGATGGCGTTGCCATTGCGGCTGAGGACGAGGCCCGTGGTCATGGGCACAGGCGCTTTGCCGCCCATGCCCAGGGTTAGCGCTAGGGGCATTCCGGCGATCATTTGCGCGGCATCGAGGCGGCCACTGGTGATGCCTTCGGCGATCGCCTTCCAGCTTGGCTCGCGGCTGAGCGTCACCTGCTCCAGCCCATATTTTTCAAAAAAGCCCATTTCTTTGGCCACCACTAGCGGCGCACAGTCCGTCAGGGGCACAAAGCCCAGTTCCAGGTTCACTTTCTCTAGACCATTGCGGGCGATCGCCCCCACCTGCAACGCGGCCTTGCGCTTCTTCGCCTGCTTTTGCTGGTTGAGGAAGTACACGATTTCGCTCCGCATCCCGTAATAGCTGGGATGGTTCACCACGTCCAGGCGATCGCGCGGGCGCTCAAAGGGGACGTCCATTATTTGACCCACGTAAGACTCAGGCCCGTTGGTCAGCATCACAATGCGATCGCTCAGCAGCAGCGCCTCATCTACGTCATGCGTCACCATGACACAGGTGAGTTCATGTTCCTCGGCGATTTGCATGAGCTGATCTTGCAGGCTGCTGCGGGTGAGCGCGTCTAACGCTCCAAAGGGTTCATCCAGCAGCAGCAGCTTCGGGCGAATGGACAGGGCACGGGCGATCGCTACCCGCTGCTTCATGCCGCCGGAGAGTTGCCCCGGTCGCTTGTCGGCGGCGTGGCGCAGGTTCACTAGGTCGATGTGCTGCTCCACAATGGCGCTGCGCTCCGACTTGGAGGCCGTCGCCATGACACGATTCACCGCCAGGGCAATGTTTTCGCGCACCGTCAGCCAGGGCAGCAGCGAGTAATTTTGAAATACCACCATGCGATCGGGGCCCGGCTCCGTCACCTGGCGACCTTCTAGCACCACGCCACCCGCTGCGGGTTTTGCCAGGCCTGCGATGATATTTAGCAGGGTCGATTTGCCACAGCCCGAATGTCCCAGCAGCGAGACAAACTCGCCCTTGCGAATCGTCAGGTCGATATTTTTCAGCGCAATGTATTCGCCCCCGCCCGGTAGCGGGAAAACCTGGTCTACGTGGTCAATTTTTACGAATGGCAGCATTTTGGGAGTGTTGGTGTAGTGGGATGGTGAGGTGGTGGGATGGTGGGATGGTGGGGTGGATAGGGTTAGGAAGGAAAGTCTGCTTCCTTAATTCCTAGCCCCTACTTCTGTTCTTCGGGTACGACACGAGAGGCAATGAAGCCGATCAGCGCATTCAGCAGCAGCCCGACCAGACCGACGTAGATGATGGCAAGAATCACCTCGCTATTGTTGCCGCTGTTGTAGGCATCCCAGATAAAGAAGCCAATGCCCACGCCGCCCGTGAGCATTTCTGCCGCAACGATCGCCAGCCAGGATAAACCAATTGCAATCTTGAGGCCGGTAAAGATGTAGGGCACGGTGGCGGGCAGCAGCACCTTCAGGAAGTAATCGAGCCGTGACAGCTTTAGCACACGGGCGACGTTGTTATAGTCTTGCGGAATGTTTTGCACGCCAACGGCGGTGTTGATAATGATGGGCCAGATGGCGGTAATGAAAATCACAAAGATGGCAGCGGGCTGCGAGTCCCGAAAAGCCGCTAGGGAGATGGGCAGCCAGGCCAGCGGCGGCACCGTCCGCAACACCTGAAAGATCGGGTCGAGCGCTTGAAACATGAGCAGACTCACGCCGATCAAGATACCGAGCGCGATTCCGGCGATCGCCGCTAGGGTGTATCCCACCGCCACCCGCTGCAAACTGGCGGCAATTTGCCAAAACAAGCCCTGATCCGTGCCGCTGCCGCGATAGAACGGGTCGATAATCAATTCCCACGTATCTTTCACCACCTGAATTGGCCCGGGTAGCGACGCATTTTCGCCCGAACACAGCAGTTGCCAGATACCCAACAGGATGAAGAGGGCGATCGCCGTTGGAATTGACCGTCGCAAGGTCTTACCCACCAGCGCACCCAAGCTAGAAGAGAGCGATCGCCCAGGGCGACGAGGAGAAGAAAGGTCGGCTGTCATGATGAGAGGTTAGGGGTTGGGAATGAGGGATGTGAGCCAAGAGTTCGAGCCAAGCTTCGAGCCAAGCATTCAAGGGATAAACAGGGGTCGGGAATCAGGTCATGAGTAGGATCAGAAAAGTTAGCAACTTTACATACCCACAAGTTGGCTTTCAACTTACAATTCCCAACCCCTGATGCCCGAAATCTAATTAGACTTTCTTGATCTTCAAAGCGTTGAGATACGCACTGGGGTTCTCAGGGTCAAACTGGACACCATCAAAGAAGGTTTCTACACCGCGAGAGGTGCTGGCGGGGATGGCGGCTTCTTGACCAATTGCCTTCGCCGCCTCACGCCACAGGTCTTCCCGGTTTACCGCCTCAATCAGCGCCTTAGTATCGGTGTCGGCGGGCAGATAGCCCCAGCGGATGTCTTCCGTCAGGAACCACAGGTCATGGCTCTTAAACGGATAGGACGCGGCATCATTCCAGAACTTCATCAGCAGCGGGCTATTTTCAAGCTGGCGCACGCCCATGTCAAAATTGCCCTTTGCCCGCTCTAGGATGTCCTCCACTGGAACCTTAAACCACTCACGACCCGACACGATCTGGCACATTTCTTCCTTATTTGCAGGGTCATCGCACCAAATTTGCGCTTCCTGCACCGCCATCAAAATGGCCTTTGCCGCGTTGGGATGCTGCTCCACCCAGTCGGCCCGCATCGACAGCGCCTTTTCGGGATGGTCTTTCCAGAATTCACCCGTCGTAATCGCGGTGTAGCCCAGTTTTTGGTTCACCGTTTGGGCGGGCCAGGGTTCGCCCACGCAGAAGGCTTCCATGTTGTTGACCTTGATGTTGGCCACCATTTGGGGCGGCGGCACCACAATCGTCGAAATGTCTTTGTCTGGATCGATGCCGCCCGCCGCCAGCCAGTAGCGCATCCACAGATCGTGCGTACCACCAGGGAAGGTAACGGCTGCTTTGATTTCGCCCTTCTCTGCCTTAGCCTTGGCAAAGGCTTCCTTTAGTGGGGCACTGTCGGTGCTGATTTTCAAATCTTTGTAAGAATTCGCCAGCGAGATTGCCTGACCATTCACGTTCAGCCGCGCCAGAATGTTCATTGGCACTTTTTGGTTGCCCTTGGTAATCGTACCCGCCGACATCAGATAAGGCATGGGAGTAAGGATATGCGCCCCGTCAATGCCACCGCCAGCAGAACCTAGCTCTAGGTTGTCGCGAGTAACCGCCCAGGATGCCTGCTTCAGCACTTCCACGTCGGGCATTCCATACTTGGCAAACAGGCCTTTTTCCTTGGCAATGATCAGCGGGGCGGAGTCTGTTAGGGCAATGAAACCAAGCTTGGCGGTGGTGACTTCGGGCGTGTCGGCGGCGGCCACGGGCGCAGGAGCAGCCGGAGCGCTGGCAGCGGGGCTGCTGGTATCCGACGGCGAGGAGCCACCACTGCATCCATTCGCTAGGATCGTGGCCCCAGCAGTGATGCCAGCCGTGAAGATAAATTTCCGACGAGAGAGACTAGACATAGGTTGCGTTCTCCAAGTTGAGGTTAGGGTAATCAGTTGACCAATTTTGGGATGTAAAATCCCTTACCAGTTGTGCCCGGTGTCAAGATCCGGTGAGAAACTGGTTTGCTAGGAATCGGGTAGTAGGTTTTAGGAATGAGGGAAAAAGGCAATACAAACTGCCAGCCCCCAACTCCTGAAGCCCTACTTCGGCCGTGCGCCAAAGTTTTCGATCAGCAGATTTCGCAAGATGGGCTTGAGGTCGTCGCAGGGAATCCCTTTCTGGACACAAGTGCCCAGTTCGGCGTGTTTGCCGACTTTGCCGCCCATGTACAAGTCCACGCCTTCGGCGGCTTTGCCGTCTTTGCGGACTTTGGTGCCCATCAGGCCGATATCGGCGACCTGGGGCTGCCCACAGGAGTTGGGGCAGCCCGTCCAGTGGATGCGGACGGGGCGCGTGAGTTCTAGCTCAGATTCCAGTTCGTGGATCAGCGCCATGGCTCGATTTTTGGTTTCGATCAGGGCGAAGTTGCAGAACTGGGCCCCGGTGCAGGAAACGAGCGATCGCACTAATAAGCCCGGATTTACCGAAAACTTCTCCAGCAGCGGCTCCTTGAGCAGGGGCGCAACGCGAGAATCGGGCACATCGGGAATGATGACATTTTGCTCGACCGTCAGACGAATCTCGCCGCTGCCGTAAACCTCGGCAATCCGCGCCAGGTCAAACATATCGGGTGCATAGAGCCGACCGACGGGCACATGCAGCCCCACATAATTCAGCCCTGGCTGCTTTTGGGCGTGGATGCCGATGTGGTCGCGCTTGTCCCAAAGGATTTCGTCCTTGGGCGCGGCGGTTTGCAGCGGGTGGCCCAACTGCCGTTCCACCTCAGCGCGAAACTTGTCTATGCCCCACTCGTCGATCAGCCACATCAGGCGAGCTTTTTGGCGATTGGCCCGCAACCCATGATCGCGGTAGACGATCAAAATGGCTTCGCACAGCGCCACCACATCTCGCGGATCGACCCAGGCATCAAGCGGCACGGCGGCTTCGCAGCGCTTGGCAGAAAAGAACCCGCCCACCAGCACATTGAAGCCGAGCTTGCCGTCTTTGTAAGCAGGCACAAAGGCGATGTCGTTGATCTCGGCGTGAACCGAGTTGTCGCGGCATCCGGCGATCGCAATGTTGAACTTGCGCGGCAGGTTAGTAAACGACGGGTTGCCCTCGCCGTTGTTGGTGATCATGTCCTGCACCTTTCGCACCAGCCCGCGAGTGTCGATTAGCTCGTCGGCATCGATGCCCGCCACAGGCGAACCCGTGATGTTGCGAACATTGTCCATGCCCGACTGGATGCTGGTCAGCCCCGCCTGCTCAAACCGCCGAAAGATATCGGGAATATCTTCGAGCCGAATGCCGCGAAGCTGGAGGTTTTGGCGCGTGGTGATGTCGGCGTTGCCGTCTTCGCCATAGCGCTCGACCACCTCTGCCAGCACCCGCATTTGCCCGCTGGTGAGAATGCCATTCGGCATCCGCATCCGCAGCATGAACTTGCCGGGTGTTACCGGGCGAAAGAACACGCCCATCCACTTGAGGCGGTGATCGCGGTCGGTTTCATTCATCGCTTCCCAGCCCAGACGGGCAAAGTCTTCTAGTTCAGACTTGACCGCCAAACCATCTTTTTCGGCCTTGAGCTTTTCAAACTTATTCAGACTGGTTTCTGCTGGAACGGTACTGGTCATCGCAAAAGACCTTTGATGGGATAAATCTGGAACAGGTTTTGGAACAGGTTTCGGAACGGGCTTTGCATCAGATTTTGGAACCACAAACCTCAGGAGCGATCGCCCAGCGTTCTTCCTGGAGCTTCTCCTGGAGTCCTTCGATTTCTGCCTCAGAGACGTGACGAACAGGTCACCGTTTTGGCAAAAAATCGTTTCGCATGAGTGATACGGTAGGCGCATTAATCAACGGAATTCGTAGCTGTTGTTACAAAAAATTTCAGCTAATGAAATTTGCGAATTGTCGTAATGCACAACTTGCATAACTTGGCTCAACAAAGCCCTCGACTTCTGGCTACAATCCAAGAGCAGTCAAGGCATTGACCGCGTTTTCCTATCTGGCGGCACAGGCGAGTATGATCAGCAATCCGCGTATTTTATCTGCCCAACAGCAAGAATCTCCGTTTCTTCAGCAGGCAGAGGATGCGGCGATCGCCGCCGATTGGGAACAGGTGGTGCAACGGGTACAGCAAGGGCTGGGATACCTAGAAGAACAGTTGCAGACCCACGGAGTCCGTCCTCGTGGGTCAGATCTCGAAACGCTGGGCCAGTTGGCGATCGCCGTGCTAAGCGAGGGCGACTTTCAAGACCGCTGGGATGTGGCCAAGCTGTTTCCCCAGCTAGAAGCCCTAACTGCCCTAACCCCTGAAACTTCCGAGTTTGTTGAGCAACTGCTGCTCGACCCGCTAGTTTCCCTGCTGCAAGACGAAGACGAAGACCCCGACACGCGCTGGTTTGCGGCCCGTATTCTAGGTGAGTTTCGCCGGCCTGCGGTGCTGCAAGCGCTGATCGACCTGCTGAAAACATCCCCTGCCGAAGACCTGCGGCAGATGGCGGCAACGGCGATCGCAGGCTTTGGCAAAATGGCGATCGCCCCCCTTGCCCAACTGCTTCAGACCCCCTCCACGCGCCTGCTGGCCGTACAAACGCTGGCCCAGATTCAAGATCCTGATGTGGTTCAGCCGCTGATGCAGCTATTGCGCGATCCTAACCCGCAGGTGCGAGCCACTGCCCTATCGGCGATTGGCAGCGCCCGCGATCGCCAGATTCCAGGAATTTTAATTGCGGCCCTGGGCGATTCTGCGGCGGCCGTGCGCCAAGTAGCGGTGATGGAACTGGGCTTTCGCAACGACCTGCTGCCTGACTGTGACTTGGTGAGCTTGATTCATCCGCTGCTGCTGGATGCTAGCGCGGGCGTGGCTCAACAGGCGGCGATCGCCCTGGGTCGCCTGGGCACGAATCCGGCTGCTGCTGCGCTCTATCGCGTCGCCCGCTTGCCCCACATAACCCATTCGCAGCAAATGGCGCTGGTGCAAGCGCTGGGCTGGATCGGCACGCCTGCTGCCCTGCACAGTCTGCATCAGTTGTCGCTCCAGTGGAGCGAGGAACCTGCATCGGCGGCGCTGCTACAGGCCGCGATTCAGGCGATGGGTCGGGTCGAAGCTCCAGAACTACGCTGGCAGGTCGCCCGCCATCTGATCGAACTGCTGCACAGGCAACGGCCCGCCACACAACTGGCCAGCGTGAAGCAGGCGATCGCCCTCCAACTGGGTAAGCTGGGCGATCTCGATGCGCTGGATGCCCTGGTGAAACTGGCGGCTGATCCGGATCTAGGGGTCAAACTCCATGCGATCGCCGCCCTTAAGCAACTTCATCCTGAGCAGGGCCGGCAGCGGCTAGAAGCACTATCCAACAACCCCCAAGTTTCAGAGCAAACTCGGCAGGAAGTGGCGATCGCCCTGGCAGAGTGGTAGCAAAAGGTTCGAGATTTGCAAGAAAACTGGCAAACCCAAAGCATCTCGATTTGCGATTTTAGATTTGCGATTTTAGATTTGCGGTTTTGGATTGCTCGTCAAGCCTCCGCCTCCCCGACATGCGGTCAGATTCACTCTGGGCGAGGATGTAATTTGGCGTGACCACTCGATAGAATCATCAAACACACTCATTCACACTCATTAAGAGGCATTTGCAAACGCTTTCGTCGGGTGCAGGGGTTCGGTAGGCTGGGTTTGCCTGGATTGAGGTCTGCCCGGTCGATTTACGGAATGATTTACGTAATTTGGAGCGCTAAGCGCGAATCCACGATATAGCTCTAGAAATAGAGCTAGAAATATAGAGCCAGAAATCGAGCAAGAGTTGCCGTCTGAAGAGATTGGCTGCGGAGTGTTTGATTTCTGAGCAAGCTTCATTTGAGATTATTCAACTGAAATCATCCAACTGAAATCATCCAAAATTGTTCAACTTGATCAAATCAATTTTTGAAAGATGCCCGAAACTGGGGGATTTATGCAGACATTGACAGCGGCTCCGATGACGCAGGGTAGCGATCGCTTTCACACGTTGCAGCGACAATTGCGCGATCGCTGGCAAACCATCGACCAGTTTGATCGGGGAGAACACGACATTCTGATCGTCCCCTCGCTAACGCTAGATCAGCGCGAGTTGCAAAAGGTGAAAGGCGTTCACCACTACGAAGAGCGACTGCTGTTTTCGCTGATTCGCCTGCGAAATCCTGGCACACGGCTGATTTACATCACGTCGCAGCCGATTCACCCCAGCATCATCGACTATTACCTGCACCTGCTGCCAGAAATCCCCTATTCCCATGCCCGCGATCGCCTGATTCTGCTTTCGACCTACGACTCGCATCCCAAGCCGCTGACGCAAAAAATTCTGGAGCGGCCGCGCCTAGTCAAGACACTGCGCGGGTTGCTGCGCCCCGACAAAGCCTACATGTCCTGCTTCAATGCCACTGCCCTAGAGCGGGAATTGTCGCTTCAGCTTGACATTCCGCTGTATGGGCTGAATCCCGACTTGCTCTATTGGGGCACCAAGAGCGGCAGTCGCCAGGCCTTTGCCGAAGCCCATGTGCCTCACCCCGATGGCAGCTTGCAGACCTGGACTGCGGAGGAACTGGTGCTGGCGACGGTGGATCTGTGGGAGCGTCGTCCCGACCTCAAGCGGATGGTCGTCAAGCTGAATGAGGGCTTTTCGGGGCAGGGGAATGCACTGCTAGATCTGCGCCCACTCTCCGCCGTTGCGCCAGGGCAAGCCTCGACTGAAGCCCGACGAGAGGCGATCGCCCAGGCGTTTCACCACCTCAGCTTCCAGAGCGATACGGAAACCTGGGAAAACTTCAGCAGCAAGATTCCCGAACTGGGGGCGATCGTCGAAGCGTTTATCGAGGGCGAAGAAAAGCGATCGCCCAGCGTGCAGTGCCGAATTACGCCACTGGGAGAAGTGGAAGTGCTGTCTACCCACGACCAAATCCTGGGTGGGCCCGACGGGCAGATCTTTCTGGGTTGTCGCTTTCCGGCAGACGAGTCTTACCGGATGCGCCTGCAAGAATATGGCTACGCCGTGGGCAAGGTGCTGGCAGAAAAGGGCGTATTGGAACGCTTTAGCGTCGATTTTATGGCCGTGCGACCCGACGCGACGAAAGATTGGGATTTGCAGGCGATTGAAATCAACGTCCGCAAAGGCGGCACGACCCATCCGTTTATGACGCTAAAGCTGCTCACCAGCGGCAGCTATGACACTCGCACCGGACTGTTTCTCAATCAGCACGGCCAGCCAAAATACTACATCGCCACCGACAACTTGCAGAGCGATCGCTATCTCGGCCTGTTGCCCAGCGACCTAATGGACATCATCGTGCAGCATCGCCTCCACTTTACGCCCATCACGGAAACGGGCAGCGTGTTTCACATCATGGGCTGTCTGTCGGAATACGGCAAGCTGGGGCTGACCAGCATCGGCGACTCACCTCAAGACGCGGAAGAGCGCTATAACCAGGTCATTGCCACGCTGGATCAAGAAACCGAGGATAACCTCTCGCACCCGTTCCATCCCGCTTCCCACACGCCGCCGATTAACTGGCACTTTCACCACGAAGGCTAGCGATCGCCCGCATGATCGAACTGCGTCACCTGCGCTACTTCATCGCTGTCGCTGAAGAACTGCACTTTGGGCGAGCCGCCGCACGGCTGCACATGGCTCAGCCGCCCCTCAGCCAGCAAATTCGCCAGCTAGAGGAGGAACTGGGCTTCCAGTTGTTCTACCGCACCAAGCGCAGCGTGCAACTGACTGAGGCGGGGGCAGTGTTTTTGGCAGAGTGCCAGCGAATCATGCAGCAGTTGGATCAGGCCGTGCAACTGGGGCAGCAGGTGAGCCGCGGTGAGCGGGGACAACTGGTGATCGGCTTTGTGAGTTCTGCGGCCTACAGCGTGTTGCCGACGCTGCTCCAAAACTTTCGCGCTGCCGCGCCAGAGATCAGCCTAGAACTACACGAACTGACCACCGACCAGCAGCTACAATGGCTGCGCGATCGCCGCATAGACGTGGGCCTCGTGCGCCCGCCCATAGACGAGCCAGACTTTTGCCTGATGCCGCTGTTTGAGGAGCCACTCGTCGTTGCCCTGCCCCAGCAGCATCCCCTGGCGCAACAGCCGAAAGTCTCCCTCAAGGACTTGGCGGGCAGGCCCTTCATCCTGTTTCCCCGGCCGCTGGCTCCCGGCCTCTACGACCAGATCATTAGCCTCTGTCAGCAGGGCGGCTTTAGCCCCGCCATCGTGCAGGAAGCAATCCAAATGCAGACCATCATCAGCCTAGTGGCTGCAGAAATCGGCGTGGCCATCGTGCCCCTGTCGCTACAAAATCTCCAGCGCACGGGGGTCGTCTACCGCGAACTCCAGGAACCCACCCCCAAAGCGGCGATCGCCCTGCTGACGCGCCAGCCAGACCCTTCGCCCACGGTGCAGCGATTTTTGGCGATCGCCCAGAAAATAGAGCAGGGTTAGAGGTTAGGCTAAATCGGGGATCATATTAACGGAGCAAATCGAGGACGTAACGGACGTCCCCAGTCCCTCAATTCCCCACCCATAGCCCTACCCAAGTTCGCCAAACCCTATGCCTCAACATCGCTGGCATCTCCCCCTTGCGCCCCAAAAACGAAGCTGGTTTCGCTCGGCGCTGCAACTGCGCGGCTCTGTCGTGCCCTACGTGCTGCCCAGAGCGCTGCTGTGTGGGCTGTTTGGGGAACTGATTGCCGTGCTGTATGCCCGTGACCTAGCGGTTTCGATTCCGGCGCTGTCTGGGCTGATTCCTAATATTGTGTTGGGTCTGCTGCTGGTGTTCCGCACCAACACCGCCTACGAGCGCTTTTGGGAAGGGCGAAAGCTGTGGGGCACACTGACCAACACCACCCGCAACCTGGCGCGACAAATCTGGGTGAATGTGGCTGAAAAGAATTCTCAAGATCGCGCTCAAAAGATTTCTATCTTGCGATTGTTGGTCGCGTTTGCCGTGGCCACCAAGCTACATCTCCGCAAACAGTCTTTTGAAGACTTGATGCTCCTTGACTTGCTGCCCAAGGATTACTACTTTAAGCTGCAAAAAACCAATACGCCGCCGTTAGAAATTGCCTTTTGGATTAGCAGCTATTTACAAAAGCAGCGCCGCCAAAATCGGCTGACAGCCTATCAGCTCGACACGATGCAAAAAATGATCAGCACGATGGTCGATGTGCTGGGAGGGTGCGAACGAATTTTAAGAACGCCTATTCCCCTGGCTTATGTGATTCATCTCAAACAACTATTGCTGCTTTATTGTCTGACGTTGCCGTTCCAACTGGTGGCAGATTTGCAGTGGGCGACTGGGCCAATCGTTGCCCTGATTACCTTTACACTCTTGGGCATCGAAGAGATTGGCATTGAAATTGAAAACCCTTTTGGCACGGATGCAAATGATTTGCCGCTGGATGCAATGTGTCTAAATATGCTGCGAGATGTTGAAGATTTAATTAACCTAGGTTCCGCTTGGACAATTGATTCTAAACCATTATCGGAACCTCAAACCCAACCCAAAGACGCTTAGGCTGCTGAATAGAAGTGGATTCGGCAAGCTATTTTTAAGCAATTTTAAGTGATTTTTTGAGTGGTCTTTGGACAGCACCCGATATAAAACGTTTCAAAAAGCACTTGAATTTGTATAAATCGCTATTGAATTCGTTGTGAATTGTCATGGTTTTTTGTGTTTTGAGAATCTTTCTTATTAAGAAATGGTATGGTAGTTGACGGCTTTTTTTAATCTGTATACTGTGTTTAGTAACGACTGAAGAAATCAGGAAACCTGCGATCGCTGAGGAGCGCACCTATGGCTATTACGGCAAGTCCAATTCAAACCTTTGAACAGATGAAAGACAACCCCATTGGGTTGGAGATGAACGTTACCACAGCGGTTTGTGAAGGCTTTAACATTGTTCTAGCAAGCTTCCAAGCGCTGTATTTGCAGTATCAAAAGCATCACTTTGTGGTGGAAGGATCTGAGTTTTATCAACTGCACGAGTTTTTCTCGGAAAGCTATGACGAAGTGCAGGGCCATGTCCACGAAATTGGCGAACGGCTGAACGGGCTGGGCGGCGTGCCCGTTGCCAGCTTTAGCAAACTGGCAGAGCTATGCTGCTTTACGCCAGAGCCGGACGGCGTGTTTTCTTGCCGCGCAATGGTGGAGCATGATCTGAGCGCTGAGCAGGAAATCATCAAGGTGATACGGCGGCAGGCTGGCCAGGCCGAGAGCTTGGGCGATCGCGCTACTCGCCACCTCTACGAAAAAATCTTGCTGGAGTCGGAAGATCGCGCCTTCCACCTGTCGCACTTCCTGGCTCACGATAGCCTCACGCCTGCTTTTACGCTAGCCAGTCAGAATTGAGGATAATAAAGGGGCGATCGCCCAGTGGAGTTGCCCTTTCCTTAATAAGACCCCATCCGTTCTAAATTGCCCGCCTATTTGCTAGTTACTCATGGCAGCCGCGACCCCAGACCTCAAGCCGAGGCTGGGGTTTTGGCGCATCAAGTAGCCACAGAACTGCGGCGGCGGCAGCCAAGTGGACTGCCGCCCTTGGTGGCAACAGCCGTGCTGGAGATGGGTTCTGAACCGCTGCATCAGCAAATCCTGCGGGTGGCGACACAAGCGCTGACCCTAGGGTGCGATCGCCTCGTGATTGTGCCGCTGTTTTTGCTGCCGGGGGTGCATGTGATGGAAGATATTCCCGCTGAGGTGGCGATCGCCCGCCAGCGAGTCAGCCCGCGTCTGTCCATCGAGATTGCCCCCCACCTGGGCAGCCATCCCAAGCTCGTCGAGTTGTTGCCGCCACCAAGCTCCGACACTGCCGCTCGAATTTTGCTGGCTCATGGCAGTCGTCGTCCTGGTGGAAATGCACCAGTGGAAGCGGTTGCCCAGCAAATCGGGGCGATCGCCGCCTATTGGGCTGTGTCGCCTGGCCTTGCGGATCAGGTTGCAAAACGGGTTGACCAAGGCGCTCAGCAGGTGGAAATCCTGCCGTTTTTCCTGTTTCCTGGCGGCATTACCGAGGCGATCGCCCAGGAAGTGCGCGACCTCTCCAGACGGTTTCCTATTGCTCAATTCCGACTCTATCCACCGTTTGGCGCGACTCCGCAGCTTGCCGCGCTGGTTTTGGATCTGGCGACTTGCCCCTGGGACTGGGGCCAGGCAACGCGGTCGGACGAAGATATTAGACAAGCCTGATTCACAAGCCTGATTGTGCTTTCACTAATTCTGCTTTCACGCTAAATTCTGCTTTTACGTCTTCCCGTGTGATTTTCTCCATTGGCTGTGTTGGGCGGCGTTCTTAACAATGGCGTTCTTAGGCGTTCTTACAGTGGTGTCCTTACAATGGGGTTCTTCAATGGCGTTCTTAGGCGTTCTCCAATGACGTTCTTAGGCGTTCTTTAATGACGTTCTTACAATGACTGTCGCCGCACAAGCGGAAGGCAGAGCCAAACGGTGGTTTGCCCTTCGCCGCTGCGGATGCCGACGCTGCCGCCCAGGAGTTCCGTTAGTTTTTTGACCAGCGCCAACCCCAGTCCGGTGCCGCTGTGTTTCCAGGGGTCGCTGCTGGGGATGCGATAGAACCGATCAAACACGCGATCGCACTCTTCTGGAGGGATTTCGACCCCTGTGTTGGTGATGGTGATGTGGAAGTAGGGGGGCGGGAGGGGTTGGGGAGGACTGCCTTCAGATTCGGCGCTACCCTGTTCGGACTTATCCCTTTCTACGCCGTTCCTTCTCAGACTGACCTGCACTTCAATGCGTTCACCGATGGGGGTATATTTGCAGGCATTGTTGAGTAATTCGGTCAGGATGCGCTCGAAGTGGCTGCGGTCGGTGGTGAGGGGCGGCAGGTCGGGCGGCAAATCAATGCTGAGGTGCTGCTGGTGGCGATGGATGCGGTCTAGGAACGGTTCTGAAATATGGGGAATCCAGGATTGCAGGTGAATCGGGACGGGGTGCAGCAAGTCCACTTCGGCATCGAGGCGGGAGAGGTCGAGCAGGTCGTTGATCAGGTTGATTTCTCGCTGGCATTCGTCCTGCAAGATCTGCACATAGCGCCCTAGGGGATGGGTTGGGTCATCCAGGATGCCTTCGGCGCGGAGTGTGGTTTCGACCATTTGGGCTGCCATTTTGACATTGGCAACGGGAGTCCGCAACTCGTGAGAAATGGTGCAAAGGAAGTCGTCCTTGAGCTGGTTCAGACGGGCCAGTCCGGTGACTTGAGCTTGGGCGGCTTGATAGAGGCGAGACTGGCGCAGGGCGATCGCGCATTGATTGGCCACCTGCTGCACCAGTCGCACTTCTGGCTCGTTAAAGTATTCATTGGCCGGCCGCAGCAGCGACATGTCTCCCAAGACCCCTTGATCGTCTCGGATGGGGCAGGATAGGATCGCACACTGCTCAGCGATGGCGCGAGTCAGGGTGACGTTGCGTGCGGTCTGCCCTTTGTCGTAGCAAAATTGCTGGTGGATGCCCTGCAAAAGCTGGCGATAGAGGTCGGGATAGTCGGCCATGACAATCTGGGTGCCCTCTTGTGACTCGACCTCGCGGGTATAGTCGCAGTAGATGATGGAAACCTGATTGTCGGCATCGTAGAGTGCGGTGTCGCAGCAAAATACGTCCAGGGCTTGCCCCAGTTCCTGCACGGCAGTTTGCAAAATTTTGCGCTCGTCGAGGCTGTCGCGTACTTGGTCGGTGATGCGCTTGAGCAGCGCTTCAAAGTCAAGGGATTGGCGCAGTTCGCCTGTGCGCTCAGCCACTTTAGTTTCTAGCGCCGCGTTGACCCGTTGCACCTGGCTGTAGAGTTCCGACTGCTGCACGGCGATCGCCATTTGGTTGGATAGCTGCACCAGCAAATCCATTTCCCAAGTTTGCCACTCTCGCAGAGATTGGCACTGGTGAACACACATCAGCCCCCATAGGCCGCCGTCGCAGTTGATGGTAACTGTCAGGCTCGATTGCACGCCTACGCTGGCCAGCAGCGCTCGAAACTCTGGTAGAAGATCTGCCGTCTGGATATTGTCGATACGGGTTAGCTGAACTTCGAGGCTGGGGCGATCGCCATATTGCCGCAGCAACACCTCCTCGACCTGAGCGTGGGTTTGGGGATCGTCTAGCACAATGCCCCAACCCGGCAGGCTGGATTCTACGATTGCCTTAGCGGGTTGCATATCAACTTGGTGAAAGCGGTAAATCAAGGCGCGATCGCACTGAAACAGTTGCCGCACGTCTGTCACCGCAGAGTTCAAAATTTCGTTCAAATCGAGCGATTGGTGGATGTGTTGCGTCACACGAGAGAGGACTCGTTCTCGCTCGGTCTGGAGTCTTTGCGCTTCCTCCGCATCTTTGAGATGGTGGATGTCGGTCATGGTGCCAATCATCCGCACGGGGTTGCCGTAGTCGTCGCGGAAGAGTTGCGCTCGATCTAGCACCCAACGGTAGCTGCCGTCTTTGCAGCGCAGCCGATACTCGACTCGAAACTGAGGCAGCGCTCCCCGGAGATAGTCCTGGTAAACCGACATCACCCGCTCCTCGTCGGCGGGGTGAATACGCTGTTCCCAGGCTTCGTAGGCTTCTGAGGGTTCGTTGGGCTGGTGGCCCAGCATGGTTTTCCAGCGCTCGGAGTGGAAAGTCTTGCCCGTGATCAAATCTGCGTCAAACACGCCGTCGTTGGTGGATTGAACAATGGTTTGCCAGCGTGTTTCGCTGTCTTGCAGGGCGAGTTCGGCCTGTTTGCGCTGGGTGATGTCGATATAGGCGATCGCCACGCCATAGTTTTCCAGGGGAATCGGCGCAGCGCAGACGTTCACCCATTGCACAGAGCCATCGGCGCAGACAATGCCCTTTTCAACATTGTGAATCGGCCGCTGCTCCACCAAGGCGCGGACGCTGGCAAACTCGTCTGGCGGCATGGGTGTGCTGTCTGGCCGCAGGATCGGCTGCAAAGGGCGATCGCAACAATAACCTGTTTGCTCGGCCGCAGAAATGCCCAGCATGTCCTCTAGCACCGGATTGACTTCTACAACGCGACCGCGCTCATCGGTCATGGCAATGCCCACGGGCAGCGTTTGAAACAGGGTTTCATATTTGCGCTGGCTTTCGCGCAGAGCCGCTTCGGTGTGCAATTGCTCGGTCACATCTTTGGCAATCACCAACTCTGCCCGTCGCCCCTGATAGGTCAGCAGGTGAGACGTAATTTCGACTTGGATCAGGCTGCCGTCTTTTTTGGAATGCAGCCAGATGCCAGAATCTTCCATGCCCTGATGAACGGCAGTCATCATCGCCAGCAGTCGAGGAATTTCTTCGGGCGGGCGAATTTCGCTCAGCGTCATGCGGAGAAACTCTTCGCGGCTATAGCCATATTTCTGCACAGCGGCATCGTTCACCATGAGAAACGCCAGCGTTTCCAGGTCAAACACCCACATGGGCAGGGGATTGCGTTCAAACAGCAGTCGATAGCGCTGTTCCGAGTCTTGCAGCGATCGCTCGGTTTCTTGGCGGTTGAGCAGGGCGGCGATCGCCCCCGACAGGCTTTGCAGCCATTCCAATAGCGATGGCGACACCTCCTGTCGCTGGGGATGGCCGAGGCTGAGCGTGCCGAGGGTGCGTCCGTCTACGGTCAGCGGCAGGCATACAAACGTGGCAATCTCTAGGGCCCGCAGCAGAGACGTGCGATCCCCAGAGGGAACGTGCGCTGCACCGCTTGCGCGAACGCCTTGCGAATCGCCAGCGTCAGGCTCTCCCGGTTCACAGTGTTGGACTATGGCCTGTCCCGTTTGCACGACCACACCCGACAGCGTTTCCATCACTGGAAATTCCATCGTTGGTGCGCCAGTGCAGGCCACACCACGTTCGCGAGTCCATTCGTTAACCGATTCCTCGCCCCATTCACTAGCTGGGTCGCCGGCCGGACACTCCGCCCCACATAGCCCCTCAAACACCATCACCTGGCGGGTTGCGTCATATCGCTCGATCGCCACAATGGGAAAACCCGTCGCCTGTCGCACTTCTTCGACAATGCTGCGAAACACATCTGGGTCAGATTGAGCATTCAGGCTGAGGGTGAGGATGCGATTGAGGGTGCGCTGTTCCTGGTGATAGCGCTCTAACTCTAGCTCTATCTGTTTGCGGTGAGTCACGTCGCGCCCTACCGCCTGGAGTTCGGCCAGGTTCCCGCTTGGGCTAAAAAAGCCCTGGACGATCCACTCATACCAGGTCATTTCGCCCGTTGTACTCCAGACCCAATGCTCGTGGATTTGCACCGGGCTGTCTGGGGTCAGGGTTTGAAGTTCGGCAATCTGCTGGGTAACACGGTTCTGCTCTTCGGGATGAACCAGATTAACTAGGGGTTGCCCCAACAGTTCATCTGCGGATTTGCCAAAGCGCTCGCAGTAAGCGGTATTGACAAAGGTCAGCAGTCCGTCGGGCGAAAAGCGACAAACTAGCTCAGTTTGGCTGTTTAAAACATCTTCATAACAGCGATTCGCGGAGCGTTCGCGCAAGTGGTGCGGCACATGTTCCCCGCAGGAATCGCTCGCCGCTTGATCTGCACGGCTGCGAAAGGGATGGTTTGCACTGGGATCGGGGTTCATGCAGCCTTTAACGGGTGTCTGGCTAGGCAGACAGAGGGGGTTAGCGCCAGCGGTCTTAAACTGATTACCTTAAACCGATTTCAGTTGCTTGATTGACAATGCACCCTTTTTCTTCAGCGTAGCAAGCAAGTTACGCTCCCTAAAGAATTCTTAACAAGCCTGCGATTTGCCCGATAAGAGGAATCGATCTGCTCAGTTAATTTGCAGTGCTGCAAGCTATAAGGACAGCAAATTAGAGGCTAGAGGCAGCCAGCAGGCACACCAGCTTGTGTAACGTTATGTTAAGGAGTGAAGGGTAATCGATCTGATCTGACGGTTCTGACACTGTGACCCAACGTATTCTCCTCTGGTTCCGCAATGACCTCCGGCTCCACGACCATGAACCGCTGCATCGGGCGATCGCCAGCGGTGCGGAGATCATCCCCTTATACTGTTTTGATCCGCGTCAATTTGGCAAAACTGCCTTCGGCTTTCCCAAGACGGGCGCATTTCGGGCGCAGTTTTTACTAGAGAGCATAGCCGATTTGCGGCGATCGCTCCGCAGCCTAGGTAGCGACTTGCTCATTCGCCAGGGGCCGCCTGAACGGATAATTCCCAGCCTAGTGACAGAACTGGCATTTTCTACGGTCTTCTATCACCGCGAAGTGACTGCCGAAGAACAAGCAGTCGAAACAGCTCTGGAAACTGCGCTAAAGCCGCTGGGCATTCGAGTGCAATCCTTTTGGGGACACACGCTCTATCATCCCGACGATTTGCCGTTTGATCTGTCGCAGCTTCCGGAACTGTTCACCGCCTTTCGCAAGCAGGTCGAGCGCGACTCATCGGTGAACCCGCCGCTGCCCGCGCCCCAATCGCTATCGCCACTGCCCGCTAATGCGCCAGAGCCGGGTGAAATTCCCACCCTGACAGATTTGGGGCTAAGCCCGCCTCCCGTCGATGCGCGGGGGGTGCTGCGGTTTCAGGGTGGCGAAACGGCGGGACTGGCGCGACTCAAGGATTATTTTTGGGCGGGCGATCGCCTGCGAGTCTACAAAGACACGCGCAACGGCATGTTGGGCGCAGACTATTCCTCCAAGTTTTCGCCGTGGCTGGCGCTGGGCTGCCTGTCGCCGCGTCTCATCCACGCCGAAGTCGGTCGCTATGAGTCAGAGCGCATCAAAAACGACTCTACCTACTGGCTCATTTTTGAACTGCTCTGGCGCGACTACTTTCGCTTTATCTGTGCCAAGCACGGCCGAAAAGTATTCTATCCCTCCGGACTCCAGGGCATTCCAATCCCTTGGCAGCAAGACTGGCAGCGCTTTGACCTGTGGCGCGAGGGGCAGACGGGCTTCCCATTGGTGGATGCCAACATGCGAGAACTGGCCGCCACCGGGTTCATGTCCAATCGCGGACGGCAAAACGTCGCCAGCTTCCTCACGAAAAATCTCGGCATCGACTGGCGCATGGGCGCAGAGTGGTTTGAGTCGCTGCTGCTCGACTACGACGTATGCAGCAACTACGGCAACTGGAACTACACAGCGGGCGTAGGCAACGACGCACGCGGCTTCCGCTTTTTCAACATCCTTAAGCAATCCAAAGACTATGACCCCCAGGGCGACTATGTAAAGCACTGGCTGCCAGAACTGGCCAACCTGCCCGCCGCCAAAGTGCATGAACCCTGGAAACTCTTGCCCGTAGAGCAGCAGCGCTTTGGTCTGCGGCTGGGCATAGATTACCCCAATCCGGTGGTGGACTTGTTTAAATCGGCAGAGGCAAATGAAAAAATCTACAATGCCGCCACCCAGGGCTGGAGTGCCTCCCCTAAGCCCAAAGCCTTGCAGCGGGGCAAGCGGCAACGTTAGCAAGCCCCAGTTTAGACTTGCGATTTTGGATTGGCGATTTTTTGGATTTGCGATTTTGTTTGGATTGCCTGTCTGGCGTTTGTTGGACTTTCGGCTATTTCGTTTGCAAATCCGCTCAGAAGGATGAATCTTAGAAATTGCCAGAAAAGACGATTCCGAAAGCATCCTAATGCCCTTGCAATCTGAAGAGACTCGCACTAACTTATGGGCAGTTAGGGCATGGGTAGAACAGGTTCTCAGAGCCGTGGTTTGACTGATAGAAATCTCTCTAGACGGATAGTTTGATCTGGCGGTGAGTTTCTAGCGGTGAGTTTTTGGGTTGATTGTTTGTAGGTTGATTGTTTGATTGATCGTGTTTAGGAGTGAACAGAAATCATGGCTCGAAGAAACGGTGCGGTAGGCGGGTTTCTCCGCGATTTTCGAGAATTTGCTCTGAGGGGAAATGTAATTGACCTGGCAGTGGGGGTGATTATTGGCGCAGCTTTTGGCTCGATTGTGCAATCGCTGGTGGATGACATCATCATGCCGATTATTGGCTTGATCTTTGGGACAGATCCGGCAGCGGGGATTGCAGGCATGACTATCGGCGCTGTGCCAGTGGGCAATTTTTTGGCCGCCATTATCAACTTCTTGATTATTTCCTTTTCGCTGTATTTGCTGATTAAGTGGTTTGAAGCGTTTAGGCGCAGGGAGGCAGATCCCGAAGCGCCAGATTTGGCTGCGGTCAACACTCGTTTGGCAGACGCAGTGGAGCGACTCACTGAAAGGCTGGAGCGACGATAGGTTATGGACTGCTGGGTGGGGCGATCGCCGTCAGGGTTTGATACTCGCCGCGATCGCACACCCCGGTTATCTCCAGCGCGTCATTGAATATGGCCAAGTTTGCCACATGTCCAGGAGCCAGATACCCCAGGTGATCGTTCATGGCGATCGCCCCTGCGGGATAGGCGGTGGCCATCCGCAGCGCCTCGTCCAGCGACAGCCCGATGGATACGCAGTTGCGAATAGCCTCAATCATCGTCAGCGCCGAGCCGCCCAGGGTTCCCTCGGCCGAGACGCACTTGCCGTCGCGATAAAACACTTCCTGCCCGCCGATGATAAAGGAGTCCATCCGTGTGCCGACGGGCGGCGTGGCATCGGTTACCAGCAGCAGCTTTTCGCCTTTCATGCGGTGGGCTAGGGCGATGGAGCGCAGATGGGTATGGTGTCCGTCGGCAATGATTCCGGCATAGATATCATCGCGGTCAAACGCAGCACCCACCAGCCCCGGACTGCGCCCCAACCAGGGCGACATGGCGTTGAATAGGTGCGTCACCATGCCTACGCCTGCGTCAAATCCGGCGATCGCCTGCTCGTAGGTCGCATCGCTGTGCCCTGCCGACACCAAAATTCCCCCGTCTGCCAGCGTCAGAATGTCGTCTATATCGACCATTTCGGGAGCCAGCGTGAGCAGCAACACAGAACTACGGCCGGCCGCAGCGATCCGCTGAATCATGGCTGGGTCGGGGCGGCGAATATAGCGCTCGTTGTGGATGCCCTTGCGTTTTGGGTTCAGATAGGGCCCTTCTAGATGCAGCCCCAGCACGTTGTGCGGGCGAAATTTTCGATAGTCGCGGACTAGCTCCATGGCCCGCAGCATGTCGGTATCCGACGTGGTAATTAGCGTTGGCAAATAGCTGGTAGTGCCACTGTTGAGGTTGGTCCGGTGCATGATCTCCAGCGTCTTTGCCGTGATTTCGTCGTTGAACATGACTCCTCCGCAGCCGTTCAGTTGCAAATCAACAAAGCCGGGTGAAACATGGTCACCCCGCAAGTCAATGGCTGTGAAAGAATCGGGTAAATCCCAAGACGGCAGGATGTCGAGAATGCGATCGCCCTCAATCAGCAGTGCGTGATCCACCAGATTTTGTTGACCCGTATGCAGCACGCAATTGGTAAGGGCGTAGCGGGACATAGTTAATACTCAGTAAACGGCGAAAAGCGTTCGTGCTGTCGTTCGTGAATCCGTGCATCATCCTGAGCCAAAACAATTTCCCTGGTGTTCTGATTTGCTGAGCAACACATTATTTTTTTTGAGTTTGTTGCTTGATCTAGACACAAAGCGGGAGGTCATAAGCCTCCATACACCCTCATCGCTTGAATCCGCAATTCTTGGCACAGGATGGAAGAGCGATCGCCCCCCCTGCAACAGCGCTTCCTCTGAATCCGGTTTTGGTCAATCAAGACAGGTTCAAGAGCCTGGCCTTAATCATAAACTCAAACGCTGCGCTCCAGATTGCTCTACCCAACTCAGGGCCCATCGGCTTCTTCGGATTCTGCAATTTCGTGATAGGTCGATCGCTGAGCTTGCTCTGCACCTGCCCGCTCAGATGGCACTGACACAGACGGTCTAGACAAATGGGCTGGCCCCCGTTGACCTTTGCGCCGCAGCACCCGATTCACCGATGAGGATAGATATCCCGGCAACACAAACACCACCAGCGGCAGCCCCGCCAGCAGAACAGTGATACCCGTTCCGGCGACCTGCGTTCTCACGTATTGGCGCGGCTGGGGATGGGCGCTGGAGGTCATCTGCTCTAGCGGCAGAGCGGCCATCTGGAGCCAGTTTGACAGCTTTTCTGAAAGCTGGGCATTGAGCCGGAGTTGCAGGGTGGATGTTGAAAACGACTGGACGTACTCCGCTGACAAAAAGGGCTTGTAGTGTTGAGCGTCGGGTGTCAGTTGTTTGACGAAGGACAGCGAGATGCCCTTCAGCAGTTCTCGGAGTGCCTCTGTTTCGCGATCGCCCTGTTCCCGCATAAACAGGCTATGGGTAAGAGCCTGATTCAGATTTTCGGGATCGCCAACGCTGAGGTGACCGCCGCCAATGACCGTTAGCAAAAGCTTAGAATCATTCGGAAGTTGGGTAAAGGGCAAAAGCTGCTGGCTGACCGCAGGCATCACTGCATCCGAAGTGCCTGCCACAATCAGCGTCGGGATGCGAACCTTTGCCAGACTCTCTTCATCAAACAGGCGACCCATCACCGGATTGAGCAACATGACTCGTGCCACCCGGCGATCGCGCAAATCAGGCAGTTCGTCAGGCAGATCCGCTGCCGTACACTGCAACCAGTCGGCAATCGACAGGGTGACCCGCTCCGGACTATTGCAAAACTCGCGCAGATTGGGCAAGTCTAGTCTGGCTCCGGCCAGCGCCAGTGCCGTGTAGCCGCCCAGCGAGTGGCCAATTACCACAACCTGCTGGGTATCCAGTCGTCCTTTGAGCAGGGTAGAGTGGCGATTGAGCCGATCCAATTCGCTCAGCAAGAAGCTGATGTCATGAGGGCGATCGATAAATTCATGGCTGGGCAAAAGATCGATGCTATGTCGCCCCCGCGTTCTGCCCTGGGTAATTTCTGTGAGCCAAGCTACGTTGCTGCCGGGGTGTTCTAGCGCGGCCACCACAAAGCCATAGGAGGCCAGGTGTCGGGCCAGATAGCCCAAAAATCGCCGATCGGCTCCAAAGCCGTGGGAAATGACAATCAGCGGGCCATGGGGGCGGTAGCTCCAATATAAATCGACGGGAATCGTGCGGGCCCGCTCATAGTCGCGAAAGACGAGGGATTGCTGGCGTACCCAGTGGGTGCCGGGGCGGGTGGGGTCTAGCTCAGCCTGAAA
Source organism: Cyanobacteriota bacterium (assembly GCA_046719575.1). Classification (GTDB taxonomy): domain Bacteria; phylum Cyanobacteriota; class Cyanobacteriia; order Elainellales; family Elainellaceae; genus Thermoleptolyngbya. The sequence goes on from JBDNCP010000001.1 coordinate 31,687, forward strand.
TGGAGCCGCCTCGGGCACGGTCAGTTCGCGCTCCAAAATCGAGGTTAATGCCTGACTTTGCCAGTAGGCTAGATTCATCTGCGAGGTGAGCGAGGCAACTGCCGTCAGATCTAGCATGACCTCTGGGGCGGGAAATTCCTGCAAAAAACCCAGCAAGCTTAGTCCGTGGGCGTGGGTCGCAGCACGAGTCAGCGCCAGTTGGAGCATCTTGCGATCGCCATTGGGAATGACGCGCTCCAGCGCCGTGAGCAGGCGATCGCCCGCCGAGGAACTGAGGAGATCCTTGACCAGACGATGCCCCGCCTGGGGATCGAGCGGAATGCTGCTTTGCAGCGTGCTTTGCAGAGACGGACTCAGCAGCAGTCGATAGCCCCGCAGCGACCCCTGAACCTCTCCGGTGTTGGCGTAATGCTGCAAATCAGATAGCTCGACCGAAGACTGCACCGGGCCCAGCTTGATCGAGAGTTTCTTCGCGGCAGCGGCCGGATCGGCCAGGCTAACGATCAACAGCAGCGCTCCGCTTACCCAGCCCAAGGGCGATCGCCATCGATAGGTCATGGCACATCGTTTTCGGAGTGCAAGGCAGGGCGCAGAGGAGACACAGCGCAACAGATTGGCAGGGGCAGCTTTTCTAATTTTCGCAGGCAGTTTCTCAACTCCGGGGGCGGCGTGTCGAGTGAAAAACCGTCGAGAGTTTAGGGGCAGCAAAGGCATCGCAAACAGGTCTACAGAGCGTCTCGGCAAAGGAGCGGATCGGGCAAATCAGCGAGGCTGTTTTCTGATGGGGCTTCCTCTGGCGTGTTTCAGAAGAAGTCCGCTGTGCTAAAAGCGGGTATTGTTAACCATACCCAGATTGCCGGCACAACGGTATAAATCCAACGACATAAAATCAACAATTTAAGATTTTTGTTATCCATTAGTTTTCCCTATCTGAATAGGGAGATTAACAGTCGGTTAACAATATGTCAGAAAACAATATGTCAGAATATATCCGCCTTTCCGACCACAAGTCTGTCCTGCAAAAAGCGGTTAACCAGAAGGAATATTAAGTTATCTATCTGTAAGTTACCTATCTGTGACATTTGGTTGTAGTCGTGACATCTATTTGTGACATTTGTGACATTTGTGACATTTGTGACATTTGTGACATTTGTGACATTTGTGGCATACGTTAGCGCCAGCGTAACGCACCAAAGTTTTGCGGAGGGGGTCGCGGTGGTGCCTGACAGTCCCCGACTTAACAGTCCCCGACTTAACAGTCCCCGACTTGGCAGTTCATCGAGGTCTCCCAGCTTATAAAACCTGGTGCGGAAAATCTGGGCTGGAAAATCTGAGCTAAGAACTTGGGGCAATACTACAAACTGAATTTGCCTCGCAAAAGGTGGAAAATCTGGGCTGGAAAATCTGAAGCTAAAAACTTATCCGCCAATCTCCACCCGCAGAGGCAGGCTAAATCTCGACTCAGCCGCCCAACTCAGCCGTGACTCAGTTCCCCCAGCCGATGACCACACTGGGCACAAAAGCGATCGCCCATCTGCACTGCACTACCGCACTGGGTACAAAACCTCTGCTGGGGCTGACTTTCAGCGCCGCCCATTCGCATCTCCAAGCTGCCCATCTTCATGTGCATCGGGTTCAGGCGCATTTCCATATCGCCCATTTGCAGGGGCCGGCCAGAACTCATCGGCGGCATGGGCGGCATCGGTTTCATGGGTTCCATCGGTTTCATAGGTTCCATCGGCTGCATGGGTTCCATCGGCTGCATGGGTTCTATCGGCTGCATGGGCTGCATGGGGTCTTCCGTCGTCTCCTGCACAGGCAACACCGCTGCCCCCGACAGCACAGGCACGCCATTGAGCGACTGCACCTGACTTCCCTGCACCTGCACAAAGCGTAAGCCGTTCTCTGTGTCAAGCTGCACCACCACACCGCCCGCCGTGCAAAACACCTGGGGTGGCGCAGCCCATGCGCCTGTTTCGATGGACATTCGCTGGCTTTGCTGCTGTCTGGCGCTGGCGCTCAAGAGGGTGAGAATCGTGAGGCGATCGCGACTTTCCATCCAGAGGCGCTGACCCGCACCCAAATCTGTAACGTATGCCATAGCTAGCTTTTCCTTAATCTTTTCAAAGGGAACCCAGGGGAATTGCAAAAAGGTTTGGTATTATCCCTACATCCTAAGCGTCATTCCCAACACCTTGGGTTATTCCAGGTCGCTGGCAGACGCTTGCGAACCAGTTCAACACTGTGGACAGTTTCTTACAGTATCCGTTTTGGCCGATTTGGAGGACGTGGTTTGCCATAGTGGGGGCGTGGTAAACGCATAGAACGCACAGAACGCATAGAACGCACAGAACGCACAGAACACAATAAATGCACAAACGCATAGTAGGTAGAAGATTACGCGCTAAAAGGCCGGGCTAATGCACGGCATCCCCCTGACGAGTTCACCTGAGTTCACCTTGACGAGTCCAAGAGACGAGCCCCAAAAATCACTAGAAATCACTAGAAAAGTTAATTTTCATTTGCCGTGAAACTGGACGACTACGACCCCGGAGATTTTTACGACGAGCTGTTTGTTGCCCAAGGACAACCTCGCCCCGAAGCGCTGCCCTTGGTCGAGCGCATCAACTCCTTGAGCATCGAAGAATTGCAGCAGCGCCAGCAGTCTGCCCAAAAAGCCCTGCTGCGGTTGGGGGCTACGTTTAATGTCTACAGCGACAGCCAAGGCACCGAGCGGGTGCTGCCGTTTGACATCATTCCGCGCATTGTGTCTGGACGGGACTGGGACTGGCTAGAGCGCGGACTCAAGCAACGGATTGAGGCGCTGAATTGCTTCCTCAGCGATATTTACAGTGAACAGAAGATCGTCAAAGATGGACTGATTCCTGAAGATTTGATCTACTCATCCAAGGGATTTCTCAAGCCCTGTTTGGACATGGAGCCGCCCAACGGCATTTGGTGCCACATTACGGGGACAGATCTGGTGCGCGATCGCGACGGGCAGTGGTATGTGCTAGAAGACAACCTGCGCTGTCCTTCTGGCGTGTCCTATGTGCTAGAAAATCGCCGCGTCATGAAAACGACGTTTCCGCTGGTGTTTGGGCAGATGCCGATTTTGCCCGTAGACGACTACGCGGGTCAGCTTTTGGAAACGCTGCTAAACCTGGCCCCGCCGCACCTGGATGACCCGACGGTGGTGGTGCTAACGCCAGGAATGTATAACTCTGCCTATTTTGAACACTCCTTTTTGGCGCAGCAAATGGGTGTGGAGTTGGTGCAAGGCAGCGATTTGGTGGTGTCAGACGGCTATCTGCAAATGAAGACCACCAAGGGGCTTCAGCGGGTAGATGTGGTCTATCGCCGCATTGACGATGATTTTCTTGACCCGACGACATTCCGCCCCGACTCGATGCTGGGCATTCCTGGCATTATGGAGGTCTATCGGCGGGGGCGGGTGGCGCTGGCCAATGCGCCGGGTACGGGCGTGGCTGACGACAAGGTGATCTACGCCTACGTTCCTCAGATGGTGAAGTATTATCTGGGCGAAGACCAGATCATTCCCAATGTGCCGACCTATCTCTGCTGGGAACCGCAGGATCAGGCCCATGTGCTGGCAAACCTGGACAAGCTGGTGGTGAAAGCCGCGAACGAATCTGGCGGCTATGGAATGCTGATTGGCCCCCACGCCACCCCAGAGCAGCGCGAAGACTTTGCCGAACGCATCCGCGCCACCCCTCGCAACTATATCGCCCAGCCGACGCTGACGCTGTCTCGTGCCCCGACGCTGCTGGGCGATCGCATCGAAGGGTGTCATGTCGATTTGCGCCCTTATATTCTCTATGGCAAAGAGATTTATGTGAACCCCGGCGGCCTCACCCGCGTTGCCCTCCGGCGCGGCTCCTTGGTGGTCAATTCCTCCCAGGGCGGCGGCACGAAAGATACGTGGGTCGTGGGTAATGGTGATGGACTGGTGGAGTAATGGAGCGGTAGGTTATTCACGCCGCCACCCCGCCACCCCGCCACCCCGCCACTCCAACAACCCAACCCTCTCAAAAAATGCTTAGCCGCGTTGCCGATTCTATCTACTGGCTCAACCGCTATATCGAGCGGGCCGAAAACGTTGCCCGGTTTGTAGACGTAAACCTGAATCTGCTGCTAGATTCGCCCGTGGGCATGGCGCAGCAGTGGGAGCCGCTAGTGCTGACGACGGGCGACCTGACGTTGTTTAGAGAAAACTATGGCGCAGCCACCGCCGACAACGTAATCCGCTTCCTCACCTTTGATGCCAAATATCCCAACTCCATCCTGTCCTGCCTGCAAATGGCGCGAGAAAATGCGCGGTCGGTGCGGGAGAGTATTTCCTCAGAGATGTGGGAGCAGGTGAATGATTTTTATTTCATGGTGAAGGATGCTTGCCAACGCCCCGATGACCTGGATCTGTCAGACTTTTTCTTGCAGGTGAAGATGTCGAGCCACCTGTTTGCAGGCGTGATGGATGCCACCATGTCGCACAACGAAGGCTGGCACTTTGGGCGAATTGGGCGGATGATCGAGCGGGCGGATAAGACGGCGCGAATTTTGGACGTGAAGTATTTCATCCTGTTGCCGTCGGTCAAGGATGTGGGCACGCCGCTGGATGAGTTGCAGTGGATCGCGCTGCTAAAGTCTGCGAGTGGCTATGAGATGTATCGCAAGCGGCAGCACCGGATTACGCCGCAGGATGTGGTGAATTTTTTGGTGCTGGATCGGGAGTTTCCCCGGTCGATCCAGTTTTGTCTGCTAGAAGCCGAGCGATCGCTCCATCAGATTACAGGCAGTTCTCGCGGCGTTTGGCGCAATCCGGCAGAACGCACCCTCGGCAAACTGCGTTCTGAACTGGACTACATCACGGTCGAAGACATTACCCAGCGGGGGCTGCACGAGTTTCTCGACGACCTGGAAACGGCGCTGAACGACATTGGTAGGAAAATTCGCGAGACTTTTTTTGCGCTGGAAGTGGTGTAGCGGAGTTTGAGATCTGGCCAGTTTGGCGACTATAGAGGCTCGATTGGGAACTCTAAGATAGAAGTCCTGGGTGGCTTTGTGCTGCCTGCTTTTCCTAACTTTTCCATCGCTGCATTATGGGACTGTTTAACCGAGTTTCTCGACCCGCCAGCCCGCCCTCTTTGCCGCCTGCCCCGCTGTCCGCGACCCCCAAATCGCTGACCGAAATCGAACAAGAACTGGAGCGTGAGCGGCAGCAGGCCATTCAGATGCGTCCCGTAAGCGTTCCCCGTCCGCGTCGGGGTGGAAGCGTCTTAGGCAAGCTCTTGGGGTTGGGTCTGCTCGTCGGCATCCCGGTAGGGCTGCTCTGGGCAATTAATCTGCCCTATGCGCCGATTCGTCGCCCAGTTGCCGAAAAAGCGCCTGTGCTGCTGCTGCCCAGCTACGTCAGTATGGACAATAACTACAAAGCGGCGATCGCCCTGACGCAGCAAGCCAAGCAACTGATCGACAGTCCCACCCGCCCAGAAGATATCGATGCAGGACAGCGCAAAGCCATCGAAGCGCAAAAACGGCTAGATGAGCTACCTGTGTGGCTGCACGACTATTGGTATGACGGCTGGAGCGGGCTATATCGCTGGAGCTTCACTACCGCAGGCTTCAACAACGCTCGCATGGAAGTGGCCCGCCTGCAAGCCAAGGCCGCCCAGGAGCAAAACGCTCAAACCGCCCTGGTGACGGCAGAGCAGGCGATCGCCCAGGCAAAACAAGCCTACCAGCAGGCTGCCAATCCGACCGACCGAGCAGGGGCGATCGCCGCTTGGCAGAAGGGTCTCCAAGACTTGGAACTGATCCCCAGCCAGACCCTCGCCGGCCGCACCGCTCGCACCCGCCATGCCGCCGCCGCTGCCGAGCTTCGCACGACCGTTGGGCTGGCTGCCGAAAGCGCTAGGGTAAACGCGCAAATTGAAAACGCCCGCCAGTTTGCTTGGCAAGCCGCCAGAGCCGCCCAAAACCCGCCCCATACAGTGGCAGAGTGGGAGCGGGTGATGTTGCTGTGGAATGAGGCGATCGCCCGTCTCCAGCAAGTTCCCAGCGACGATCTGCAAGGCAAAGCCGAGGCTGAAAGACTGCTAGCCCAGTATCAGGCAAATTTGGGCGAGATCCGTGTGCGTCGGGATGCCGAAGCCGAGGCCGTGCGTCGCATTGCGCGGGTAAATCAGGAGATTCAGCAGTTTCAACAACTCGCAGGCACAACCGATGCCAACTACCAAATCAGCCAACTTAACTATATCCTCACGGAACTGAAGGCGATCCCCAGTGGCACAACGGTTTACAAAGAGGCCGAAGTGCTGACAATTCAGGCGAACAATGCGCTGAGCAAGCTGACGGGGCAGTGAAGAGAAAAAAAACGAAGAACGAAAAATGAAAAACGAAAAACGGAACCTCTTCGTTCTTCGTTCTTCGTTCTTCTCTCTTCGTTCTTCGTTCTTCGCTCTTCCCTCTTCCCTCTTTCCCCACCCCATCTCCTCATCCCTAATCCCCAACCCTTTCTGATAAGGTGAATATTGCAGAATGCAGGAACCCCGCTGCGGTTTCTGCTGGAGGCGTTTCAAGGTTTAACGGCTCTGGACTGCCTTCTTGTCAATTTCGTCAATTTCGCACTCCTTCATCCATGCCAACACCTGCTGAATTTTTGACGGCGACCCAGTGGGCAGCAATCATTACGGTGATCTGTGGGGCGATCGCCACACTTGGCTTCCTCTTCAAGTGGGGCATTCGCTTCCGCTTTGTGGGCATCACCGGGTTTATGGGCGTGCTGACGGTGGGGCTGTTTGCGCTCAGCCTGATGCCGATTACCCGTGTCGAAATTCCGGGTGCGGTGCGCTTTTCGACGGTCTATGACTCTGGCTCGACCCAGGTTGTGATCGCCGTTCCGCCAGACATTACCCCGGAGCAACTGACCGCCACACTCCAGCAGGCAGCCAACGACCTGTTTTCGCCCGGTCGCCTGGGTCGCAGCGGCGAAAACCAGATGACCATCCGCGCCCGCACCGTCATCCACCCGCAGGACGGGTTGACCCAGTTGGTGTATCTGGGCCAGGTGAAGCGCTCCCTCTTCGATCGCAACGACGATAAGATGGAAATCTCCATTTTTTAGGGATAATCTTAGGATTCAATCATCATGGTGGAGCGATGGAGCGATTCACGCTCGTCATCGGCGTTCCTCGACTTCCTCATCGAAGCCGACTCCCCCACCGTCTAGCACTCCAACCCTCTATCTTCCCACCTATGGCCAATCCCTCCCCTCTCCCGACGCTGATAACCTCTACCATTGCCCCGGCGCAGGTGATGCGCGGGCAGGGGGCGATCGCCCAGGCGGCAGAGGCGATCGCGCAACTGGGGCAGCGGCCCGTGGTGATTGGGGGCGATCGCACGCTGAAGGTAGTCCGATCCCGGCTCCAGCCGGTTTTCAAGAAAGCCGCGCTGAGTGCAGCGGAGGTCAGCTACGGGGCGGATTGTAGCGAGGCCTCGCTGGCCAGGCTGCGGGAGGCGATCGCCCAGCACGGGGCGGATTTCGTCATCGGCGTGGGCGGCGGCAAGGCCCTGGATGCGGCCAAGCTGGTGGCACACCAAACTCACCTGCCGATTGTCACGATTCCCACCTCTGGCGCGACCTGCGCGGCCTGGACGGCGCTATCCAATGTCTATTCCGACGAGGGTGCGTTTCTCTACGATGTGGCGCTGCCCCGCTGTCCCGACCTGCTGATTTTGGACTATGACTTGGTGCAAACGGCGGCTCCGCGCACGTTGATCGCGGGCATTGGCGATGCGATCGCCAAGTGGTATGAAGCGTCGGTCAGCAGCGGCCACTCGGAGCGCACGTTTCTGATTGCGGCGGTGCAGCAGGCGCGGGTGCTGCGGGATATCCTGTTCCAAAAGTCGGCCGAGGCGCTGCGATCGCCCGGTGGCGAAACCTGGCAGGACGTGGTGGATGCAACGGTGCTGCTGGCCGGCGTGATCGGCGGCATCGGCGGGGCGCAGTGTCGCACGGTGGCGGCGCACGCGGTTCACAACGGGCTGACGCATCTGCCCCAAAGCCACGGCACGCTACATGGCGAAAAGGTGGCCTACGGCATTCTCGTCCAACTGCGGCTAGAGGAACTGGTGCAGGGCAACCGCCTGGCCAGCAGCGCCCGCCAGCAGCTTCTCCAGTTTTATAGCGAAATCGGCCTGCCCAAAACGCTGAGCGACCTGGGCCTGGGCGACATCACGATCGCCCAACTGCAACACGCCGCCGAGGTCGCCTGTGCAGACAGTTCCGACCTTCACCGCCTGCCCTTTGCCGTCACCCCGGCGCATCTGATGGCGGCGATGGTGTCTACGACTGCGCCCATTGCCGATAGCTGGGGGCAAGATACAGGCGCAGCGCGGAGCCTCGACGAAACCAGCCGCACCCTAGCTCAGCCCACCCATCCGTCTTCTTTTCTCCAGCCTCCTGTTTCTTCGGAGGTGTCGGAATGAAACTGGACTGGATTAGCCCAGCCGATCGGCTGAGTGCGCTGCCGCCCTATGTGTTTGCGCGGCTGGATGAACTGAAGGCGCGGGCCCGCGAACAGGGTCTCGACCTGATCGACCTGGGCATGGGCAACCCCGACGGCGCAACGCCGCAGCCTGTGGTGGAGGCGGCGATGAAGGCGCTGCAAAACCCTGCCAACCACGGATACCCGCCCTTTGAAGGCACTGCCAATTTCCGCAAGGCGATTACCGACTGGTATGCGCGGCGCTATGGCGTGCAGCTGGACCCGGATGGCGAGGCGCTGCCGCTGCTGGGGTCTAAGGAAGGGTTAACACATCTGTCTTTTGCCTATGTGAATCCGGGTGATGTGGTGCTGGTGCCGAGTCCGGCCTATCCGGCGCATTTTCGCGGGCCGGCGATCGCCGGAGGAAACATTTACCCGCTGATGCTCAAGCCGGAAAACAACTGGCTAATCGACTTGGCAGCGATTCCTGATGAGGTGGCTCGCCGCGCCAAAATTCTGTATTTCAATTACCCCAGCAATCCCACAGCGGCGACCGCGCCAAGAGCGTTTTTTGAAGAAATTGTCGCCTTTGCCCGCCAGCACGAGATTCTGCTGGTTCACGATCAGGCTTATGCGGAGCTGGCGTTTGACGGCTACCAGCCCACCAGTCTGCTGGAAATTCCCGGCGCAAAAGATATCGGCGTGGAGTTTCACACCATGTCGAAAACCTACAACATGGCGGGCTGGCGCGTCGGCTTTGTGGTGGGCAATCGCCATATCATTCAGGGACTCCGCACGCTGAAAACCAACCTGGACTACGGCATTTTTAGCGTGCTGCAAACGGCGGCAGAAACCGCGCTGCAATTGCCGGATGTATACCTGCATGAGGTACAGGAACGCTACCGCACCCGCCGCGATTTCCTGATTCGCGGGCTGGGCGAACTGGGCTGGAACGTGCCCAAAACCCTGGCGACGATGTATCTCTGGGTGGATTGCCCGCCAGGAATTGGCTCTACCGACTTTGCGCTGCACCTGCTGGGCGAAACGGGCGTGGTGGTGACTCCGGGCAATGCCTTTGGGGAGGGCGGCGAAGGTTACGTGCGAATTAGTCTAATTGCCGAGTGCGATCGCCTGGGTGAAGCGCTGCGCCGTATGAAAGATGCAGGTATTCACTACAAGGCATGGCAGTGAAGGCTGAGGTAGGCTTGCGTAAGACGGTCTGGAGGGCGATCGCCCAGTTCGCTACACCGAATCGCTACACTAAATTTACCTTTTGCACCATTCGCCCCATCTCACCATGTCCATTGCTAAAGACCTGGAAGATAGCAGCACGGAACCTGCGGTGACACCGAGTGCTGACCCTGTCCCTTCAAAAAGCCTGGAGCCTGATCGGGCTGCTGGCACTGACTCTGACCTTGATTCTAACCTTGAGCTAGAGCAAATTCTGTTTCCGCCTAGCGATCTCTACAGCGACGAACCTCCCTTGGAATCTGAACTGCACCTCCGCCAAATTTTGCTGCTGATTCAATCGCTGGAATGGCTGTGGCGCGGACCAGACCCCAGCACCCATCGGGATTTCTATGCCTTTGGCAACCTCACCATCTACTACAGCCTGCGCGAACGCAAGTCAGAGGACTTTCGGGGGCCGGACTTTTTTGTGGTGCTGGGAGCCGATCCCAAGCCCCGCAAAAGCTGGGTCGTTTGGGAAGAGGGCGGCAAATATCCCAACGTCATTATTGAACTATTGTCTGATTCGACAGCCACCGTCGATCGCGGGCTGAAAAAGCAGCTTTATCAAGACACCTTCCGCACGCCCGATTACTTCTGGTTTGACCCGCACACACTGGAGTTTTGCGGATTTCACTTGATGGACGGGCGCTATCAGCCCCTCGAACCCGACTCGCGGGGCTGGCTCTGGAGCGAGCAGCTTCAGCTATTTTTGGGAATTCACGATCGCAGGCTGCGGTTTTTCACCCCAGAGGGGCAACTTGTGGCGATTCCCGAAGAGGCGACCGCCATCGAGCGGCAGCGGGCAGAAGAAGAGCGGCAGCGGGCAGAAGAAGAGCGGCAGCGAGCAGAAGAAGAGCGGCAGCGAGCAGAAGAAGAGCGGCAGCGGGCAGATCAGGCCGAAGCACTCCTCGCGCAATACCGGGCGCAATTTGGCGAGTTGCCCAGCGAGTAATGCTTCGACCCCTGAACCCTTGGGCGATCGCCCGTCGCCGACCCCGAACCTCAGCCAACCATCGCGCTGAATCGAGCGTTCACCTCTTCCATCGACACATCTTCCACATGGGTCGCAAGCGTCCACACATGGCCGAATGGATCGGACAGCGTGCCCGCGCGATCGCCATAGAACTGGTTTTCTACCGGGCGAACTTCCGTTGCGCCTGCTGCCAAAGCTTGACGAAAGAGCGAGTCCACATCTTCCACATAGAGCATCAGGCTAACAGGCGTGCTGCCAATCGCCTGAGCGCTGCGATAGTCCATTTCTGGAAACTCGTCGGACAGCATAATTGGCGAGTTGCCGATTTTGATTTCGGCGTGGGCCAGCTTGCCCGATGGGTCAGCCAGACGCATTAGCTCTGTCGCGCCAAATGCTTGCTGATAAAAGGCGATCGCCCCCGCCGCATCATGCACAATCAGATACGGGGTCACCGCAGGATACCCATCAGGAATCGGTTTGACCGTCATTGTCGTCGCCTCCGAAAAGAACGCATGTACTATATCACGGGGCAACTATCCTCGCGCAACGCCAAAATTAAAATTAATGTGCCGTTTTTGCGATTTCTCAGTACACTTTTGGGCAATGTGGTGTTGCAGTGGCTGAATTCACTGGGTTGATTCACTAGGTTGATTCACTCGATGAATTCACACCGTGTTGCAGCAATATTGCGGAACTCCTCCACCCGGTTTTGAACAACGCTATGAACTCCAAACTTGTTTTGTTAGGGCTGTTGGCAGCATGGGGTGTGGCTTTGCCTGCCCGCGCTGAAAATCTTGAACATGTGCAGCGGTTGCTTGCTAACCGTCAATGCCAGCAGTGTGATCTGCACCGGGCAGGGCTGGTGTTCACAAATCTATCGGGTGTAGATGTGAGCCGCTCTGACCTGAGTCTGGCGAATTTGAACCGGGCCAACCTGCAAGGGGCTAACCTGCAAGGAGCCAACCTGCAAGGAGCGGTGTTGTCTTACGCCAATCTGGGCGGAGCCGACCTGCGCGGGGCTGATTTGCGCGGAGCCGACCTGCGCGAGGCCTATCTCTATGGCGCAAACTTGACTGGGGCACTGATGGATGGCGCGAACCTGTGGCGGGCAATCGGGCTACCCGAAAACATGGTGTCGGTGGAGCAGGTCTACCTGTGGGGGCTGGCAGAGGCGCAGCGGGGCAACTTCCCAGACGCGATTCAGTATTTTAACCAGAGCCTCAGCCGCCAGCCCGATTTTGCAAACGCGATGCTGGCGCGGGGTATTGCGCGGCTTCAGTTGGGCGACGAAGCTGGGGCAATGCAAGACGGACGGCAGGCGCAGCAAATGTTTTTGGCGCAGGGGAATATTCCGGGGCAGCAGCTTTCGGAGCGATTTGTCACCGGGATTGAGCAAGTTCTGGCGGCCGAAGAGAGAGAACGGCGTGCCCAGCGGCGCAGCAACGGGGTTGGCAATGTAGTCAGCGCTCTGGGTGGACTGGCGAGCTTGTTTCTACGCTTTTTGCTGTAGGGATGGGGCTTTGGGCGCGGCAGGACTGAGGCTCTGAAAATAGAGCCAGCCGACGGTTCCCAAAAACGCGAGATAGGCGATCGCCTGTCCCAGATAAAGCTGGTCACGATAGCCCAGCAGTGCCTTCAGCAGCACACCAGGAAACTGCTTGTCAGGCAACACAGCGCGGGCATCCCACACCTGCGGCCCCAGCACGCACGATGGCCCAGCGCTAAAGCAGAGATTCGCCAAATCCGGACGAAGCTGCACCCAAGCGGCGATCGCCATATCCACATGACGCAGCATCGAGATCACTAGCCCCGACACGATCAGCAGCAGCAGCACCCCCATCACCTGAAAGAACCGCTTCAGGTTGATTTTCACGCCCAGTTGAAACAGCAGAACCCCAATGATCACCGCGCCCACCAGCCCTGCCACCGCGCCCAGCGCCGGAGCCAGCCCTTCCTGAAACTGTGCCGCCAAAAACAGCACCGTCTCAAATCCTTCCCGCAGGACGGCGATGGTAATCAGCCCAAACACGCCCCAGCCCGCGCCATCCTGCTGCAACGCCGAGTTAATTGCGCCTTCTACCTCAGCCCTGAGGCTGCGGGCCTGCCGCGTCATCCACACCAGCATCCAGCTCAGCAGGGCGATCGCCACCAGCCCAAACCCAGCCTCTAGCGCCTGTTTCAGCAGGGGGGCATAGCTCTCTTGCGACTGATTCAGCGCCGCCAGCACCCCGCTCAGCAGCACCCCCACCAGCACGCTGCCCGCTAGCCCCGCGCCAATGCCGCCATAGACCCACGGGTTGAGCCGCGACTGTCCCGCTTTGCTGAGGCACGCCAGCACGATGCCAACCACTAGCGCTGCTTCGACCCCTTCGCGCAGCGTCACCACAAACGTCGGTAAAGCAGCCGTCAAATCCATCGGTTCAAACAGCCCCAACTTAAGCACAGAATTACAACATCAGGATTACACCTGCGATTCTACTCTGCTGCTGCTACAGGCGGCGAGAGGGGTCTGGTTGTTGGGGGCGATCGCCATTGGCGCATGGGGCAACGCGTCGGGTTGCAGCTTTTGATCGGGGGGCATATCCAGCGGACACTCGCAGACTCCTTGCTGGAGCCATCGCATTCCCACCTGATGCAGCGCCGCCATCACCGGCTGAATTTCTCGCCCCTTCTCCGTCAACACATACTCAACGCGGGGCGGAATCTCGGCATAAACTGTCCGCTCGATGAGTCCATGTTCCTCTAGCTCGCGCAGCCGCGCCATCAGGGTTTTGGTGCTTAGCCCCGGCAGCGCATCGAGAAATTCATGCGTTCGCCGTGCCGTTCGACCGTTTTGATCCGGCGCACCAGCAAACAACTCGCGCAAAATCAAAATTGCCCACTTGCTGCCAATCAAGTCAAGCGTAAACTGAATCGGGCATTTGAAGTCAGAACGAGCATTAGAGCGAGAATCCAATAGACTATCTCCTCAACATCGGGGTAACACTGGGTCGCAACTGGGCGATCTCAGGGTCAGCCAGTCTTCTATCCAACAGCTTCTCTAATCTGCTACTAGGCTATTAGTGCAAGCGATACGAATTTGTCAGGTTTAACGTTTTCTTCCAGTTCCGCCCAAATCCAGAACCCGTCTCATTCTTTTCCTCTGGGTAACTGTGTGTGCATTCTGGAAACTATCTTGTCCTCCCGCAGCAGGTCTTTCATCATGTGGGCATAAGGTAGGTACTCAATCAACCGCCGCCTTACTCCTTCTGTCATCCGGGCGCTTTTGCATCCAGTGCATTCGATTTCGCTTCAAGTTGCCCGTTGCAAGTTCACATTATGGAGAATTGACTGAATGGTTAAATTACTCGTTGGCGTGCTGGTGTTTGTCATCAACCAGATTTATCATGATCGCCCGATTCCCCGGTTCTACGTACTGGAAACCGTAGCCCGCGTCCCTTACTTTTCTTACCTATCTGTTTTGCATCTATACGAGACGCTGGGATTGTGGCGGCGAGTCGAGTGGCTGAAAGTCCACTTTGCCGAATCTTGGAATGAGCTACACCATCTGCTGATTATGGAAGCATTGGGGGGCAATCAATTTTGGGGCGATCGCCTGTTAGCCCGCAGCGTTGCCTTGTTGTACTACTGGATCATTGTGGCGCTATATGTTATCTCACCCAAATCAGCGTATCACTTTATGGAGCTAGTGGAGGAACACGCCTATCATACCTACGACCTGTTTTTGATGCAGGAAGGCGAAAGTCTAAAGACTCAGCCTGCTCCTCAGGTCGCGCTTGAATACTACCAAACGGGCGATTTGTATCTGTTTGATGCGTTTCAAACGGCCCATCTTCCGCAAGAGCGTCGCCCGGTGATCAACAATCTGTATGACGTGTTTGTGGCAATTCGAGATGATGAGCGAGAACACGTAAAGACGATGGTAGCTTGCCAGCAAGCAGACCATACTGGCAGACTCAGCAATGAACCCCTCCGAGAATTGCAGGCAACCTTGCAAGCAAACACGATTGCAGAACCAGTTTTGATTGAAAAATCCCAGGCAGAAAAATCCCAGGAAAAAGAAGCCGTGACTCACCCATAGGCAAACCGTCGTCAGGCTCAGGAAGATGATTAAAACCCGAATGCTTCTTGAGCCTTACCTTGAGCCTCGCCTTGCAGAAATTCTTTTGACTCATATTCGCACCAGCTAAGGAGTCCCTATGCAGGTCACTACGATTCAAGAATTGGAAACACTGGTTGAACAAGTTAAGGCAGCCCAGGCTCAATATGCAACCTATACCCAGAGCCAGGTAGACTGGATTTTCAAGCAAGCCGCCCAAGCTGCCAACGCCCACCGGATCGATTTGGCAAAGCTAGCCGTTGCAGAAACCGGAATGGGCATCGTAGAAGACAAGGTGATTAAAAACCACTTTGCCTCGGAAATTATCTACAACAAATACAAGCATGAGCGCACCTGCGGACTGATTGAAGAAGACGATACCTTTGGGATTCAAAAAATTGCTGAGCCAGTCGGAATCCTGGCGGGCATCATTCCCACAACAAACCCCACCTCGACCGCTATTTTCAAATCGCTAATTGCTCTAAAAACCCGCAACGCCATTATCTTTTCGCCTCATCCCCGCGCCAAACGCTGCACTGTGGAAGCAGCACGGATTATTCTTCAGGCGGCTGTGGCGGCGGGTGCGCCAGAGCAGATCATCGGCTGGATTGATGAGCCATCTGTAGAGCTATCGCAGGCCTTGATGCAGCATCCAGATATCAAGCTGATTCTGGCGACAGGCGGGCCGGGGATGGTGCAGGCTGCTTACTCATCTGGGCATCCGTCGCTGGGGGTGGGCGCAGGCAACACACCCGCTGTGATTGCCGAAAGTGCAGATATTCAAACGGCAGTGAGTTCTATCTTACTCAGCAAGACGTTTGATAACGGCATGATCTGCGCGTCGGAGCAATCGGTGATTGTGGTCGATTCCATTTACAACGCAGTTAAGCAAGAATTTGTAGCACGGGGGGCTTACTTTTTGAATCCAGAGGAGAAGGCGAAGCTGGGTGAACAGATTGTGCAAAATGGGCGGCTAAACGCAGCCATTGTGGGACAGTCAGTGCAAGCGCTGGCGACACTGGCAGGAATCTCAGTGCCGCCGCAGACGAAGGTGCTGATCGCTGAAACCGATCGCGTTGCCCTGGATGAGCCGTTTGCCTGGGAGAAACTGTCACCGATTCTGGCGTTTTATCGGGCAGCGAATTTTGAAGGGGCGATCGCCCGTGCTGAGGAACTCATTAACTTTGGCGGCAAGGGGCACACCGCCGCACTCTACATCGACACCACTCAGCGATCCGACATTCAGCTTTTTGAAACCCGGATGCAGACAGGGCGCGTGCTGATCAACACGCCAGCGTCCCAAGGGGCAATTGGCGATTTGTATAACTTCAGGCTCGATCCATCGCTGACGCTGGGCTGCGGCACCTGGGGCGGCAACTCGATCTCTGGCAATGTCACCGTGCATCACCTGCTGAATATCAAAACCGTGTCGCAGCGGCGCGAAAATATGCTGTGGTTCCGCGTGCCGCCCAAAGTCTACTTCAAGAGTGGCTGTTTGCCTATGGCACTGGGCGACTTGGCTGGCCGGCAGCGGGCGTTTATTGTGACCGATAAGCCGCTCTTTGACCTGGGCATGGTTCACCCCGTAACGCGAGTTCTGGAGAATTTAGAAATCCGCTATGACGTGTTTCACGATGTCGAACCTGATCCAACCCTGTCGAATGTGAATCGCGGGCTGGAACAGTTGCGGCGGTTTCAGCCAGATGTCATTATCGCGCTGGGCGGCGGCTCTCCGATGGATGCAGCCAAGATTATGTGGCTGATGTACGAGCAGCCAGATGTAGAATTTTCGGGCGTGGCGATGCGGTTTATGGATATTCGCAAGCGCGTGTATGAACTGCCGCCATTGGGTCAAAAAGCCCTGCTAGTGGCGATTCCGACCACTTCAGGAACGGGGTCTGAGGTGACTCCCTTTGCGGTAGTGACCGATGACCGGGAGGGCATTAAGTATCCTCTAGCAGATTATGCCCTGACCCCCAGCATGGCGATTGTAGACCCGGATCTGGTGCTGACGATGCCGCCCAAGCTGACAGCCTGGAGCGGGATTGACGCGCTGACCCATGCCATCGAAGCCTATGCGTCGGTGTTTGCGACAGATTTTACCAATGGACTGGCCCTTGAGGCGATCGCCCTCCTGTTTCAATATCTGCCGCGCTCCTACCGCAACGGGGCCCGAGATCCCGAAGCTCGCGAACGGGTTCACTACGCCGCCACGATAGCGGGCATGGCCTTTGCCAATGCGTTTTTGGGCATCTGCCACTCAATGGCGCACCAGCTTGGCGCAGTGTTCCATGTTCCCCACGGGCTGGCCAACGCGCTGCTGATATCCCACGTAATTCGCTACAACGCCACCGATCAGCCCTTCAAGCAGGCCATCTTCCCGCAATACAAATACCCCAATGCCAAGGCCCGCTATGCCCAAATTGCCGATCATTTGCACTTGGGGGGCAACACGCCAGACGAGAAAGTAGAACGGCTGATTATTGCAGTAGAAGAGCTAAAGCGTAATGTCGATATTCCAGCAACACTGGCTGAAGTGCTGAGCCAGATGGGGCAAGCACCTTATCCAGGGGGCGATCGCGCTTCGTTTTATGCCCAGCTTGACGAGTTGGCCAACCGTGCCTTCGATGACCAATGCACAGGCGCAAACCCCCGCTACCCGCTGATTCAAGACCTGAAGGAGCTATTTGTGCTGGCCTACGAAGGAACGCAGACTGAAACAGACGATGTTCCTCTGTGCTATCGCGCAGAAATTGCCCGCGCCAGTCAGCAGCTTGCGCCGAACCATAACGGGCATGACCATAACGGGCATGACCGTAACGGGCACGCACCAACAGAAGGGGGCGAGTCGGCTTCGGTCTCGGCGGGAATCTCCCCGATTCCATCTGCGGCTGTGGATTATTCATAGCCTATCGGAGCAGGGTCAAAACCTCGCTGGACCCGCGAACCCGCCATGCTTTCCGGTTTCGAGTCTTACTTTCAGGTCTTACTTTCTTTCAGGTCTTACTTTCAAGGAGGCGCTATGCCAACGCTTGTTTTAGAACCCGATGCCAATCAAGCGCGATCGCCCTGGAGTGGCTTTGTGCCCGGAGTCTGGGTAGAGCAGATTGATGTGCGCGATTTTATCCAAAAAAATTACACGCCCTACACAGGAGATGAGCAATTCCTAGCCAGTTCCACCGCCGCCACCCGTGCCCTGTGGCAGCAAGTGACGCAATTAATGCAAACCGAGCGAGAACGGGGCATCTTGGATGCCGACACGCGAGTCGTGGCTGGCATCACATCCCACCCGCCAGGCTACATCAACCGCGAACTAGAGCGGATTGTCGGGCTACAAACAGACCAACCGCTGAAACGGGCAATCATGCCCTTTGGCGGCATTCGAGTGGTGAAAGCGGCGCTGAATGCCTACGGCTACACACTTGACCCAGACACAGAAGCAATTTTCAAGCAATATCGCAAAACGCACAACGATGGCGTGTTTGATGCCTACACCCAGGAAATGCGTATGGCGCGGCGGTCGGGCATTATCACCGGGCTGCCCGATGCCTATGGACGAGGGCGGATTATTGGCGACTATCGGCGAGTCGCACTATATGGGTGCGATCGCCTAATTGAAGATAAAAAAGACCAGAAGCAGTCGCTCGAAGCGCTCAGCGATGAACCCACCATTCGGCTACGAGAGGAGCTATCAGAACAAATCCGGGCGCTGGAAGAATTGAAGCAAATGGCGGCCAGCTATGGCGTGAACCTCAGCGCCCCGGCTGCCAATGCTCAAGAAGCCGTGCAGTGGCTTTATTTTGGCTATCTGGCCGCAGTGAAGGAGCAAAACGGCGCGGCGATGTCGCTAGGGCGCGTATCTACATTCCTAGACATCTATTGCGAGCGGGACTTGCGAAACGGCACGGCTACGGAAATCGAAATTCAGGAACTTATCGATCAGTTTGTGATGAAGCTGCGGATGGTGCGGTTCCTGCGAACGCCGGAGTATAACGAGCTATTTTCGGGCGACCCGACCTGGGTCACAGAATCGATCGGCGGCATGGGAGAAGACGGGCGGCCGCTGGTAACAAAAACCAGCTTCCGAATGCTGCACACATTGAAGAATCTGGGCCCGGCTCCCGAACCCAACCTAACGGTGCTATGGTCTGAACGGCTGCCAGAAGCCTTCAAACAGTATTGCGCCAAGGTTTCTATTGAAACCAGTTCGATTCAGTATGAAAACGACGACCTGATGCGGCCCGAGTTTGGCGATGATTATGCGATCGCCTGCTGTGTGTCTGCCATGCGAGTGGGCAAGCAGATGCAGTTCTTTGGGGCACGGGTCAATTTGGCCAAGGCCCTGCTCTATGCCATCAACGGCGGCCGCGATGAAAACACAGGCGAACAAATTGCGCCACCGTTCCGGCCCATCTTGTCGGATTACTTAGATCCGGATGAAGTGATGGAAAAATTCGACAGGCTGCTGACGTGGCTGGCGGAGCTATATATCAACACGCTGAACGTCATACACTTCATGCACGACAAATACTGCTACGAGCGGTTGGAAATGGCGCTGCACGATCGAGATGTCTATCGCACGATGGCCTGCGGCATTGCAGGACTTTCCGTGGTGGCTGACTCGCTGTCTGCTATCCGGTATGCCAAAGTGAAAGTGCTGCGGAACGAAGCCGGCCTCGCTGTGGACTACGAAGTGGAAGGCGACTATCCCAAGTTTGGGAACAATGACGACCGGGTGGATGAAATCGCTGCGAACTTGGTAACGACCTTTATGAACAAGCTGCGGCAGCATAAAACCTACCGCGATGCAGTACCCACCCAATCCGTGCTGACGATTACCTCCAACGTCGTCTACGGCAAGAAAACGGGCAGCACACCCGACGGGCGGAAAGCTGGCGTGCCCTTTGCCCCCGGTGCAAACCCCATGCACGGCCGCGACACCAAGGGGGCGATCGCCTCCCTCGCATCCGTCGCCAAGCTACCCTATGCCCACGCCAAAGACGGCATTTCCTATACCTTCTCCATCGTGCCCGACGCATTGGGAAAACAAACGGGCGATCGCATCCAAAACCTAGTGAGCTTGCTAGACGGCTACTTCCACGATCAGGGGCATCATGTCAACATCAACGTGCTAAATCGAGAAACCCTACTCGACGCGATGGAGCATCCCGAACAGTATCCGCAACTCACGATTCGGGTGTCGGGCTATGCGGTCAACTTTGTCAAGCTCACGAAGGCACAGCAGCTAGATGTCATTAGCCGCACCTTCCACGATCGCATCTAGGCACAGGACGCAATCGTCACATCCATTCTCGATTTTGGATTAAAGAACGAAGAACGAAGAACGAAGAACGAAGAATGAAGAACGAAGAACGAAGAACGAAAAACGAAAAACGAAGAACGAAAAACGCAAGCCCCCTTCTTCCCTCTTCTCTCTTCTCTCTTCCCTCTTCTCTCTTCTCTCTTCGTTCTTCCCTCTTCCCTCTTCCCCCTCCTGTCACAGCGATGTCAATGACCGGACGCATTCACTCAATCGAAACCTGTGGCACGGTCGATGGGCCGGGCATTCGGGTTGTGGTTTTTACTCAGGGCTGTCCGCTGCGCTGCCTCTATTGCCACAACCCCGACTGCCGAGAGATATCAGGTGGCACTGTGGTTACGGCCGACGAGATTGTCGCCGAGATTCTGAAATATCGGTCTTACATTCGCCCGCCGGGTGGCGTGACCATTAGCGGCGGCGAACCGCTGATGCAGCCAGAGTTTGTGCAAGAGATTTTGCAGCAGTGCAAGGCGCTGGGCATTCACACAGCGCTGGATACATCGGGCTACAGTCCGCTGGCGATCGCCCGTCCAGTGCTAGAGTTTGTCGATCTGGTGCTGCTGGATATCAAGTCATTCACGCCGTCGATCTATACCCAAGTAACCAGCGTCAGCCTCCAGCCGACGCTGGATTTTGCCCAATATCTTAGCGACTGTCGCAAGCCTGCCTGGATTCGCTTTGTAGTCGTGCCGGGTCTGACGGATGATCCGGATAATGTATCCGGGCTGGCTCAGTTTGTTGCCCGCCTCAAGAATGTGGAGCGGGTCGAAATTCTCCCCTTTCACAAGATGGGCGAATATAAATGGCAACAGCTTGGCTATGACTATCAACTCAGCGACACCCCAACGCCCACGCCGGAGTGTATCCAGGCGATTCGGGCGCAGTTTCAGCAGTCCACGCCCGCTCTGGTGCTATAGTCCGAAAAATCCTGACCCCTATTCCCCTCTCTAGCCAAACGGTTGAGCTAGACGGTTAAGCCAGACTTTTACAATCTCTCTCGTTTCTTCCTTTAAAGCCCTTGTATCTTAGGAGGCAGAGCATAGCTTGGTCATCTTCAAGGCGATCGCCACTAGATGAACTTTTGGAATCACTTAGGGAATCACTCAGGACGGCAACCATGACAGACGTGCGGATTGGCATTATTGGCGGCAGCGGCCTCTACAAAATGGACGCGCTGAAGGACGTGCGCGAAGTTGAGATAGACACGCCCTTTGGTAAGCCGTCGGACGCGCTGATTGTGGGCACGCTGGAGGGCACGCCTGTTGCGTTTCTGGCGCGGCACGGACGCAACCACACGCTGCTGCCGTCGGAACTGCCGTTTCGGGCAAATATCTACGCCATGAAGTCGCTGGGCGTAGAGTACCTGATTTCCGCCTCGGCGGTAGGGTCGCTGCAAGCGGCGGCCAAGCCACTCGATATGGTGCTGCCGGATCAGTTTATCGATCGCACGAAAGGGCGAGTTTCGACCTTCTTTGGCGAGGGCATTGTGGCGCATATCGCTTTTGGCGATCCAGTGTGCAAGAATCTGGCGACGGTGCTGGGCGAGGCGATCGCCTCCCTCGATCTCCCCGATGTCACGCTGCACCAAGGCGGCACCTATGTCTGCATGGAGGGGCCGGCCTTTTCCACTCGCGCCGAGTCGAACCTGTATCGAAGCTGGGGCGCAACGGTGATCGGCATGACCAACCTGCCCGAAGCCAAGCTGGCCCGCGAAGCCGAAATCGCCTACGCAACGCTGGCGCTGGTAACGGACTATGACTGCTGGCACCCCGACCACGACAGCGTGACGGTGGACATGGTAATCGGCAACCTGACGAAAAATGCAGTGAACGCCCAGCGCGTGATTCAAGAAACGGTGCGCCGCCTCGCTCAAAATCCGCCGCCTTCGGAAGCCCATCACGCGCTGAAGTATGCCATTCTTACGCCGCTCGATAAAGCGCCGCCAGAAACCAAAGCGAAGCTAGAACTGCTGCTGAAAAAGTATTTGGGCTGATTCCAATTCTCGACGATTCTTGATTTTGGGTTTGCAATTTGGATTTGCAATTTGGATTTGCAATTTGGATTTGCAATTTGGATTTG
The DNA here is from genome assembly GCA_046719575.1 of Cyanobacteriota bacterium. Lineage (GTDB taxonomy): Bacteria > Cyanobacteriota > Cyanobacteriia > Elainellales > Elainellaceae > Thermoleptolyngbya. Next base: position 53,895 of record JBDNCP010000001.1, read on the forward strand.
CAATTCAGGTTTGCAACTTTAGAAGGGTTACCGCTTATATCTAGCTTGCAGAGATTGCTCAGATTGTCCAATTCGGCGGGCAAAGCGGTTAACCGATTACCAATAACCTTTGGGAACCACTGACCATTAACAACCTCGCCCTCGTCCCCGTCTCGTTTCCCCAAAATCAGCGTTTCGAGCTGGGTGAGTTTGCCGATTTCCGGGGGCAGTTCCGTCAGGTTACGGCCCGAGAGGTCTAGCTCTGTCCAGCCTTCGGCTGCGGCCTGGTCGATGAGGGCGAGGAGGTCGGACATAGGGAAGGATGAGGGATGAAGGATGAATTACGGGCTTGCGTAGAATTATGTTAGCGATAGCGTCACGCATGTTGGGACATGGGTTTGGGGATACGTCGCGCTGGTCGCCAACATCCTGTTCATAGCGCAAGGCTTCTAGCCGGCCGCGTCAATTGTTTTCCCACCCAACCCAGCAATCCGTCTAAAATATTGAGCAGCGCTAGGTCAGAGAGGCTTTGGGCAATGGATTTATCTAAATTACAAGCGGCACTGTTTCAAGAAATTCAGCAAGTGCCAGAAGACAAACTACCAAGGCTCTATGAATTGATTCACAGCTTTCGGCTGAGCGCAGAGGCATCGTCTACTTCGGCACAGGCGACGCTGGCGTTTGCCGGATGCTGGAGCGATTTGCCTGAACAAGATTACACTGATTTCACGGAAGAAATTGTCAGCCGTCGTCAGCAGGCGTTTTCTAGGAGACGCGGGGATGAGATCAGCGCTGATTGATACGGATATTTTGTCCATGTTCTTCCGAGGCAATTCAACTCTTACCAAGCAGTTCACTGCCTATCTCGCAGAACATTCCAAAATTCAGATCAGCCTCATTACTTACTATGAAATTGTGAGTGGATTGAGGCATCGGAAAGCACAGAAGCAGCTTGAATCTTTTCTCCAGTTTGCATCACAAAATACCGTGCTTCCGCTAACCGAAAGATCGGTCAACATCTCAGCAGAAATCTACGCAACTCTGCGAAGTCAAGGCACCCCCGTTGACGACATCGATCTGCTGATTGCAGGTGTGGCGATCGCCAATGATTTAGTCCTCATCACCCACAACCAGCGACACTTTGGCAGAATTGAGGGTTTAGAGCTTGAGGATTGGAGCCAAGCGGTTTGATGCTTCTGCGCCGACGGGCACCACAACAAGCCGCGAAAGTTTAGAGAATGATTTAGAAAAATTCTGGGGTTTGATACTTGCGTTCTGCGAGAGTTTGGTTTATCGTATCTGGCACTGGAATGAATTTTCTCAATTCCAGTAGAGGTTGTCCGGCTCAGGGTGAAGGCGCTGATTAGTCGTGTGCCAGCACGAACTAACCAGCTAACCTGACTCCTGTCGGGGCAGGAGCTAGGCTTTGATGATTATCATTCGCCTCGCAAATGCTGACAAGTGGTTGGGAAACCGCCACACCTTGGGCCCTTCCCTGCCATCGGGCACGTTTCCGATGGGGCGACCTGCACTGTTTCAAACGTACTGTTTCAAACGTACTGTTTCAAACGTACTGTTTCAAACGTACTGTTTCAAAACAGTTTCCCAAATCCACTCTCAAACACAGCGAGGAAAAACTCATGTCTCCCGAACGCAACGACGGGCTGCACGGGCAGCCACCTGTTTCTGCGGCAAATTCTGCACCGATTCCGGCTGCACATTTTGCTACACATTTCTCAATCAACCCGCCTGCTGCCGAAGCCGACGGTGGCGGAGGCGGCGCGGCTCCCCAGTCTTCGCTGGGCGATCGCCCGCAGGTGTGGATCATCGGCACCCGCGATCAGGTGGTTCACCTGATGAACGAGTTCTATGTGAAAAAAATTGCGAGCGATCGCGCTAAGTTCACGCCTATCATACCTGCGCCCTTTGCCAAAGATAAGTTCATGACTGTGCTGGTGCGCTAGATCGACAGCGATCGCACGTTTTGCAGCGCAGCGTCTCAGCCTCCTTCCCAAAGCCAAAGCTCCCCAGCAACAGCCGCCAGCGGCACTCGCGGGCGTAGAGATAGTCCTGCATTTGGCGGATGGCGGGGTCGGGCTGGAAGGGCTGGGACGTTGCACCAGAGAGGATGCGATAGTGAAACGGGTCGTCCCAGACTAGCTGACCCTGGCGGTGCAGCAGGGCAAGGGCGATCGCCCCGTCGGGAAACTGGCGGGAAACCTCGGCCACTGGCCCTGTCTGGGGCAGCTTGCGGATTAGCGCCTGGGCGGTCTGGTGCTGCGATCGCGCTTTTTCGATAAAAAACTGCTGCCGCTGGCGATCGTCGGGATTTAGCCAACCTGGGCGATCGCTCACTAGCGTCAGCGCTTCGGCGGGTTGGCCGTCGCGCCCGGCCCGCCCCACCTCCTGCACATACTCGCTCAGCAGCAAGGGCGCGTGATAATGCAGCACCCAGCGGACGTGGGGATGATTGATACCCATGCCAAAGGCGCTGGTGCAAACCACAAACGGCATCTCTCCGGCCAGCCAGGCCTGCTCGATCTGCCGCCGTGGCCCCGGACTTAGCCCCGCATGATAGGCCGCCGTAGAAAAACCCTCTCGACTCAGCCAGTCCGCCAGTTCCTCACCCTCGCGGCGCGATCGCACATAGATCAGCCCCGCCTGGCCCCGTCGCCCCTGGATGAATCGCAAGAGCGATCGCCTGCGTCCGCGTGGACTCCACACTGTCTGCACCGACAGCGCCAGATTTGCTCGGTAGGGATTTTGCAGAAACACCTGTGGCTGCTGTAGCCCCAAGACCTCCCGGATGGTGCGCTGGGCCAAGGGATCGGCGGTGGCCGTAAAGGCGGCGATCGCCAGGGATGTTCCGGGGGGTTTGCCTGCCAGCAGCGCCGGCCGCACTGCCCCCAGCCGCCGATAGGCCGGCCGAAACGAGTCGCCCCACTGCACCAGACAATGAGCCTCATCCAAAATCAGCCCGCGAAGCTGCACCTGCGGCTGGCTGAGAATCTTCCACACAAGCGGACTCAGCAGCGTCTCTGGCGACAGATACAGCAGCCGCAATTTTCCCCGCTCCAACTGCCACAGGGTTTGCTGACGCTGGCGAGGCGGCAGTTCGCTGTGCAGCAGGGCCGCAGGCAGCCGCTTTTCGCGCAATTCCTGCACTTGGTTTTCCATCAACGCCACCAGCGGCGACACCACCAGCGTCAGCCCCGTTTGCAGCAGCGCCGGAAGCTGAAAGCAGATGGACTTGCCGCCGCCTGTGGGCATCACCACTAGGGCATCTTGACCCTGCAAGAGCGATCGCACGATGTCGCCCTGCGGGGGGCGAAAGTCCTCGTATCCCCAAATCTGCTGGAACGTCGCCCGAACCCGCGCCCACTCTGGCGCAGAAACAGAATCAGTAAGATGCATCGCTGATGAAAAAGGCAAGAAGAATTGCCTTTAGAATTCCCAGATCCGGAGAGAATCGCGCGATAGAGAGCCGGTCGATCAAGATTAAACCCAGCGCTAACTTATCCAGACCGCCCACCCCAAATCAGCCCATCAGGATCACGTTGTCAATCACATGAATCACGCCGTTATCTGCCTCCACATCGGGCATGACTACCGTCGCGTTTTTCACCTCAAAGGCATCAGACAAATCGAGCGGAATCACTGAACCTTCCACAGAAGTCAAGCTATTCACGCCTTTTAGATCTGCCTGGGTATACTTCCCAGACACGACATGATATTTCAGAATGCGCCCAAGCTGTGGCGGATTTTGCACTAGAGTCTGAATGGTTCCGGGTGGCAGTTTGGCAAAGGCATCGTCCGTCGGCGCGAATACGGTGAACGGGCCGACGCTCTGCAACACCTCGACCAAACCCGCGGCCTGCACCGCCGCAACGAGCGTAGAAAATCCTTCCGTTTGCACGGCAATATCGACAATCGTAGGCATGGCTTCGTGAACGCTTGATAGATAAATTGACGAACGGAATAACGAACCAGCAAGAGAAACCAAACGCTCTAGCGAGAGTATTGTAGGGTGCTGTTAGGCGTAGCCGTAACGCACCGTCCTGCACTAGCTTGATGCGTTACGCGGGCGCTAACACATCCTACAGAGCTACAGCGCTACAAATCATGATGCGATTCAGGATGCGATTTACTTAGACATCAGTCAGAGCGCTCTAGCGATAGTCCTGACTCTGAATATCGCGCAGGCGGGCCTCTGGACGCAGGAACCGATCCATCTGCGCTTCAAAGAACTTGCGATTGGCCATGCGGTGCTTGGGATTCGGATCATCCAGCGGATACAGCAGCGCCGTCCGCAATGCCTGAATTACCGCCGATGTGACGTTGTACATTGATCGCTGGAACGTAATGCCCAACTGGATCAGGATGTCGTCTTCGCCCCGGCAGTGCTGCTGATAATAGTCCACCAGGTAAGGCGGCAAAAAGTGCAGCATATCTTGCATCAGCAGGGTCGGCGGAATGCCCGCAGTGCCCACGGGAAACACGTCGGCGTAGAGAATGCCGTAGTGAAAGTCTTTCTGATCTTCGGGCACTTGGTTGGCCTGGGCGTTGTAGGACTTGGTTCCCCGGAAGGGAGCCGTGCGGTAAAACACTGCTTCTACATAAGGCAGCGCCGCCTCATAGAGCCAGGTAAAGCCCTTGGACTTGGGAATGATTTCGTAGCACTCGCCGTCGATGTAGACGTGGTGATAGATGGGACGGCCGGCGATCGCAAAAATGCCGTTTACTAGAAAATTCATCGCGTCGGGCACGCCCTTAAACCCGCCCTCATCGTAGATGTCTGACATCTCAAAGAACACCGGAGCCATCACTTCCCAAAACAGCCCCAAGTTCGCGTAATAAGACAATTCGCGCACCTTTTCTAGGAACATATCGGGGAACAGCTTGTGTAGCCCCAGCATCACCGGATTGTTCTTGAAATAGGCGCGGATAGCGCGATCAGCGTTTTGCTTGTATTCGTCGGAGTCGAGGTAAGCGTCGAACTGGTTGACCGGAGCGTACATATGTCGATGCCATAGCATCGCCCGCATACAGGCTTCCGCAAACTCCATATTCACCCGGTCATGCCAGAGGTGATGCAGCAGTTTGGGCAGCTTTTTCTTAAGCTCGCCCTTTTCCATAAACTCTAGCAGTTCGGGATGAGCCGATGCCTGCCCGCGCCAGATCCGCAGATCGGCAGTGTCTCCGGCATAGTGGTTGGGGCGGTCGAGATATTCCTGAGAAATGAAGTATTTGAAAAAGGGGAACGGGTCGAGAAACACCTGTTCGGCAATGTACAGCAGGTCGCGCCAGTAGAAATCCATCGGCACGGCGTAGGCCTTGTAGATGCCGATGATTTGCATCAGGTTTTCGGGTGTATCGGGCAGCATGGAGCCGCCGGCCTCTAGCCGATGAATCACATCTGCAAAGGGATGACGGGAGGGGGGAATGAGGGTTTTGGGTGCGGGGAGGGTGGTGGTCATGGGGTGGATGGGTGGGTGGATGGGTGGGTGGATGGGTGCGTGGATGGGTGGGGAGAGGAGGAGTAGCGGAGTGGTTTTCTCCTCATCCTCTCATCACTTGCTAACTGGACTAGACACAGGCAGTAAGTCAGCAGTTGTCGCATCGGGGGCGATCGCCAGGCGGGTTTCGGCCGGGGTCGTGACGCTAGCGATCAGGGCGCTGCTAGTGGGTTCGATCCAGCGGACGAGCCAGTTGGGTTGAATGCCCAGCAGAAAGATAATCCAGGCTAGCACTAGGGCCGGAACTCGCTCTGCCCATTCCACCTTTGGAAAATAGGCGATCGCATTATCCAGCTTGCCAAAGCAGGTGCGGTTTAGCAGAATCACAAAGTACACAGCGGTTAAGCCCGTGCCCACCACGCCCATCAGCGTTTGCACGGGGAATACGGCGTAGCTGCCCTGGAAGATCAGAAACTCGGCAATGAAGCCCACCAGACCGGGAATGCCTGCGCTGGCCATGCCGCCCAAAATTAGCAGAGCGCTGACCGACGGCAGACCGCGAATCGGGTTTAACAAGCCGTTTAGCACGTCGAGTTCGCGAGTGCCCACTTTGGTTTCGATCACGCCGACGAGGTGAAACAGCAGCGCCAGGATTACCCCGTGGGCAAACATTTGGGCGATCGCGCCGACCATGCTGAGGCTGGTGAGGGCAGCCCCCGCCAGCAGCAGGTAGCCCATGTGCCCGACAGAACTGTAGGCGACCATGCGCTTGATGTCCTTTTGGGCGATCGCCGCCGTTGCGCCATAGAGAATGCTAACCGCAGCCCAAGTGGCCAGCCAGGGAGCCAGCAGCGCCCAGGCATCGGGAAACAGCGACAAACAGAACCGAAAGATGCCGTAGGCTCCCAGCTTGGCCAGCACGCCGCCCAGCAGAATGGCGACCGGAGCCGAAGCCGACACATAGGTATCGGGTAGCCAAGTGTGGAAGGGCACTAGCGGCACCTTGATACCGAAACCGATTAGCAGCGTCACCAATAGCCCCACTTGCAACCCCAGTGGCAGCGTTTGCCCCATGAGGGTGTTGTAGTCAAAAGACTGGCTGCCCGTGAACCAGACCAACCCCAGGAAGCCCGCCAGAATCAGCGCTCCCGACAGGGCGGTATAGATCAAAAATTTGACCGCTGCGTAGCCCCGCTTTTCGCCGCCCCAGATGGAGATTAGCAGGTAGAAAGGCACTAGCTCCAGTTCATAGAGCAGGAAGAATAGCATCAGGTTTTGTGCGACGAATGCGCCCGCTACGCCGCCGCTGACCAGCAGCACCAGCCCATAAAACAGGCGCGGCCGCTCGGTTGTTTCGGCACTGCTAAAGATGGCGATCCAGGTGAGTAGGCTATTTAGCACCAGCAGCACCAGCGACAGACCATCCACACCGAGGCGATAGTCCAGCCCCAGCGGCTCAATCCACGGCAGATATTCCTGCATTTGCAGACCTGGATTGCTAAGGTCAAACTGGCTGGCGAGAAACAGCGTGTAGACCAGAATGCCTGCGGAACCCCAGAGGGCGATCGCCCGGACTTTTGCACCTGAAATCGACGGCGGCAGCAGCGCCAGCGCAAGAGCAGCAACAATGGGTAGCCAGATCAAGATGCTGAGCATAGGTTTGATAAGAATCAAAAATGGGGGTCAGGGTGAGGACTTAGCCAAAGACGACGAGCTTCAGGTTTGACAGAATCGACCAAGCGCTGAGGACAATCAGCAGCGTCAGACCAACGGCAATGGTCAGCGCGTAGAACTGAGTCTTGCCAGTGTTGCCATATTTCAGAGTTTCGCCACCAAAGATGGAGGCAACGCCGACCAAGTTCACTAGCCCATCAACAATGTAGCGATCGCCCCAGTCCACTAGGCGCGACACGATATCCACGCTGCCTACCACGCTAGAGCGATAGAGCTTGGGCGTATAAAAGTCGTAAGCCAGCAGGTCTTGCAGCGGTTTCCAGGGCAGGCGCACGGGCTTTTCGACGGGGCCCAGATACACCACAGCGGCGATCGCCATGCCTGCCACACTCGACCAGGTGAGCAGCAGAGCAGCGGTTTTGTCCAGTTGCGCCCAGTTTGGCAGCAGATCCAGGCTTTGCAGCACCAGCGGCAGGTGCAGGGTAAAGGCCGCCATGATCACCATTGGCAGGGTTACGGGCCAGAGATTTTCGGGCGATCGCTGGGCCATTTGCTTAGCTTGGTTGCCAAAAATCAGGCAAAACACCCGCACCACACTGAAGGCCACCAGATCATTCACCACCAGCAAGATGATTGCCACGGTCGGGGAGTCTTCAAGCAGTCCGTCCACCAGTTTTAGCAACGCCCAAAACCCGCCAAAAGGGGGAATTGCCACCAGACCCAGTGCCCCAATCGCATAAGACAATCCTGATACTGGACGACGGCTCCACAGCCCGCCCAGTTGCGTCAGGTTTTGCGTAATGCTGTTCAGCACGATGGAGCCACAACTCATAACCATTGCTGAAACGGCCACCGCGTAGGTCAGCAGCAGCAGCAGCGCCGCCTGCGTCTGCCCCGCGCCCACTGCCATAAACACGATGCCCATGTAGGCGCTGGCTAAATAAGAGAGCGATCGCTTTACGTCGATCTGTGCGATGGAAATCAGGGACGCGCCTAGGGCGGTGACGGCTCCAATGGCAATGACGGCAGTGGTGACGGTAGGCGACAATGCCAGCACAGGTTGCAGCTTGATCAGCACCCAGGCCCCCGTCGCCACCACGACCGAATTTCGCAGAACGGTGCTGGGAAAGGGGCCTTCCATCGCCTCATCCAGCCACAAATGCAGCGGAAACTGAGCGCACTTGCCCATTGGCCCCGCCACCAGCGCCAGCCCCACTAGCGTCATCAGCTTTGGATTGACCTCCGCCGTTTGCGCCCAGACCGCCAGCCCGTCAAAGTCCCACGTACCCGCCAGCGGGTAAATCGCCAGCACGCCCATCAGCAAAAACAGGTCGCCAATTCGCTTAGTCAAAAAGGCATCCCGTGCCCCTGTGACCACCAGCGACTGGTTAAACCAAAAGCCAATTAGCAGGTAAGTTCCCAGGGTCAGGATCTCCAAAATCATGTAGGCAAAAAACAGCGAGTCGCACAGCGCCAGGGCGCACATGCCGCCTTCAAACAGCGCCAGCAGCGCAAAGAACCGCGCCCAGCCCCAGTCCATTTCTAGATAGCCGACGGCGTAGAGTTGGGATAGGAAGTTAATCCCGGTTACGAGCAGAATCGCACCGATGGTCAGGGCAGACACCTCCAGGGGCAGAGTTAGATCCAGCCCTGCGACCGTCAGCCAGTGCAGGCGAAACTCGACGGCGGGCTGCTGCCAGACGGCTGGAAAAATCAGCAGCGCGTGCAAAAAGGCGATCGCCGTCATGATCAGGTTCACATATCCTGCTGGGCGCGGCCCTGTCAGGCGAGTCACTGAGGGAAACCAGAGGATAGACAGCACCATGCCCATCAGCGGGTAGCAAGGTATCAGCCAGGCACTTTGAATCAGGAGTTCAGCCATATTCCAGGGGTTGGGTGAGGGATGCGGTCTGAAAGCGAAGTAGCTCGACACCTCAACCATCCAGACCTACTCCAAATTGGCTCTGCGATGCAGGACAGGACATCAGCGTCAGAGCAGAGGGGGTCGCGGTTGGAAGGTTGAGCGCGAAGACCTAAGTCTATGGCGACCTAGATAGATATCGAGAAAAGTCTATATCAGATGTTTTCTAGATTAGCTTAAAACCTAAAGCAAATCGGAACTAGATAGACTTTCTTCGATACGAATCGCTTAATGCATCAAAGAAAGTCTGCTTATAGTCTGCTTATAATCTGCCGATGTTGCTCATGTTGTCCTACGGTTCTCTGCAAGTTCCCTGCAAGTTCCTCATGCAGAAAGCGGATGCGAGAAGAGGAGTCCTCTAGCATCCGCTTGGTTGGGGAACATTTCTCACGCCTTGGGTCAGGGGTGAAGGGGGTGAAGGGGTTAGCTCAAACCAAGGCTAAGGTTCGATTTTGACCGACAGAATCTTATCCCCTGGACGAATCGCGTTCACTACGTCCATGTCTTCCGTTTTGCCGAAGACGGTGTGCTTGCCGTCTAGGTGGGGCTGCGGCGAGTGGCAGATAAAGAACTGACTGCCACCTGTGTCTTTGCCTGCGTGGGCCATCGACAGGGAGCCGGCCTGATGTTTGTGGGGATTGCCAGCGGTTTCGCACTTGATGGTGTAGCCCGGGCCGCCGCGGCCGTCGCCGTTGGGGCAGCCACCCTGAATCACAAAGTCGGGGATGACGCGGTGAAAGTTCAGCCCGTCATAAAAGCCCTTGTTCGACAAATCTACAAAGTTTTTCACGGTGTTGGGCGCGTCCTGGTCAAATAGTTCTAGGGTAATCGTGCCCTTCTCGGTTTCCATAATGGCGCGGGTCATAGGATCTCCTGAGAATTTCAAACGAGCATTTGGATTAAAAATGCCTGTGAATGCATCTTCGGATGAAGGATATGCCGTCTTAGTGTATCAACTGGGGCGATCGCTCAGATCAACGCCCAGAAATCGATCGAAAAAGCGCGATCGCCAGATAAAGCGCAGCAGCAAGCACCACTCCAGCGCCACCAGCCCGATGTAGAGATAGCCAGGAATACTCAGCGGCGATAGCTCGAAGAATTCTCGCAGTGGCGGTATCGCGACAATCAGCAGGTAAATGCCCAGCAGGGCGATCGCCATCAGGGTATAGCGCCAGTCGCCGCTGTAGGGTTCGCCGCCCACCCAGGCGCGGGTTGGGGGTTTGAGAAACGGCAGCAGACACAGTTGCCCCAAAATTAGAATCGTCACCAAGGCACTGCGGGGCAGGGAATAATCTACCTGGCGGAGTTCCTGAAACGGTGGCAAATCTAGCACAGCGCTGACCAGAAAGAAGAGATACACCAGCAGCGACACTAGCGTTAGGCTGAGGGTGGCAGGCACGACAAAATGCAGCATCGAGCGCACCAGCCCGCCGCGGGGTGTGGGCGCGGGCTTGGCCCAGACTGGAATAAAGATCGTGGGCAGCCCCACGCCAATCAGCGTGACCACTGCGCTCTGCTTGTTTTCGAGCGGGAAGCTATCGGTGACGATGGCCGTGGCAAAGATCAGCAGCGTGACGCAAAACACCCGCACCAAAAATAGCTTCATCACGTCCTGGATGCCGCTGCGAATCCGCTGTCCTTCCAAAAACGCATGGGGCAAGGCAGCAAAGGAGTCTCGCAGTAGCACGATGTCCGCAACGCCGCGAGTGGCTTTGCTGCCGCTTTCCATGGCGATCGCCAGATGGGCCTGCTTTAGCGCCAGCACGTCGTTCACGCCATCGCCGATCATGGCGACATAGCGCCCCGACTTTCTTAGCGCTTTAACCAGATCGGCTTTCTGGTCGGGCGTGATGCGGCCAAACACGGTGTGTGTCTGGGCGGCCTGGGCAAATTGGGCGGCATCGAGGTCTGCGAGTTCTGAGCCGGAAATCAGGGATATGCGATCGCTCAGTCCGGCCTGCTTGGCCAGCGCCGCAACGGTTTGTGGGTTGTCGCCAGAGATAATTTTTACTTCGATGCCTGCCTGCCGGAAGCCCTGGAGCGTTTCGTAGGCCTCTGGTCGCAACTGGTCGCTAAAGCACAATAGCCCCAGCGGCGTGAGATCGGGTGGAATCTGGGGGACGGCAACGGTTTCTTTTAGCACGGCCCAGTCGGCACTCCAGGCCAGCAGCACTAACCGCAGTCCTTCCTCGGTCATGCGCCGTATTCGGCTGACCCAGTTGGCGGGCAGGGGCGCAGCTTTGAGCAGGACTTCGGGCGCACCCAGCACGTAGGTTCCGGGGCGCGGGCCGTCGTCGAAGGCGATCGCGCTCCATTTGCGTGCTGAGGAAAATGGCACTTCGGCAATGGGCGATCGCCTTCGACCCGGACACACAGCGGCGATCGCCTCACTGGTGCGATTCGTAGCGCTGAGGCTGGCAGCAAAATCGCCCAAGTGCGATCGCAGTTCTTCCTCTGGAATGCCGATTGGATAGACAGCCTCCAGCGTCAGGTGATTGGTCGTCAGCGTTCCGGTTTTGTCTAGACACAGCACCTCCACATGGCTCAGCGACTCCACCGCATTTGCCTGCTGAATCAACACCTGCTGACCCAGCATCCGCACGGCTCCCAGTCCATAAGCCAGCGTAATCGCCAGCAGCAGGCCTGCGGGAACTAACCCCGCCACCACCGCCGCCCGCTGCGCCACGTCATTGAGCGAATAGGACTGGCTAAGAAAGCTAATGCCGATCAAAATCCACAAAAAGCAGGCGATCAGCACAAATACGCGAATCACAACGTTAATTTCACGCTGGAGCGGGGTCAGGATGTTGCGAAACGCCCGCGCTCCAGCCATTAACTGATAAGCAAAGGTGTCTTTACCCACTTTCTGCGCCTCATAGCAGGCCGTGCCACTGACGCAAAAGCTACCCGAATAGACTGGCTCGCCCGCAGTTTTGGGAACCAGTTCTGATTCACCCGTCAGCAGCGACTCGTCTAGCTCTGCATGGCCCTCGCCCAAAATCACTCCATCCACCACCACCTGATCGCCCGGCCGCAGCAGCAGCACATCCCCCAGCACGATCTCATTGGGGTCAATTTCGCGCTCCCGTCCAGCGCGGATTACAGTTGCTTTGGGTCGGCTCAGGAGGGCGATTTGATCTAGCTTCCGTTTTGCCCAAATTTCTTGATAAATATTAATCAGCACGCCGCCAAAGATGACGACCACCACCAAAAATCCGTCGCCGGGCCGCCGCAGCAAAAACATCACCAGGCTGAGCAAAAAGAAAACGCCGTTGACAAACGTAAACAGATTTTCACGAAGAATCTGCCCGTAGGAGCGGGTGGATTGGAGGGAGACATTATTGCCTTGTCCGGCTGCGCGTCGTGCGATCGCCTCGTCCTCAGTCAGCCCGTGCAGCGCAAAGACTTGAGGAACACCCGCATCACTCATATCCGTGTGTCAAGTCCGTATGACGGCTAGTGTAGCAAGTTAGAGGTTGGGGGTTATGGGTGGCGCATCGGCATCGGCGGAGGTTTTGGAGGACGGCTCTGAGGTTGGGCTGGGCGATCGCTCGATGCGAATCTGGTGCAGGCGGGGGCCCGCGGCCGAAGTCACCGTCAGGTGCAAATCGCCATAGCGGAGGCTGTCGCCTTGCACAGGGATTTTTTGCAACTGGTGAATCAAAAAGCCGCCCAGCGTTTGGTAGTCGTCTAGAATTGGCAGATCAAGGTTGAGCGTCTCATTCACCTCTTCTAAGGTCATTTGCGCCTGTACCAGTGTCGTTCGCTCGTCGATCTGCTGGATCATCGGCTCCTCTTCGGGAGTTTCTGGCTCATCAGGATAGCCGATAATCTCGGAGGCCAGATCCTTCAGCGTGACCAGTCCGGCAGTGCCGCCAAACTCATCGACTACCATGACCAACGCCTGGCGCGATCGCTGCATGAGTTGCAATAACTCACTCAGTTCCAGATTCTCTGGCACAAACTGGGCGGGGCGCACCCAGGGTGTAATCGGGCTTTCTAGCGTAATTTGTCCCTGCACCAGCGGAGCCGCCAGTTCTTTGAAATAGATAATGCCCAGGATGTCATCCAGCGAGTCGCCAATGACGGGATAGCGTGAGTGCCCGGTTTCCGCAACGGCATCCAGCAGGTCTTGAAAGGTTGCGTCTTGGGGCAGCGCCGTGATGCTGATGCGAGGCACCATGACCGCCTGCACAGAGACTTCGGAAAACTCCAGGGCATTGCTGAGCAACTCTCGCTCCTCTTCTTCGAGTCCGCTGGTTTCGCTGGAGGTCTGGATAATAAGCTGCAATTCTTCTGGCGTGACTCGGTTATACCAGCCTTGGTTGCTATCGCGGATGCCGATCAGCCGCAGCAGCCAGTGGGTAGACTGGTTTAGCACCCAAATAAAGGGGTTAAAAAAGCGGGCGATCGCCAGACTGGGGGGCCCCAAAAACCGCGCCAGTTGCTCTGGATAAAGCAGCGCCAGCGCTTTGGGGCAGAGTTCTCCTAGCACAATCTGCAAATAGGCAATCAGCAAAAAGGACACCAAAATCCCTACAGAATGGGAAATTGCCAGTTGCCCCGTCGCGCCCAGCGGCAAACGGCTGAGTCCCCCTTGCAGCAGCACGGCCACCGTCTTTTCGCCAATCCAGCCCAGCGCCAAACTGGATAAGGTAATGCCCAACTGTGCCGTAGACAGCAGCCTTTCCAGACTCCGCTGCAAATCCTGAACCGTTCTTGCCTGCACGTCGCCAGCCATTACCAACTGACTAATGCGTGACTGTCGCACTGATACAATTGAAAACTCCGCCGCCACAAAAAACGCATTAATGGCGATCAGCGACAAAACCGCCAGAAGCCGCAACATCACGCCAGAGGTGGTGAGGGGCTGAACAGCGCTGATCGCAACAACCGAAGCAGCAGGAGAAATCATCCGCGACTATCAGGAAAACAGGGACAAGACCAGAGACTCATCCAAGCCACTACCCGACTCGGTTGGCATCCCGATCCCTAGCTCCAGCGTCGCTGACTCGGCTCAAGCCTTCTGTGCTGGAGCGAGATGGCTGGCTGTTGTTGATGCGGGTTTTCACATCCTCGATGATTTTAGATTCGGGAATAATAATGATCTCGTCGCGGCTGCCCTGTTCTCCAGATGCTTCGCCGCCCAGCGACGTAGGGCGCACATCGGGTTGGGTCACACCGCGCAACGCCTCCCGCCCCAGCGCATAGCCCCAGATGCCGCTTGCCACCCCTGCTCCGGCCATGAGGGTCAGCAAGATCAACGTGAGTGCGACGGTGGAGTTGAGTTTCATAGGGCCTTTGAGGGGGGTGCAGAACTGGCGCGATGTGAAGCAAGGAGGCTGAACGCTTCTGGAGGCGAGAAATTCAGGTGACTCTTTTACCCAAAGTCAGCGCTCTCAAAAGAAAAATGCGAACCGTTCAGAATATCAGAATATCAACAGGCTAGAAAATCGGCACTGGAAAATTCAAGTGCGTCATTTTTGAAATCCTCCCGTCCGACATTACAATGGACTAGCAAAGGCATAATGCCCGTGTGGGCGATCGCCTGACCAGGGTTGGCCGAGCGGATTAGGCAGCGAACTCATAATTCGCCTCAGGCAGGTTCGACCCCTGCACCCTGGATTTTCTGGGTTTGCCAAGACTGGTTTGCCAAGACTGGTTTGCCAAGACTGGTTTGCCAAGACTGGTTTGCCAAGACTGGTTTGCCAAGACTGGGTTTTCAAGATCATCCTAACCTAACATGACCCTCCAAAGCTCTAGCCTACGCCCTCCTGTTGCTGTGGCCACCTGCGACCTGCCCACGCTGCGCCAGTCTGTGCTGGATTTGTTTTGCCAGGTGGCCTACAAAGAGGGCGAGTTTACCTTGTCCTCTGGGCAGACCAGCCGTTACTACATCAACGGCAAGCTGGTGACGCTGCATCCGTGGGGCGGGCTGGCCTGTGGACGGCTGCTGCTGGCGCAGGTTCCGGCGGCGGCGATGGCGGTGGCCGGGCTGACGCTGGGAGCCGATCCGCTGGTGACGGCAACCAGTGTGGTGGCGGCTTATGAGGGGCGATCGCTCGCCGCGCTGATCGTCCGCAAAGAGGCCAAGGGACATGGCACCCAGGCTTATATCGAAGGGCCGGTTTTGCCGCTGGGTAGCCCGGTGGTGGTGCTAGAAGACGTGGTAACTACTGGACAATCGGCGCTCAGGGCGGTCGATCGCCTGCGAGATGCTGGGTATGCGGTGAACGATATTATTTCCCTGGTCGATCGCCATCAGGGCGCAGCGGATTTGTATTATCAGGCGGGGCTGGGCTTTCAAGCAATTTTTTCAATTACTGAGATCCAGTCTCGGTGGGCGACGCTGCCACGAGCGGGCGAGGGGTAGAGAGGGACAGAGAAAATGCTGGCAGCCGTCCTGTACGGTCAAGAAGACTTGCGCCTGGAGCAGCAGGAACCGCCCGCGCCAGGGCCAGGCGAGGTGCTGCTGCGGGTGACTGCGGCCACAACCTGCGGCACCGATCTCAAGGTGTGGCGGCGGGGCGGCCATGCCAAGATGCTGAAACCACCGACCCGATTTGGGCATGAGGGTGCAGGATATATTGCGGCACTGGGTGAAGGGGTGACAGGGTGGCGAGTGGGCGATCGCGTCGTGGCGAACAACTCTGCCCCTTGCCTGGGCTGCTTCTTTTGCCAAAAGCAGGAATACTCGCTCTGCACCCAGCTTGTGTTTAACAACGGCACGTTTGCAGAGTTTCTAACCATTCCTGCGCCGATTGTGCAGCACAATCTCTTGCCCATTCCTGAAGGATTGTCGGATGCGATCGCCGCCATGACGGAACCCCTAGCCTGCGTGCTGCACGGGCTGTCTCGCTCAAATATCCAACCGGGCGATCGCGTCGTGATCTTGGGCGATGGCGCGATCGGGCTGATGTTTGTAGCGGCGCTGTCGCTGGGCTATGGCGTTGGAGAGAAAGGGGGAGAGGCGGAAAGACCGAAAAACGAAGAACGAAAAACGGAACCTCTTCGTTCTTCGTTCTTCTCTCTTCCCTCACGCCAACACGCCAACACTCCTTGCGAAATCTTCCTCTTCGGCGGCAGCCCCACGCGGCTCCAGGTCGGCGAGGCATTTGGTGCGGGGCGGGTGTTTCACCATCGGCAGGTGGCGGATGTGCCTGGGCTGGTGAAGTCGCTAACGGACGGCTGGGGTGCGGATGTGGTGATCGAGGCGACGGGGGTGCCCAGTGTGTGGGAACAGGCGATCGCCTGCGCCCGTCCGGGGGGAACCGTGAATTTGTTTGGCGGCTGCCCGCGAGACACCACGATCACCGTCAGCACCGAGCAACTGCATTACAGCGAACTGACGCTGAAGGGGGTCTTTCACAGCACGCCGCGCCATGTCCGCGATGCGCTGGCCATGCTTGCCCAGGGCGATCGCCCCTTTGAAAAGCTGATCAGCGACGAGCGACCCCTGGCGGACTTGCAACAAACCTTTTACGATATGCGCGATCGCACTGTCATCAAAGTCGCCATGCGCCCCTAAATCCGCAGAAATCGCGTGAAAATGCGGGCGGCTCTCTCCTTCACCCGGTGTACTTTAATGCTAGAGAAGTCCACCAGGAACTCAGAAATGAGAAATCAGGAAGCGATTATCGCAATTCTTGCTTTTTCTCCATCTTGTTCCAGCCCCCTCCGGAACATAGACCTGCAAGACTGAAGCATCCATCAGGACTAGCCTGTCTAACCTGCAAAATTTCACCCACTTGTACCAGGTATAAACCTCTCGCTCAGCGCTACACTGAGCATTGAGATTCACCAGAGCTAGCACGACTCCGCTTTACTCTGTCTGGGAACTTAACTGACCTCAAC
This sequence comes from Cyanobacteriota bacterium, assembly GCA_046719575.1. GTDB lineage: Bacteria > Cyanobacteriota > Cyanobacteriia > Elainellales > Elainellaceae > Thermoleptolyngbya. The sequence continues at coordinate 70,779 of JBDNCP010000001.1, forward strand.
CGAGACGGCTTTATAGATCCCCCCGTCTCTAGGAGATAAGCCAATGAGCGATTTTGTCCTCGATGCACCCGCCGCAAACCGCAACACCTACTTTGTGGCATACTACGGCAGTCAATATCAAAAGCAGACTGCGGTTCTCCATGTTCAGCACGACTTTGATGATTCGATTCAAAAGCTGCACCTGCTGATTCGCAAGCGAATTAACGAAGTCCTCGGAGAAGAGACACCCGCTTGCTATCACATCCTGGCGCTGGCCGCCCCTGAAACAATTCCTGTCTAATGCCTATATCTTCTAATGCCTATATCTAACGTCTCTGGCTAATGCCTCTGTTTCAGACCTTTGCGTCTCACATTCAGACCTCTGCGTCTCACAGAAGCAAATCCAGAGGCGGCTGACCATGAGCAGTGTGCCGCTTACGCATCACCGAGAAACCTCCCTGATTTTTTGAGGTGCTTTAAGGTTCGTAGGGAGGGTTTTGACCCTCTTTCGCTGCTCAAACACCCTCTTAGGAGAATTGATGCTAGAAGCAGACGCATAGAATGTAGATCAAGACGAAGACTTAAACGAAACAGACTAGGCGAGGAAATCCCCAACCTAGTCTGTTTGCTTTTTTTAAGCTAGATTTTAAGGAGCTAGAGCATTGCCGCGCAGGAGGCTGCCGATGGTTTTGGCGGTAATCTTGAGCTGCGTCAGCGGGTTGGCGGGCACGACTGTCTTATATAAATAGCTGTCGAAAGTCAGCTTTTGCACATCGATGTCGGCACACATTTCCACAAAGGCTTCGCGGGTCGCGTCGGAGCGATAAAACACACGCTGAAGCAGATCCAGCACCAGATACGTTGCGCCGTAAGCCTTATCCCAACGCTTGATGTAGACCTTGAGGTCATCCTCTGTGGGAATGCGCTGGCCCTTGTTAGACAGTTCCACAATCGTTTCGGCACACATGCGACCCGACTTTGCGGCAAAGTAGATGCCTTCGCCGGAGGACTTGGTGACGTAGCCAGCGGCATCGCCTACCAGCGCCACGCGGCCCACCACCCGGCGGGGGCGGGGATGTTCGGGAATGGGGTGCGCTTCGACTTTGATGATTTCGCCCCCTTCGAGCTTGGCGGCGGCCCGCTGGCGGATGCCTGCTTGCAGGTCTTTGATGCGGGACTTGTTGACCTTCATCGTGCCCGTGCCTACGGCAACGTGGTCGTATTTGGGGAAGACCCAGGCGTAGAAGTCGGGCGACACGTCATCGCCGACGTACATTTCGGCTAGCTCGTGGTAGTACGCCATCTTGTCTTGGGGCAGGCGAATGCGCTCCTGAAAGGCGATCGCATAGTTGTAATCTCCCGCATCAATGGCTTTGGCCACGCGAGAGTTTGCGCCATCTGCACCAATCACCAGGTCTACTTGCAGGGTTTGGGCCGTGCCCTCGACGCTGCCGTTGGAATGGTCGGCATAGTGAATGGTGTAGGGATCGCTGCTGGTTTTGGGCAGATCCAATCCATACACCGTGCCGTTGATCAGCATTGCACCCAATTTGGCAGCGCGATCGCGCAAAAAGCCATCCAGCACCTCACGGCGGCACATGCCGATGTATTCGTCATCTTTTAGCGTGCTGCCGATATTGACCTCGATGTTGGAGGGCGAGATCATCTTCATCTTGCGGACGCGGCGATCGATAATTTCTGGCGGCAGGTCAAATTCTCCAACCATGCAAAGCGGAATCGCCCCGCCGCAGGGTTTTGCGTTGTCTAACTTGCGTTCAATGAGATAAGTTTCGATACCTGCTTTTGCCAGGGTCTCGGCAGCGGAAGAACCTGCCGGCCCGGAACCAACGACAGCAACCCGTAGAGCCAAAGGTCGTCTCCCAAATTTTCATGTAAAGCGTACGAATGGCATCGTAGCATGAGCGGGGAGCCTGATTCAGCAAGGGTTTTGGGGATATGGCGAAATTGAAACAGACTGTAATTTATCGTTACGAGAATTGGGCAAAATCAGATCCCTGCTGTTTCCCCAATCCCTTGTTTCGCAAGCGTTTCATCCCTTTTGGGCGGCGCATTGAAGATCGTCAATGATAATCCTCAGTTTGTCTAGACGCGAGAGTTCGGATTATCAGCAGATATTATGGGCAGATATTTCTTTTGGGCCGATCAGCTATCGGTCTGAAGTCCGTTGCCTATCTTCTGCAAGATCCGCTAGCTGGGCGATCGCAGTTTTAGATTCTTCTTTAGATCCTTCGGCAGGTTTTTGGGCGAGTCCTTTGGCAAATCTTTCGGCAAGTTGCCAGCCTGGGGCGACTCTGATGGAACTTGTTGCGTTAGCCACACCAGCAAGTCGCCCAGCGTGCCCTTTAGCAGTTCCTCCAAATCTCCTTCTAGAAATACCTCGAAGGTCTGCTGGATATCTTCATAAAACGACAGTTCCCAATCAAACCAGCACACTTGGGTCCAGTGCAAATCCTCCTCCAGGCGATCGCCCGGTAGCAGTTTCCCAAAGGGCAATCCCGAATATTGCTCCAACTGCTGATGTGCAAACGTTACGACCGCTTCTGCAATGCCCAGCGATTTGCCGTAGGTGTGAAACCACTCCTGGGGGCTGAGGCTTGGCCGCCGCTGGAGCGATCGCACCACCCGCCGCCGCATTGCCAGATCAGGGCGCAAGGCCGTGTAGCTACGCAAGCTATAGAACCAGTTTCGGAGCCGATGCCACATAGATACAGGAGATGGGTAAAAACCCAGAGGGCACTTTCCCCAAAGTATTCCCATTTGACGGGGAATCTCTCAGAGAGAGCCTGCCTCTCAGGATAGAGATAGCCCCGCCAATCCCTGTTTTGGATCTAGCACTCCGTCGCGTTTAGGTCAAAAATCACATCCTGTTCTAGAGCAAAAATGTGGTCATAGTCAAAAATGAGTGAATTGGGATGGCGAATCAGCGAAAAGCCAAAGTTCGACACGACATCGGTGGTAAATGTGGCCATCACCAGTTCAATCAGCCGCTTTTCGGGAATCTCTGGCTTCTGCACAAAATAGTCTCGTCGCGCAAAAAATACGCCTTCATCCTTGGGCACGATGATGCGGTTGACCCGATGAGCATATTGAATCGGCTTAATATACATGGCAATGAATTCGTCTTGGTTGCGCTGGAGGCGATACAGCTTTTCATGCTGATACCAACTCATGCGAAACATCATCTTCAGCAGCTCAAAGCCCAGCACGTAGCTAAACACATTGTTGCGCTCCTCCGTGCTAAACACGAGCCGCAGCGCCGACTCTAGATACAAATCTGGCTGCCGTCGTGCATCCTGAGCAGAATGCACATAAAACTGACGAATGTAGCGCCGCAGCACGCCTGCATCTAGTTCGGTAGCGATGCGAAATTCTTTGAGATAGTCCCGCACGCGCTGCTCGGTTTCTTTGTCCTCCAGCTTGCGCGACACTAGCCCATCGGCTGTGTAGTCGTCGAGAAACTCTGCCTGCACCTCTGGTGATGCAGCGCACATTAAATGACACAACGACAGCACATAGCGCCGCTGGTGCCAGGGAAGGCTTTCTACCCAGACCTTTGCCTCAGGCGGCAGCTTGTTGAGAATACTCCCAACTGTGTCGTCTCGATAAAGGTCGGCTCGATAAAACCCGTTGCGTCGGGGAGGTCGGGGTTTTGCCATAGAGGGGCAAATAGTCTAGCGCCAATAAAGAGCCATTGAGGGTTTATAAACTGCGATATTTCTATAATTTAAAGTTTCCCACCAGATGCCTACCCAGTTTAATGGCTACCCAAGTGGCCCGCAATGACTCACGTTCAGAGGGGCGATCGCACGATACACGCTCGTTCTATCCATCTCCCCACCGCAGCCCAGCCAGCCTACACCTTCCAAGTATCTACGGAGTATTTACGAATATTCAACAAAAGACATGAGCTTTCATCTCGGTTTCTCAGTCACTCTATTCTCAGTCACTCTATTCTCAGTCACTCTATTCTCAGTCACTCTAGTAGACTCGCTTCATCCTTTCCCTTTGTTTAGATACACAAAGAAATCCACAATAAACCTTGTATAAAGTAACTAGGCTAGTTCTGTAAAAATACGATGAAATCGACCGCAACTCAGTAACTTATACCGATATTTCACGCCAGGATAAATACGGAGATACGGATTGCATCACTCCAATCAGGCGTGTCTACCAGGCTCCATTTCACATGTGTTTTTAGCATGTGTTTTTAGACCGTTTTCAGACTTTTCTGGCTCGGTGAGGTCGACCTATCTAGAAGACGCAGGGATTTCTAGAGCAACCCCAGATTTCACTGACTTCAGAAACGCTTTATCAGGGCTTTGTACAACTACTCAGGTTTTCCCTACCAAACGATTGGGACGCAAACCTGCCGTTCTTGACCCGTTCGAGATCCGTCCGAGGTGCGCTACCCAGGCTACCGGACGACTGATATCGCCCTTCTCAGGGCCTTCCTGCTTCCTTGGATCAAGACAGCCCTTTGAGGAGTCATGAAAAAATCGAACGTCTTGCCGGGTCTTCTACTAGAAGGCCGGTAGCCTACCGAAGCTTGCAAACACAGTTCACGTTCAACAAACGTGCATAAAGGTAGGTTTTAAACTATGAATTTGCGTCATTTTGGTCTACAAACCCTTTTGCTAGGCACTGCTATTACGGCTTCTGTCGTTGCCAGCGCCCCTGCCCAAGCTCTCTCTCTCATTGGTTCGATTGGGTTGACAGGTAACTCAATTGTGACTCCAGATGGAGTCACTTTTTCAACGGATACAGTTAACGTTGCAACTGGCGATTTTAGCGGGTTAGTCGGTTTTACCGGTGCAACTCTTCAACCGCTGACCTTTACTCCTACGCTGGGAGCCAACCCCACAGCGGGTACATACTTCAACCGTGGAGTCGCGGCGCTGCCCAGTTTCATCAACTTTGGTTCAGTGACTATTGGTACAACTACAGCAGTCCTCACATTTGACTTGGATGAAGTCAGCAATGCGGTGACAACGATCGTGAAAACTCCTATCTCCGGGATTAGTCATAATATCAATCCGTTAACCGGCAAGTTTAATTTCAATGGTCAAACTATCGGAGCTGGCTTCTTGCAAGCGTCCGTTTCAGGAAGTGGAGCAAACGCTGCCAGCACGTATCAAGTCACACTGTCTACACAGCCTATTCCGACTCCGGCGCTGTTGCCGGGGCTGCTGGCGATGGGGGCAGCGGCGCTGCGGAAGCGGAAAGATGAGGAGGAAGAAGCTTTGGATGCTGAGGTTTGAGAAATGCCTGAGGTCGAGTGAAATCGCCTATTTTGTCGGCAACTAGGAGTATTTTGACGAAACCACAGTGCAGGTGTGCTGTGGTTTCTGTTTTGGGTTTAGCAGGCCGCGGGTCAAGGTAGGCGTGGATTTCAACCGTCCCGCATGTGCCGCGTGCTGCCAACCGGATCTTGGGCAAATAAACTAGAATTGCGGATGTAAAACATCATGAAGCGCAGACTATGGCGGTTGGTCTCACCCCAGGGGTGAATGCTCAGTCCTCAAGGACACAGGATGCTGCATCGCTGCGGCAGGTGTTTCAAACGATTACAGCCGAAAGTTGTCCCCGGTTTTACAATTTTCATATGCACACGGTCTGCTCAGATGGCAAACTTCAGCCGGAGCAGTTGATGGAGCAGGCGATCGCCATCGGACTCTCAGGTCTGGCAATTACAGACCACCATTCTACGGGCGGCTATGATCGGGCGCAGCGGTGGCTGAGCAATCTCCGGTCAGCGTGGCAAGACGAAGTGGAGAACTCAGCATCTCAGTCTTTGCCGCCTTTGCCGCAATTGTGGGCAGGCATGGAGGTCACCGCGGAACTGCTGGCCGACGAGGTACATATCCTCTGCTATGCCTTTGATCCGGCGCATCCGGACTTACATATTTATCAGCAGGGGCAGTCGGTGGAGGGGGAAGCGCGACAGGCTGGGCAGGTCATTGCTGCGGTGCATCGGGCCGGGGGGCTGGCGGTGCTGGCGCACCCAGCGCGATATAAGCGATCGCCCCAAGATCTGATCCCCGCTGCTGCCGATTTGGGCATTGACGGCATTGAAACCTACTATGCCTATAACAATCCCTCGCCCTGGCAGCCCAGCCCCCGCCAGACTGCGGAAGTGAGGCAACTGGGCGATCGCCTGGGGTTGCTGCACACCTGCGGCACTGATACCCACGGGCTAGACCTGCTCCAACGACTCTAGTAGGGCTATAGTACGCCTCTGGTGGGGACTGGGTTCAGTTTTCTAGCACAACTTTCTGATGCAGCGATCTGAGAAACCTGAGAAAAAAGCTAAGAAAAGACCCCTGAACGGGGCGATCGCAGGGACGAGTCAATGCATTCTTTGAAATGCATTCTTTGAAATGCATTCTCAAGGCGATGGGGTTGTATCCTGGGTGCCTTGTGAGTGCCTTGCCATCTGCGCCGGTCCGCCAGGGGTCTGTAAACCTACTGCCATCTTGGAAGCAAACTGGAGCAAGCTTTACAAAGAGAAACACCTTTTCTCAGAAAATATAGACAGCCCTGCTAGGGCATCGTGCTGACGTGGGATGTCATTACGCCGACCATACCTGCACAGGCGATCGCCAGAAGCATCATGAATCCGAGGGATTGTCCCAGGTGTTTGGGAGTCTGCATGGGTGTTATCTCCATTACATCATTAAAAAATGAAGATAACAGTCTCTTGAGGAGTGAAACGAAAGATGTCGCTAAATTAAAGAAAAGCAATGTTTCGCAATCTTTGATTCCGCAGATTTTCCTAGATCTGGAAGCCCTTACTTCGTCAAGCCATGCTCCAAGGCATAGCGCACTAGCTCCGTGCGGCTATTGGTGCCTGTTTTGCTAAACAAACGACTGACGTATTTCTCTACATTACGGACGCTCGTATCGAGGCGGCGGGCAATTTCCTTATTCATCAGCCCTTCGGCGACCAGTTCTAGCACGCTCTGCTCGCGGGGCGTAAAGTCGAGATGAATCGGGGCGGGAGTTTGGGCGATCGACCCTTTTTGCGAGAGCATGGCCCGCAGTTGGGCAATTTGCTCTTTGATGTCGGCCAGGTCGGTCTTTTCGTCGTCACCCCCTGCACGGGCGATCGCCGATCGGCGCTCCAGCAGGCTCGACACGATCGCCACCAGTTCTTCTGGATCAAAGGGTTTTGGCAAATAGGCATCGCAGCCTGCGTTGTAGCCCTGAATGCGGTCGGAGGTCATGCCCCGCGCCGTCAAAAACACGACTGGCAGCGTTTCAAAGCGGGGATCTTCCCGAAGCTGCTTGAGAAACTGATAGCCATCGACCTGGGGCATCATGATGTCGGAAATGACCAGATCGGGCAACAACTGCTGAACTTTTTCCCAGCCTTCGCGGGCGTTGCTGGCGACTTCTACAACAAAGCCGCTGTCTTCCAGATAAGCCTGCACGGCCTGGCGCAGTCCGGGTTCATCATCGACCAGCAGCAGCCGTCCGCTCATGGACGTTCCTCCCTCAAGGTGTGTGTCTCAGTATGCCGAGGCATCATTTAGTTAACATCCAAAACTTTAACAGGACTTACGCATTTCGCGCAGTTTCGGGAGATGGCGGGTCGATGACAAAGCCCCGATCGCCGATGGCAGACTGGGCAGCTTGCAAAAATTCTGCAAGCTGGCGACGGTTGAGCTTGCCCTGGGCACTGCGGGGAATGGAGTCGGCGGCAACCCAGCGCTTGGGCTGTTTGAAGCGGCTGAGCTTGCCTCGTAGCGAAGCTTCGAGCCGCGATGGAGAAACCTGTGGGGTTGCGGGGACGTAGAGCGCTGTTACCACTTCGCCCCAGTGGCGATCGCCCACGCCCACCACCGCCACATCCCGCACCAGCCCCGTCGCCCGAATCACTGCCTCCACCTCGACCGGAAACACGTTTTCGCCACCTGTAATGATCTTGTCGCTGCTGCGGCCGGCAATGTGCAGCCGGCCTGCCGCATCCAGCCAGCCCAGATCATCCGCTGCCCACTGGTCGCCAAAGGCCGGCTCTCCCCAATAGCCCCGCGCCAGAGAAGCCGCCCGAATTTGAATGCGCCCCACTTCTCCCGTAGGCAGCAGCTTTCCGGCTTCGTCCACAATCTCCACCTGAGCATGGGGCAGCACCCCTCCGCAGCCTGTTTCCCCCGCGAGAAACTCCGCTGGGCGGAGCGTGGCGATTTGCGACGCAGTTTCGGTCATGCCGTAGGTGGGCGCGAGGCGGAGGCCCTGCTGTCGCGCCTGGATGAGCAGGTCGTCCCAGGCTGGCGCACCCCCCAGCAGAATGGTGTGAAACCGTCGCAGCCAGTCTGCGCCTGCTGGCGAGTCAAGCAGCCGCTGGAGTTGGGTGGGCACGAGAGAAAGAAAAAAGCCTTCGGGGGCGATCGCCGGATAGTCTCCCTTCTCTAGTGCCTTGAAGGAACCGAGCGCCAGTTGCCCGCCTGACACTGCGCTCCGCAACGCCTGCATCAGCCCGCTGACGTGATAGAGCGGCAGCACACAGCAGCAGTTGACGGGCGCGTCGGCAAGGTCTGGCTGAAAAAATTCGCGAAAGCCCTGGACAGACGCAAGGAGTGTCTCTTCAGTGTGGTGAGCGAAGCGGAGTTGGCCGGAGGAGCCGCCCGTGGGGATGAGGAGGGTAGGTGGGGATGAGGCGGGTGGATGGGGATGAGCGAGGTAGGTGGGGGTGAGCGTGGCGGGTGGAGGCAAGGAGGCGGGAGAGGTGGGGGTGAGGATGGTGACAGCGGGAAGCTGGCTGTGGAGTTGGAACCATTCCTGCACGCCCCAGGCAGGGTTTCCCAGGGCGATCGCCCATCCCTCCAGTTCGTCCGACAATAGCGCCGCGCAAAGGCTGGCCAAAAAGTTCAGCGGGTCGGGTTCGGCAATCAGCAGCGTCGCTGGAGGGCGAGTGTCCCAGGGGGCAATCTGATGGGCGATGTTGCTCCGCAACGCTGGCGCGATGTTGTTCCGCAACGCTAGCGCGATTGCCCTCTGTCGAGCCTGGACGCGCTGGGCAAAGGCCGCAGGATCAACCCCAACCAGCCAGGGACGGTGCAGGCAATCGGTCAAAATGTCTCGGAGGGATTCAGGGTTTGCCATAGGGCGGCAGCGGAACTTTGCTCAAAGGCGGGGTCGCAAAACCAGTGGGCAACCCCATAGCCAAGGGCGCGTTTGGGCGGCGTTTCTGAGTGGGAAGCGCCCGCTGCTCTGGGTTGTATCAGATGCGCCTGGATGTAGCGGCGGGCCACGGCGGTTTCCAGCGCAGACGACCAGACGAGATCGACCGGGTGCTGCCGACAAAAGGCGCGAAGCTGGCTGGGAAACCCGGCGATCGCCGCCTTCATCACCACTACGCCACGCCAACCGCGCTGCCAGCAGGCGTGCAGATGGGCCAGCTTGGCGACGGACTCATCCAGCGCCAAGGGTGTGGGAAAGCGATCGCCCAGCTTCAGCATTGCCTCAAACTGGGACGGCGCGAGGGGCTGCTCCAAAAATTCTACCTGGGGATGGGCCGCGCATTGCTCCAACCAGCGGCAGGCGGTGTCCCAATCTAGCCCGCCGTTGGCATCCAGCCGCAGTTTTGCACTAGGCGGAAGTTGCCTGATTAACTCGGCAAATGCTGCCAGTTCCGTCGCCCATTCACCCACGCCAATTTTCTGCTTAAAGGTGCGGTATCCCTTGTCCCAGAGCAGCTTCCAGGGGGCGATGCTGCTCTGCAAGTTTGCCCCGTTCCCAGCGGGCAGCAGGGCGCTGAGGTGGGGCGGCTCCCAATCGGGCAGCGGGTGAGAACTCGTGGTGTCATGCTGCATCAGCGATTCCCAGGCAGACTCTAGCCCAAACTGGCAGGCGGGCAGCGTGGGGGCGATCGCCTGGATATCTGCCAGGTCGAGCGGGGTGGGAAGCGACTGGCAGAGGGCGATCGCCGCCTCCAGCGTTTCGCTGCCAAACCAGGGCAGGGGCGCAATCTCGCCGTATCCCGTCCGTCCTGCTGTGTCCGTTAGCTTCACCAAAATTCCCTGCCGTTCGCCCCAGGCTCCGTGGGCGGTCATCAGCGGCTGCCGAAATGCTCGTCGATACACCCGGAATTCTGCCCGTATCCCCATGCTCTAAGCCTTGCCCTGCTGAATTTGCCCTTCTGAATTTGCCCTGCCGAATTTGCATCCTTAGATCAATTCTCTGAAATCAATTCTCTGAAGCAGCGCTCTGGGCAAACCTGCCAGCAGACTCCCAAACGCTAGACAGGCGATCCAAAATCGCAAATCCAAAATCGAGAACTGAGACAGAGAATTGAGACGAGATATGGGAATTGTGAAGCGGCGGGCGGCAAATTATGGCAAATAAAAAGTTTTTGATTCGTAATAGAACGAGTGAACTATGATGTTAGCATCTAGTATAAATAAACTATTGCAGCCATGCCTACGGCCAAGCCACCCACTGCCCAGCGGTCTACAGTCAGGCAATCCACCCGGCAATCCACCCGGCAATCTGCCCATCCGCCCATCACTAAGCCGCTGACCGTCAAGCAGCAGCGATGCCTGGATTGGGTAACGCAATTTATCCGGCAGCAGGGCATTTCGCCCACCTATGAAGAGATTCGCGTCGGGCTGAGCTATCGGTCTAAAGATCCTGTGCGATCGCTCCTGAATGCCCTGTGCAACAAGGGCTACATTACTCGCAAGCCCCACAAAGCCCGCGCCATTCAGCTAGTCAAGCCCGGCCCATCGGACGGGGCAAACAGCGGGCGATCGCTCCAGATTGTTTCTGCCGAAGTAACGGGCACGGAATCAACGACAGAATCAACAGTTGAGGCCGCGCCAGAAAACGCCCATCGTTCTCCCTGGCCAGCGCTGGAGCTGGTTTCACCCAAATCCAGGGGTCGGCGCAAGCTGCCCCAGGGCATTCCGCTGCTGGGCGGCATCGCAGCCCACAGCCCCAAAACAACCTTTGTAGACGAACCGGAGGTGTATCTACCGCTGGAACTGTTTCCGAACTTGGCGCGGCGATCGCCCTACGACCTGTCCCAGCTTTTCGCACTGCGCGTCCAGGGAGACAGCATGATCGACTCCCACATTTTGGACGGCGACGTGATTTTGCTGCGGCGAAGTCCAGACCCAGCCTCGCTAAAGAATGGGGCGATTGTGGCAGCCCGCGTGGGCGATGCAGCGACGCTGAAGCACTACCTGCGATCGGGAACCCAGGTGACCCTCCAGCCCGCCAACACCGCTTATCAACCAACGGTGTTTAATGTCGAAGAAGTAGACGTGCAGGGGGTGTATACGGGAATCTTGGTGCGCGGTGTCATCTAAGACAGGTATAAGACGGGTAAACCAGGTGAAGCCAAGATTGCAGCCCGAATTTATATTGCAGCCCAGAACTTGCAGTCCAGATCTCTTGCAGCCCAGATCTGCTGAACATTGCCGCAATGCTGCTTGCAACCCGTCCTAGAATCAGGATGATGTGATGGCGCGATCGCTCCCGGTGTTGACTATGCTGACCCACTTCTTGCACGCAGCGCTGTTGGTGTCTGATTTGGACAGGGCGGAACAGTTTTATGGCAACGTGTTGGGGTTGACCAAAATAGATCGCCCTCTGAAATATCCCGGAGCCTGGTATCAGTTGGGCGAGGTGCAAATTCATCTGATGGTCGATCCGCGCACCCAGGTATCGCTGACGGAGGCGGAAAAGTGGGGACGAAATCCTCATCTGGCGATCGCCACTGCTGACCTGGATGCCATGAAAACGCGACTGGTCGAACATGGCTGCCCAGTGCAGATGAGCGCGTCGGGCCGTCCGGCGCTGTTCACCCGCGATCCCGATGGGAATGTGCTGGAGATTGGGCAGATCTAGCGTTGGTGGGGTGGCTGGGTGACGGAGTGACGGTGGAATGGGAGTAGACGGTTCGGGCTGGCAGGGACGACTGGAACTGGAATTTGTGGCGCGGGAGGGCAGAACGCAGCTTGGGCGAAGCTTTGTGCAGGCTCCCATGAAGGTGCAGCGGCCGTTTTTCCCGGAGGGCGATCGCGTCTGTCATGTGGTGACGCTGCACACGGCGGGCGGCGTAGTAGGGGGCGATCGCCTCTCGACTCAGGTTCATCTGGCGCAAAACGCTCATGCTCTTTCCACCACCGCCACTGCGGGCAAGATTTATCGCAGCAACGGCTCGACAGCCCAGCAGACGACCCACCTCCACGTTGCAGCGGGCGGCTGTCTGGAATGGCTGCCCCAGGAAACGATTGTGTTCGACGGGGCAGACTATCGGCAGCGGCTGCGGGTGGATCTGGAAGGCGATGCGCTGTGGCTGGGTTGGGAAATCACCCGGCTGGGCCGCACGGCGCGGGGCGAACGGTTTGCTAGCGGGCATTGGCGATCGCACACGGAAGTCTGGCAAGACGGCAGGCTGCTCTGGGTCGATCCGCAGCAAGTCTTCGGCGGTTCTGCCCCACTTACCAGTCCTCACGGGCTAAACGATTGCCCCGTTGTTGCCAGTTTCGCCATTCTGGGTCAACCCGTCGCCCAACTCCCCGCAGACCTCCTTGCCCAAACCCGCCACCTCAGCCCCGCTCCGGCTCCTGCGAATCCAACTCTCCAACACGCCGCCACTCGGCTGCAATCCGGCCTCCTCTACCGCTATCGCGGCCAGTCCACCCTAGAAGCCCGCCGCTGGTTTATCCAGGTCTGGCATCTGCTGCGTCCGGCATTGGTAAAGCGGTCGGGCTATCTTCCTCGCGTCTGGTAATCGCGCATCGGGTAATCGCGCATCTGGTAATCGTTCAAACCAGGCGGGAATACTGCTGTTCATCAGGGTGTATCAAACAGCAAAATTTATGAATGCAGCAGGCGGCGTAATGCTGTGCCTGGCCTACGGGCTGGGCCTGCTTTTGACTGGGGTTTCGGCGCAGATATGGGGCATCTCAGTAGGGGCGATCGCCCTGCCGGTGTTGGGATTGCTAGCCGGGGCGATCGCGCCTCGCCTCTGGCGGACAGGGCCCTCTGCCAAACTTTGGATTGCGGCGGGACTAGTCGGACTGTTGGCAGCGCTTTACTTCCAGGTGCGCCTGCCCAAGCCCGCCGAAACCGACATTAGCGGCCTGCTGGCCGATCTGAACCATCCAACGGAGCGGGCAAATTTAGCCGTGACGGTGCATGGCTTCATCGACACGCCCCCGCGAGAAACCCGCAGCGGCAAGCTCCAGTTTGAGCTAGTGCCGTTTCAGGTACAGCAGATGGACGAGGGCGACCAGCCGATTCGTGCTGAGGCGGTGTCTGGGCGGCTCTATGTGACGCTGCCGCTGAAGCTCAAGGAAGGGCTATATCCGGGGCAAATGCTCACGGTGTCGGGGTCGCTGTATCGCCCCAAACCTGCCAGCAATCCCGGTGGCTTTGATTTCCGGCAACACTTGGCGCAGCGCGGCATTTTTGCAGGGTTGGCGGGCAAAACGGTAGATTTTCCGGCAACAGAAGGACGGTTTCGGGAACAGTGGACTTGGGGGCGATCGCTCTCCTCCCGCTTTCAGCAGGCGCTCTGGCAGGTGCGGCAGCGCATCGTGCGATCGCAGGCGGCGGGCTTATCCGTCAAAAATCACGACGGAACCGCTGACCCACGACCGGGCGCACTCGTCAGCGCGATGCTGCTGGGCAAAGGTGCTGTAGATGTGCCCTTCGAGTTGCGCGATGGCTTTGCGAATGCAGGCCTGGCCCACGCGCTGGCAGCTTCGGGCTTTCAGGTGTCGCTGCTGATTGGCATCATGCTCGGCCTGACGCGATCGCTCCCCTCTCAGGTCAGCTTTTTCCTGTCTATGGCCCTACTGCTGGGCTATATCGGTCTAACCGGGCTAGAGCCGTCGGTGGCGCGGGCTGGCGTGATGGGCATAGCGGTGCTGGTCGCCATCACGCTGGGGCGCAAGGTCAGCCCGCTCCACTCGCTGCTATTGGCGGCGACGCTGCTGCTGCTGGTGAATCCGATTTGGATTTGGGATTTGGGCTTTCAGCTTAGCGTGCTGGCGACGCTAGGACTGTTGGTGACGGCTCCAGTGCTGACGAAATGGCTGGACTGGCTGCCCAGTGCGATCGCCCCACTGATTGCCGTCCCCCTGGCCGCCTTTGTGTGGACGATTCCGCTGCAATTGCATGTCTTCGGCGTGGTGTCGCCCTACAGCCTGCTGCTGAATATTCTCACCTCGCCGCTGATTACGGGCATCAGCTTGGGCAGCGGTGCGAGTGCGTTGGCAGCGCTGGTTGTGCCTGCGGGGGGCAGTGCGATCGCCCAGTTGCTCCTGTGGCCGACCCAGCTTTTGATCGCGTTGGTGGAGTTTGTCAACCAGCTTCCGGGCAATGCCTATGCTGCGGGGGCGATCTCGCCCAGTCAGGTCATCACGCTGTATGCCATCTACCTGCTGGTGTGGGGCATCGCGGGGCTGCATCGCCGCTGGTGGGTGGCGGCAATCATCTGTGTCGGGCTGGTGGCGATTCCGGCGGGGGCGGCGGTGATGACGCGGCTGGCGGTGACGGTGCTAGACACGGCCAAAGAGCCGATGCTAATCGTGCAGCACCGCAGCCGCGTGGGGCTAATCGGCAACCTCAGCCCAGAGGATGTGCAGTTTACTGTGTTGCCCTTTTTGCGACAGCAGGGCGTGAACCGGGTGAACTGGGCGATCGCCCCCGACCTCACCACCTGCCATACCGCAGGCTGGATGCAGCTTGTACAGCACTTGCCGATTCAGTCCTTCTACTTTTCGACTGGCGTGTGTCAACCCCCCAAAACCTCGACACTCCCTAATAAACAGCAGCTGATTCAGCAAATCCAGGCGCGGGGCGGCCAGATTCACCCGCTGCCGCTGGATCAGGCAGTGCAGTTGGGAGAAGCGGCTGTGCGAGCGGTCAGTCAGGACCCCTTGGCGCTGCGCTTTCAAATCGCTGACCAGATCTGGCTACTGTTGCGCGGGCCGCAAACCGCTTCGGTGGAACCTTTGCTGCCGCGATTGGCAACCCTCACCAGCGTCTTGTGGTGGGATGGGCTCAAGCTGGATGCCCAAGCGCTGAACACGATTCGTCCCCAGCAGGCGATCGCCACTCGTCCACTCGGTGCTGCCGAAGACTGGTTTCGCACCCAAGCCATTCCCCTGCATGTGGTCGCTCAGCAGGGCGCGATTCAGTGGACTCCCAAAACGGGTTTTCGGGCGATCGCCCCCGTCGATTAGCGCCGCTCGTCCTGCTAAAATGCAATAATGCCCCTTTGGAGAGGTGGCAGAGTGGTTGAATGCGCTTGACTCGAAATCAAGTTTGGGGTCACACCCAACGGGGGTTCGAATCCCCCCCTCTCCGTTGTAGTTCAGGTCAGGGTGAGTTCAGTCCAGGTTTAGGTTGGGCTACCAGGATGTAGCGCTGGCTACACAATGTCGCTTTTGTGCCGGAACTGGGGATAATTGGGAAAGTGCTAACCCCAATTCCTGACCCCAATTCCTGACCCCAATTCCTGACCTATGACTCAGCCCAATTGGCCAATCGCCTCGCTTAGCCGCAAAACTCGGCGGCAGTTTCTTCAGGGAGCAGGTGCGGCCCTATCAGCCGTGGCGCTGGCAAGCTGTCGGGGCGGCTATAGCAACGTGCAGGGCGGCGCAGGCGGCAGCGACACACTGCGAATCTATACTTGGTCGAATTATATTGACGACGAGCTATTGAGCCGATTTCAGGAGCAAACCGGCATTCGGGCGATCGCCGATGTGTTTGACTCCAACGAAACCATGCTGGCCAAGGTGCAGGCGGGCGGCGGCAACGAGTACAGCATCATCTACCCCTCCGACTATATGGTGGAGCAGATGAAGGAACTGAACCTGCTGGCAGAACTAGACAAAAGCAAAATCATCGGAGCCGAAAACCTGCTGCCCCAGTTCCAAGACCCGCCCTACGACCCCGGCAACCAGTTCAGCATTCCGGCCGTGTGGGGCACAACGGGTCTGGTTTACAACCGCACCCAGGTGACCCCCTCGCCGCAGGACTGGGACTATCTCTGGGACAACCAGAGCAAACTGGCGCGACGGGTGACCCTGTTTAACGATGTGCGCGAGGTGATGGGCGCGGCGCTGAAGTCGCTGGGCTATTCCTACAACTCCACCAACCCCAAGGAACTGGAGGCAGCGTTTCGGCAGTTGCAAAAGCTCAAACCGGCGATCGCCAACTTTACGACCGACGGCTGGCGCGATCAGATGCTCACGGGCGACCTGGCGATCGCCATGGCCTATTCCTCTGACGCGCTCCAGGTGTCGGAAGAAAACCCCGATATCCAATACCTGATTCCTGCCAGCGGCTCGTCCCTGTGGACCGATACGATGGTCGTTCCTGCCGCTGCGCCCAACCCCGATGCAGCCTACGCCTGGATTAATTTCTTGCTGGAGCCAGATGTGCTGGCGAAGGCCGCCGAGCGGCTGAGATTTGCCACCGCAAACCAGGCAGCAATCGATCTGTTGCCTAACGCGCTCAAGTCCAATCCCAACCTATATCCCAGCCAGGCGGCGCTGCAAAAGTGTGAGCGCATTTCCCCAGTGGGCGACGCGACAGACCTCTACGATCAGTATTGGACGCAGCTTACCAGCCTATAGCCGCAAGAAACCCGTCACCGGGTTGGCGATCGCGCATTACACTGGACTAGACCTTTTTGCCCCCCGGCATTGACCTCCAGCGGGCGACCCGTCAACTATGTTTGAACTGCTCACCCGAATTCTGCTCTGGCTGCTGATTGGCACGATCCTCTGGTATGTATTCAGCAAGTTCATTCCCAGGGTCTATCTAACGTGGCTGGGCGGCATCATCCTGTTTGCCTTCGTCATCCTGGCGTTTATCGACCCCACCAATCGCACCGTGGGGACGGTCTGGAGCGTGTTGTCGCTGCCGCTAAAACCTCTAGGGCTAGTGTTTTTCTTGCTGCTGAGTTCGCTAAAAAAAGGAGCCAAAAGCGTAGACGGCAACTTGGTGCTGGCGGCAGTGCTGGTGCTGCTGCTGACGAGTACGCCGATTGTGGCCTACTGGCTGACCTCGCAGGCAGCCCGCACACTGGCCTATAGCCCAACGGTGCAGCGGCCTGTAGACTTTAATCCGGCGTCGGTTAAGGCGATTGTGGTGTTAGGCGACAGCAATGACCCGGCCGATCCGGCCTATCGCAGCCGCACTCAGGTCAGCAGCGATCGGGATAGCTTTACCAACGTGCTGGCCTCGCGGCTGTTTTTCGCGGCCCGCGTCTATCGCGGTGAATTGGAGCAGGGGCGGAACCCGCTGGTAATCGTCAGCCTGGGGTCGCAATTGGGGCTGAATGCGTCGCAAGAGGCGCGGGCGATCGCCATTCAGACGGTGCAGGGTATTTTGACCAGCGCGGGCGTGCAGGGCGATCGCATTGTGATTGACACAGAAGGTACCGATCTCTACAGCAATGCGGTGGCTGTTGAGCGCATCCTGACCCCGCTGGGCTATCAAAAAGAAACCGACAGCCTGCTGCTGGTCGTACCGTTGCTCAACGTCAGCCGGGCCCGCGCCACCTTTGCCAGTCGCGGTTTGCGAACCCTGGGACTGCCCACCGACCAATTCCTGTTTCAACTGGACGATCGCCGTCTGATCGCCAGTGTGGCCGACCTTGTGCCCAACGTAGACGCACTAGCGCTGACGACCCGTGTGGTGGATGAATATTTGTCTTCGGTCTATTACTTTATGCGCGGCTGGCTGGTCAGCCCGATTTAGCGAGTTTTCCACAAAAATCTTCGACGCAAATCTTCTCCTTTAAGGGACTGTGGGCAGGCGAAAATCTAGAGTACATTCAGGCCAGCCTGAAAGGACAGATGGATTAGGAGCCGCTGGATGATACGCCGCCGATTCAGACAAGCGCGTTGCACTGCCAAACTACAGCAGCAGTTTGCTGTGGTCGGGCGATCGCCCCACGCCAGTTCTCGCCGCGTTTCCGGTCGCCGCAAAACCAGGCAATGGATTCCAGCCCTACTCCTGGAGCTAGTGCTGGGGTTCAGTCTAGCTTTAGGGCTGGCACATTCGGCAACAGGGATGCTTCCGTCCAATCCGTCCCCATCCGCCCCCCCGCTTCGTTCTTCGTTCTTCGTTCTTCATTCTTCCCCCCCATCCGCCCCCCCGCTTCGTTCTTCGTTCTTCGTTCTTCCTGCTTCCCCCCCACCCGCCCCCCCGCTTCGTTCTTCGTTCTTCGTTCTTCGTTCTTCCCACTCTCCGCCCAACGACGACGCGCAATCTGCCCGATCGCTCTACGAAGCCGGCCACTATCGAGAGGCGATCGCCCAGTTGGAAACCCAACTCACCCAGCATCGACAGACGGGCGATCGCCTCCGCGAAGGCGTGGCGCTGGCAAATCTGTCGCTCGCCCATCAGCAGCTTGGAGAATGGGCGGTGGCGAATCAGCGTATTGCCGAAGCGGTGCAACTGCTGAATTCCCTTACGCCGCGCACCCAACCCGTGCGACGGGCGCAGGCGCAAGCGCTGACTATTCTGGGGCGGCTCCAGTTTGCGCGGGGTCAGGCAGAGGCGGCGCTAGAGTCCTGGGAACAGGCAACGGATTTGTTTCAGCAGGTGGGCGACCTGGCCGCCATCGACACGCAACTCAACCAGGCCCAGGCGTTGCGATCGCTGGGGCTATATCGGCGGGCGATCGCCCAACTCGCGGCCATCGACCAGCAGCTCGCGGCCGCACCCGACTCGCTGACCAAGGCGCAGGTCTTGCGGACACTGGGGGATACTCAGCGGGCGGCGGGCGATCTGGAGGCGGCCCGTCAAGCGCTGGAGCAGAGTCGCAGCATTGTTGCCGCGCTGCACGCCCAGTCGCCTATGCCTGCCACTCAGGAGGCGATCGCCGCCATCACCCTCAGCCTGGCCAATGTGGAGCGAGCCAGGGCGATCGCCGCGCTGGGTCAGTCGGGTATGACTCCTGCCGAAGCGGTTCAGCGACTCAATATGCCGCTGCCGGACGACCGCGCTCGTCGGGTCTACGAGCAACGTCAGCAGCGCCTCGCCACCGCCTTTTTGCAACAGACGGAAACCGTGCTGAGGCAATATGACCAGGCGATGCAATTGGCCCCCTCTGCCGAGTTGCGGCTTCAGGCGGCGCTAAACCAGTTCAGCCTGCTCATCGAAACCGCCCAGTGGGAACAGGCGCGATCGCGCTATCCAGTCCTACAGCAGCAGCTAGACCCCCTGCCCCCCAGCCGTCCGGCGTTGTTCAACCAGATTGAACTGGCGCAGCTTTTGGCGACCCTTTCCCAGGCTAGCGGCGGAGAGCCAGACCTGGAGGTGATCGCCCGTCGCCTGTCCAAGACAGTGCAGCGGGCGAGGGAACTGGGCGACCTGCGGGCAGAGTCCTTTGCCCTGGGCAGTTTGGGGCATCTATACGAACAAACAGGACAATGGCGCGAAGCCCAAACCCTGACCCAGCAGGCGCTCAACTTGGCACAGCAAATTGCCGCCGCCGATATTGCCTATCGCTGGCAGTGGCAACTGGGGCGGCTGCTGCTGGCGCAGGATCAGAAGGCGGGGGCGATCGCCGCCTACAGTCAGGCTGTGCAAAGCCTGCAAGCCATCCGGGGCGACCTGGTAGCGATTAATCGAGACGTGCAGTTTTCCTTCCGCGAGAGCGTGGAGCCAGTCTATCGCCAGTTGGTCGATCTGCTGCTCGATCCGCAAAACCCAACCCCTGATCTAGAGCGACTGGTGCAGGCACGAGACGTAATTGAGGGGTTGCAAGTGGCAGAACTAGACAACTTCTTTCGAGAAGCCTGTCTGGATACGCAGTCTCAGCTAGACCGAGTGGTGGATCTGTCTACGCTGCCTGCCGCCGTGCTATACACCATCGTCCTGCCCGATCGCATCGAGGTGATCCTGAAGCAGCCGCAGCAGCCCCTCCGCCGCTACACAACGCCCGTCGCCCAGGAAACCGTCGAGCGCGTGTCTGAAGACTTGCTACGAGAATTGCGCGATCGCGCTTACCCCTCCCCCGAAGGACTGGCGCTGTCTCAGCAGGTCTACGACTGGCTGATTCGCCCCATTGCGGCCCAACTAACCGAAAACCAGACCCTCGTGTTTGTGCTGGATGGGGCACTCCGCAACGTGCCGATGGCAGCGCTCCACGACGGCCGCCAGTATTTGATCGAGCATTACAGCCTTGCCCTGGCCCCCGGTCTGCAACTGCCCGACCCGCGCCCGCTCCAGCAGCGACAGTTTCGCGCCCTCATGGCCGGACTGACGGAAGCGAGAGACAGTTTTCCTGCCCTGCCCAATGTCGAAAAGGAGCTACAGGAAATTCAGAAAACCTTGCCCAGCCGCGTGCTGATTAACACCAGCTTTACCCAGCAAAATTTCCAGAACTCCCTCAGCGCTGCCCCTGCCTCGATTGTCCATGTGGCAACCCACGGCGAGTTTAGCTCCAACGCTGCCGATACCTTCATCCTGGCGTGGGATAGCCGGGTGAACGTGAAAGATCTCAGCAGCCTGCTGCAAATTCAGGAGCTAGAAAGCCCAGAACCCATTGAACTGCTGGTGCTGAGTGCTTGTCGCACTGCCGAGGGCGATCGCCGCGCTACGCTGGGTCTTGCGGGGGTGGCAGTCCGCGCTGGGGCCCGCAGCACCATTGCCTCGCTCTGGAGCGTGGATGACGAAGCCGGAGCCGACCTGATGATTGAGTTCTACCAGCAGCTTACGCGCGGCCCCATCTCCAAAGCCGAAGCCCTGCGCCAGGCCCAGCTTAGCCTGCTGCGGACAAACTACGACGCGCCTCGCTTTTGGGCATCCTATGTGCTGCTGGGCAACTGGCTCTAGCTAGACAGGCAATCCAAGGTTGACGGTCTTACCAAGGGAAATCTCGCCAAGAGGAATCTCACCGTAGACCTGATTACCATAAAAACTCCTCACGGCGCATGGGCGCATCGGTCTGTCGCTCTGTCGGCTGTTCCAGCACATAGGGATTAGGTGGCTCACCGGGCATCAAATAGCGCTCACCCCAGCCGCCGTTTAGGTCTTCGGAGCGGCGAGCAGGCGGACGGGTGCGATCGCTCGGCAAAGCGACGGGCTGCACCTGATGCACCTGCACATATTGCTGCCCGTCCGCAGCGGTGTAGAAATGCTTGCCGCTAACTGCAAGGTTTTTGCTGCGAAGCTGCCGTTCGAGCGCGGGCAATTGCTCGACTTTACCCACCGGGCTTAGCGTTGCCAAAAAGATTACGTCTGGGCTGGGTTCTAGATTAAGCTGGAGGGCTGCTTGCTCAAATTGCCACGCTTCTTGATAGCGACCATCCTCCGCAACCTGCCACAGGTTAAGCTGGGTCTGCCATTGGCCATCAGTCACGGTTGCCGTCTGATAGGCAAGGATAGAATAGGTCGGTTTTGCTTTGGGAGAACTGCCGGACTGTCGTGTTGGCTCCAGATAGCGAACAGCGGCGATCGCCAGTCGCGCATTGTCAGGAAGGTTCGTTTTACCAGCGATCGCGTACACACCAGAACCCTCCGACGACACGCTGAGTTGCAGGTCAATGTCATTGCGAGAACCCAGCGAAAACTGCCCTGGCTGACAGAAACGAGAGACAAGTAAGACCGTTGCTAAAACCGAAATAGCTTGTAGAACTTGTCGGGTGGTGCGATGATTTAGCGAACGCAATCGATCCTGTAGTAGGGACGTAGAAAGTAACATGATCGCTCAGCTAGATAGAACAGATTTGAAACGGGTTTTAGATTAAAGGATGTCCATAAGTTGCACTGTAGATATACGATATTTGCACAGTAGAGTCAGGCATAGCCATAACGCATCGCCGAACGACTTAACAAGACCTTTAATAGGGCACAGTGCCCTGATAGGTGCTGCCATTGGGCATAATGGCAAACTCGAGTTGGGCGTTGCGGAGGTTTGCGCCTTCTAGATTGGCATCCAAAAAGTTGGCATATCGCAGATCGGAATCACTCAAGTCGGCGATCGCCAGATTTGCCCGACTCAGCAATGCGCCGTAAAGACTGGTTTGCTTCAGGTTTGCCCGTTCCATTTGGCTATCTGTCAGGTTGGCGGCTCGCAGTTCGGCTCCGGTCAGCGTTGCTTGCTGCAAGTCTGCTTTTTCTAGCGTCGCGTGCATCATCTGAGCGTTCCGAAAGTCGGTGCGATTGAGTACCGCTCCCTGCAAATCTGCACCCTGAAGATTGGCGTTTTGCAGACTCGCATCGGTCAAGTTGGATTGGGTCAATTGAGCATTAATTAACTTAGCGTTGTCAAACTTGGCGGCTACCAAGTTTGCCTCTCGCAAGTCAACTCGGCTCAGATCGAGTCCGCTCAGGTCAGCACCGCTCAGGTTACATCGGGGACACTTGCGCGTTTGCTTCAGTCGCTCTAGATTGCCGCTTTGCACCCGCTGAGCCAGAGAAACGGCTTCAGAAGCGACTATTCTAGACGGCTCTGGACGAACAAAGCCCGTCAGAAATGCCCGGAGTCCAGGAATCCCCAAAATCGCTGCTACAGTTCCCAGAACTACTACAATGAGTAGGCTAAATCTTGTATTCATGTGTTCATGTATTTATGGGGCTAGAACAGGAGGGCGATCGCCAATATTTTAGAGCAGAGCTTATCAATCAAGGCTCTATCTGGCCTCTCATCCCATTAGAAAATTACTCAGTTATACAGGAATCAATATTCATGAATAAAGTTAGTATTTCTGGATGGCCTTTATCAATCTTTTCGGCTTGGGCGATTTAGATCCGGAAGTTAGATTGACTATCAATTAATTGTTTTTGACAAGCGATTTCGTGGCAAAACTGGAAAGTTTTAATCAAGATTCAATAAAGATCAGGCGGCTGATCATTGAGTTTTCATACTGCTGTTTTTCTTGTAAAGATCAGCCGACCTGGCAATAGATAACGGCCGTTGCGCTGAGCGAATTACTACAATGTACTTAGAGAGTGTTTGAAAAGGGTAAAGATGGTTAAAACCATCACTACGAACCTCAAGGAACCTAAATAAATTAGGGAGGTTTCTCGGTGTTTCTGCGCTTGTAGTAGCGACTTTAGTCGCCAAACTCACTCAAAGCAGGACTTTTCAAACAGCTTCTTAGTTGTGTTGCGCTCTTTTAGCGATGCGCCGTACCCTCTTCGGTCATTCAGTGGATCAACCAAGTGACCAGATCAGCAGCATTGCTATGAAGTCCTAAACGGAAAAATCTGCCAAAAAATTCTCATTAAAGTTAACTCAAAATGAGTCAGTCTCCTATCAAAACAATCTTGATCCCTTCATTGCTGACGGCTGGTATTGTCTTTGGATTATCTGTGACGGCTGTCAAAACCCACAATACTCTGCCCTCATCCGAAATGCCACAAGAATTGGCTTTGAAGGAGCAATATCGAAACATTGCTGTGCGAAACATTGGGCTTTGCATTTTGGGGAGTTCACTATCGGGCTTGCTGGTGGCAGGCAGCATACGAAATATCCAGAATTCTCACAAGAAAGCGAAGCAAAAACAGAATTCTATATCGGGTTTAATTACGGAGTTTTTATCTACTCGTCCTGAATAGCTACTGCGCTGCGCCCATTTTTTCTCAGGTCTGTTCTTGCGTAGATTGGCTGGTTTCGTAGACTGGTTGCATACCGATCTACCCAGCCGATAGCATGTCCACTCCGCTGCATCTTGTCATTTCCGAACAGCTTCGTCGCCAAATCCTCAGCGGCGACTATCCGCCAGGAGAGCAACTGCCCAGCGAATATCAGCTTGTGGAGCGGTTTGGAGTGAGTCGAACCACCATTCGACAGGCGATCGCCAATCTCATTAGCCAAGGTCTCGTCGTTTCTCGCCAGGGCAAGGGCGTGTTCGTTACAGAGCGCCGCAAGGTTACCTACTCGCTGTCTAGCCCGATGGTGTTTTTGGAAGCGGACATGGCGCAGCAGGGCATCTCACTTTTGGCAACACGACTGGAAGCAGGCCTAGTCGAAGTTCCAGTCGCCGCCCAGCATTTGTTTGAAACGCCCACCGCCTATTTTCAAAAGAAACTGTTGGACATTAACGGCGCACCCGGAGCGCTAGATCTGACTTACGTACCGCCAACCTTTGAAAAATTTTTTGCGGTTGATTCAGTTCATCAAATGACGTTTCCGGTACTAGAGCAGCACGGCATTGCGATCGCCCGCATAGAAGCTATTCTGGAATGCACCCACGCTAATCCAGAAGAGAGCCTGCATCTAGAAGTTCCGCTGGGGCATCCGCTCATTGTCTATCGCCACACAGCCTTTACAACGGGCGATCGCCCAATTGCCTACGGTGAAACGATTTCACGGGGCGATCGCTTTTGCTATTCGCTGGAAATTCGGCGGAATGAATGATTGATGATAAACATTAAAAGGCAAGACTACACGCCCTCCGCCCAGACTCCCGAACGCTAAAATGACGCTGTAGTGACGTAACTGAGATGCAACAATGACGCTGGTAGTAGCGGGGGAACGCAGTGGCGTGGGCAAGACCACGGTGACGATGGCACTGCTGGCGGCATTGACCCGCTGGGGCGATCGCGTCCAGTCGTTTAAGGTCGGGCCAGATTACATCGATCCCATGTTTCACCAGTTTATTACCGGCCGTGCCTGCCGCAATCTCGATCCCCTGCTAACCTCCGAAACCTATGTACAGCAGTGCTTTGCGGATGCAAGCCAGGATGCAGCATTTGCCCTAGTGGAAGGGGTTATGGGGTTATTTGACGGGGCCAGCGGCTGCGACGACGTGGCTAGTACGGCCCATGTGGCGCGGCTTTTGAATCTGCCCGTGCTGCTGGTGCTAGATTGTGCCCGATTGTCGCGCTCAGTAGCAGCGATCGCCCACGGATATCGCAGCTTTGATCCGCGCTTGCACCTGGCGGGCGTGGTGCTAAATCGAGTCGGCAGCGATCGCCATCTGACCCTGCTCAAGGAGGCGCTGGAGCCACTGGCTCTGCCTATCCTTGGCGTGCTGCGTCGCCAGGACGAAATCACCCTCCCCGATCGCCATTTAGGACTGGTGCCCACGGACGAACTGCCCGCGTTGGGGCAGTTGTGCGATCGCCTTGCATCCCTGGCAGAAACTAGCTTCGACTGGAATCAACTGCGCCCCCTCCTCAAAACTAGCAAGCTAGACACACCACCCCCGCCAACCACCGAAACCAAAATCCAAAATCCAAAATCCAAAATCCGGTTGGCTGTTGCCCGCGATCGCGCCTTCAGCTTCTACTACGCCGATAACCTGGAACTGCTGGAGCGGTTGGGCGCTGAACTGGTATTTTGGAGTCCCCTGCAAGATATAGCCTTGCCAGAAGGAGCAGGCGGGCTATACTTTGGCGGCGGGTTCCCAGAAGTGTTTGCAGCGGAACTGACAGCCAACTCAGCAGCGAGAGCGGCGGTGGGAGCCGCGATTCAGGCGGGTCTGCCGACCTATGCGGAGTGCGGTGGGCTAATGTATCTTAGCCAACACATTGTAGATTTTGACGGAAACCCCTGGGAGATGGCGGGCGTTTTGCCAACAGCAGCGGTGATGGGCAAGCGACTGACGCTGGGCTATCGACGGGCGATCGCCCAGCAAGACACCTTTCTCTATCGTCAGGGCGAAACGTTTTGGGGGCACGAGTTTCACCGATCAAGCCTGACTAACTTATCCAAAAACCCGCTATATTCCCTAAAACCCTATGCCTCCCAAAGCCCTTGCTTTGCTGAAGGTTGGCAGTTGCCAAATCTCCACGCTTCTTACCTGCATGTCCACTGGGGGGCGCGGCCGGCGATCGCGGCGCGGTTTGTTGCAGCCTGTAGTAGCAACTGAGTAATTCACTAAAGCCAGTCAGTCAGACCTCTAAATTTATGTGCTGAGGGTTTGCAAATTTATCTGCTACGAGTTTGCAAACTCATGTCCTCACGGCTCAACGTACTCACGACTTGCAACAGCGCTAAAACAGTAAACGGGGGGATGGTTCTTGCATAGCGCTTCCACAAGCGGCCCGGCTCCTGAATCAATCGATACAGCCATTCAAAGCCCAATCTTCTGACGATTTCGGGGGCCCATTTTTGCACCCCTGCATACACCGGAAAAGCCCCGCCCAGCCCAATCATGACAGCATTCACTTTGCCTTTGTGCGCGTTCATCCAGGTCTCCTGCTTTGGACAGCCCAGCGACACCATCACAATTCCTGCGCCGCTCTCATTGATTTGCCGTGTAATGTTCTCATCTTCCTGAGGGGTAAGCGGGCGAAATGGCAGCGGCTCCATGCCTGCAATTTCCAGATTTGGAAACTCGCGGTGCAGTCGTTGGCGCATTTTTTGCAATGTGTTTTCATCAGACCCCAAGAAAAAGATGCTGACACTTTGAGAGGGCGATCGCTCACAAAGTCCCAAAATAATGTCCATTCCAGCCACTCGATCTTGTCGATAGCGGCCCATCCAGCTCATCAACCAAACCAGCGGCATTCCATCTGGTGTCACCATATCGCTACTTGACAAAATGCTGCCGAATTCTTTATTCCAGGTTGCTTCCATCAGCATATGCACATTGGCAACGCAAACGGTCTTACTTAAGCGCTGCGTTGCCCATTCCAACATCCAATCCATCTGATCATTAAAGCTAAGAGATGTAACTGGAAACCCAATCACACTATGCGTTGGAGGCTTTAGCTGGGACATCATAAATCAACACTTTGGGATAAACTGAACTTCGTGAATCAATGTGGAGATGCTCACTTTTAGTTGCAGTGCTTCCCTGATCCAATGGAGTGCTTAAAAGGCAACCTTTATTCAATCCAAGCTGGACGAGTCTAACAAGATGAAATGAAGTTATAAATAGGTGGACACAAATAAACGCAGGGTTTGGAATCCGGTTTTTAATTTGATCTGATCTATCTACTTAAAACTTCCACTCTATATGAAAAGAAAGCATCAGTAGAGTGATAGATAAAAATAGATAAAAGAAGTGGCAGTTAAAAAATAGGTCAACAGAAGCCACTAAAAAGCAGTAGCTGATTACCTATACTTCAGCGTAAAATAGAGCGCCCTTCTAACGTCAAAATTCGGTTGATGCTGAAATATCAAATCTCGTGGATAGCGTTATGAATGAAATTGCTGAAAGTCTTAGAGATGCTTGATCAGCAATCCAAAATCACAAATCCAAAATCAAGAATTGATATAGGTTCCTTGATGGCTCAGAGATACAACAGCGTGAAAGTAGTCAAAGCTTAATGTAGAGATAGATGCTTTGGGAGAGATAGATGCTCTACAAGGTAGATGCTGGCAGCGCCTTTACTGTGAGTTCATAATTGCTCAACAAGTCTCAAGCCTTATCAATTAGCAAGCTTCATAAATTAGAGCGATCGCCCGATTGTCAGTCTTGTTGGTAAAGCACCTGAAACGATTTACAAGAGAAACGAAGCGGTAGATATCAGCAAATCCTAAATGAGGGAGCTAGATAGATAAACCCTAATTAATGAAGCCAATTGAAATAATTTTTCTCTTGTAAAGATAGCTCAGTAGATACTCTTATAATTCTACAGAAAAAAGCCTAAGGTTTCATCTAGCTTCGCTATTTTTACACAATTTTCACTACGTAAACGTCCTGAAAAAGACCATACTATCCAGTACCCGTTAGGCAGACGCTGATAGAGCCGGATTGTTCACCTGCTGATCCTTCGCGTTCATTTCAGGCTGTTCCATCAACATCGTCCCCCAATCCAAGCTTTACTAAATCCTCACTAATCAGCAATCAGCACGGGGCTAATCAGTAATCTTACTGGTATAATTTCGATACCACTGAATCGTGTTGCGTAGCCCCTCCCGAAAGTCCACCTCCGCCACAAAGCCAAACTTCTCCCGTGCCCTTCGAGTATCCAGACACCTGCGGGGCTGCCCATTGGGCTTATCGGTTTCCC
>JBDNCP010000010.1:0-54889 GCA_046719575.1 Cyanobacteriota bacterium
ATCGCCACGTTTCAAATTGCCATTGGGGTCGCCATTGAAACCGATATTTGAGCTTTTTTCGGCTGTTATCGTCTGTCTTTGACTAAATTCTTGGCTTCTGGCTGCTGTTCCCTGCTGTGATATGGATTGACGCGGCGTATTTGTCAGGCAGGGCATTCTCTGTCAGGACAGCTTGAAGTTCTGGCATAGTGGCTCCGATTGGGGCAGGGGATGTATGCGACACCGATGGTATGACACAGCAATTGGTAAGCCGTCGGTCGTAGCGGTCTGTCAGGATGGGCGATCCATCGGCGCTGTGTGCAGAATCAATAAAATCCAATAAGCGCTATCCACACAATTTCCCACACAATAGACTTCTTGCGCGAATCGTGGCGCGGTACCGCCGCGCCACCATTAACGCCCTCAAAACAGCATTCATGCAAGAGGTTTAATCTTTCTGGTCATTTTTCTGGTCATTTTTCTGGTCATCAAAAGGGGACAGTCCCAATGGCAAGTGAGCAATTTCGGCGGCAACTCCGGCGCGAAGCCGAGCAGTGGCGGATTGATGGGCTGATCGAGCCAGCGCAATATGAGCGGCTGGCGGCGCAGTATGAATTTCATGAGCTAGAAACTGGGGCGCGCGATCGCTTCATTGTCGTTTTGCTAGGGCTGGGCTGCATTTTGCTGGGGCTGGGCGTGATTACCTTTGTCGCAGCAAACTGGCAGGCAATTCCCCGCATGGGTAAGATGGGGTTGTTGTTCAGCCTGTTTTTGGCGGCGAATGCGACGGGCTTTTATCTGTGGCGGCGACCAAAGCTAAACGGACGAGAGCGCTGGCAGCATCGCTTGGGGCATGGGCTGTTGCTGTTGGGGGCGCTGGTGCTGGGGGCAAACCTGGCGCTGGCGGGGCAGCTATTTCACCGGAGCGGCGCGTTTTATGAGTTGTGCCTAGTCTGGGGATTGGGCGTGCTGGCGATGGCGTTTGGGCTGCGGCTGCGATCGCTCGCGTTGCTGGCAATTCTGCTGATGGGCGTGGGCTATTGGTCGGGGATCTGGGAAGCCACTCAGATGCAAGCACTCTCAGGCTTAAATAGCTTGATGAGCCTGATGCCACTGGTGGCGGGTGGCCTGTTTACGCTGCTGGCCTATCAGTGTCGCTCGAAGGTGATTTTTGCGCTGGGGGCGATCGCCACGATTTCGGCACTGCTGGTCACCCTGGCAGATGTGGGGAACCAGTTCAGCGGGCCGGCGGCTCCTGGCTTTTTGGTGGCGATCGCCTGTACGCTGCCCCCAGCGCTGCTGTGGAGCTATGACGATGCGCTGTGGTGGCGACTGCGAAACGCGCCGCTGCCGCTGACTCGCCCGTTTCGTCCTGTTGCCCAGGCGATCGCCCTGATCTTCCTTACGGCGACCTGCTATTGGTTCTCCTTTCGCAACATTTGGACTCCCATTTCCGACCAGCCCAGCTTTGCCCAGCAGGTTCGGGTTCTGTTCAGCCACAGCGGCGATTTGCTGCTCAACCCCAACTTGTTTGTCTACACCGCGCTCACGCTCATCGGCTGGTTTTATCTGGCCTATCCGCGCCACCGGGGGCAGCGCTGGGGGCTGTCGCAGCACGACGCAGTGATGCTGGTGTTCTTGCTGACGGTGGGGCTGATTCCGCTCTGGCACTGGGGCATTGCGCCCATTCAGGCGATCGCCACTTATTTATTCAACGTGCTGCTGTTTCTCCTGTCGGCCACATTTATCCGACAGGGACTCGCCCAGGGCAATCGCAGCCTGTTTTGGTACGGCATGGTAATGCTGGTGCTACAAATCATCAGCCGCATGTTGGAATACGAAACCGGACTGCTGCTAAAGTCTGCGGTCTTTGCCCTCTGTGGTCTGGGTGTGCTGCTAGTTGGCCTCTGGTTCGAGCGACATGTCCGCACCCTTGCGCCTGCCGCCACGCTCACCCCTGCGTCTCAAGAAGAAACAGTTTGAAGAAACAGTTTAAAGAAGAAACGATCTGCAAACGATCTACAAAAGTTCGGGGTATGTCTCAGGCTTTAGGTCTAGCCAACAGAATGGTTGCCTCATTTCAATGTCCTCATTTTCCGGGTCAAGTGTCTTATGAATTCTGAATCTCGTTCCTCCAGCCGTCCTCCCCTGCCCGCTGTTCCAGCTACACCAACTCCACAACACCCACTCCCGCCGGTTTTCCCTCCTGCGTCCCCGGTTGCTCGCTGGCGTTTTGGGCTGGCCCTGGCGATTCAGGCAGCGCTAATTTTGGTGATTCCGCTGCAAGCCATCTATACCCAGGCGACGGGGCAGACGGTAATTTTGCAAACGGGGCCGGTTGACCCGTATCACCCCCTGCGCGGCTATTATGTAACGCTGGGCTACGACATTTCCCAGCCAGGCGAACTGGAGAATTTGCCGGGCTGGCGAGCGTTTGAAGCAGCAGCGCAGCAGCAGCGATCGCGCTTTGCGGCTCGCCCAATCTATGTAATTCTGGAAGCACCAGAAGACGCGGGCAGTCAGCCGCCCAAGCCCTGGAAGCCTGTAGCAGTGTCGGGCGATCGCCCCACCAACCTGCCCGCCAACCAAGTAGCCCTGAAGGGACTCTATCGCAACGGCTGGGTGAACTATGGGCTAGAGCGATACTATATGCCCGAAGCCGAACGGCTCAACATCAACAACCGCATCGCCGAGCTTCAGCAGGCTAATCCAGATTTGCCGAAATTTGTCATGGAAGCCAAAGTTGGGACCAATGGCGAAGCCGTGCTAACCAGAATGTGGCTGAACGATCAGCCTTATCAGTTTTGAGGCTGGTGAGGCTGATGAGGTTTTGAGCTGGTTGACCGACCAATCTTTTACCTGGGCTAGGTTGAGCAACGTCAAACCCAGTTTTAGCTGAAATTTGGTTGGATTACGCTGACGCTAACCCAACTGACGAGCGGATCACGATTGCCCGAGTTTTGTCCGTCAATCAGGCTGTCAACCGACGAGAGGGCGTATTCAAAACACAGCGAAAATCCTCTGCACACGGCACACTGAAAATAGACCCTGCACTCGATAAATGCATTCAAAATGCATTCAAAATGCATTCAAAGCATGGAGGACACAAAGCTCAGAGCCAAAGATCAGATCTTGCACCTGCTGAAAATGCGGGGGGCGCAGACGGCGGCGGCCCTGGCAGAGCAACTTGAGATTTCGCCGATGGCTGTGCGGCAGCATCTCCAGGCGCTCAAGGCAGAGCAGTGGGTAACCTATCGCCAA
The DNA here is from genome assembly GCA_046719575.1 of Cyanobacteriota bacterium. Lineage (GTDB taxonomy): Bacteria > Cyanobacteriota > Cyanobacteriia > Elainellales > Elainellaceae > Thermoleptolyngbya. The sequence goes on from JBDNCP010000010.1 coordinate 3,241, forward strand.
GAGCGCCGCCCTACGGGTCGCCCGGTGAAGTTGTGGCAGTTGACCGAGCATTCCGTCAGCCGTTTTCCTGATAGCCACGCCGAGCTGATGCTGGACGTGCTGCGGGGAGTGGAGACGGTGTTTGGCGCGGAGGGGCTGGAGCGAGTGATTTCGGAGCGCAGTCGTCGCCAGATCCAGACCTATCGGACGCATCTCGCTGGTATGGATGTCTGGCAGGAGCAGGTGCGGGCGATCGCCCACCTCCGCAGCCAGGAAGGCTATATGGCAGAGGTCTTGGAACAGCCCGATGGGCTATTGCTGGTAGAAAATCACTGTCCTATTTGCGCGGCTGCCCAGACCTGCCCAGGGCTTTGCACTGCGGAGCTAGAGGTCTTTCGGTCGGTGTTGGGCGCGAGCGTTGCAGTGGAGCGGGTGGAGCATATTATGCAGGGCGATCGCCGCTGTGCCTACCGCATCCAGCCAATTCATTAAATTTTCTCCAGACTCCCCCATTCTCCCTATCTCTCCCCACGCCCCCAACCTGTTGTATTTTTGTAATGAGGGTTGGGGATTTTCAGAAATGATACATTTCTTTAAGCAATTGAACCAGGAACTGAACCAGGAACGAGTGGATCGGGAACGAGTCGGCCAACTGTTGCGATCGCTCCAGTGCAGCGTCGGGGCGATCGCCTTAGCCTTGGGACTATTTCTGTGGTTGGGCGGTGCGGCTCCTGCCTTGGCGACTGGCGTATATGAGATGCCTGCTGTCAGCCCGACCGAATGGGTCGTTGATGAGGGCGATGTGCTGAGCCGCCTCAATGAAAGCAATATCAACGGCAAACTAAGCAGCCTGTCGAAGAAGACCGGCAACGATGTGCGCCTAGTGACGATTCACCGATTAGACTATGGCGAAACCGTCCAAAGCTTTACAGATCAGTTGTTTGAGCGATGGTTTCCCGACCCGGCAGACCAGGCGAATGAAGTGCTGCTGGTGCTAGACACCGTGACCAACAACGCCGCCATTCGGGTGGGCGAGTCTGCCAAAGACTTGCTGACCGATGATATCGCCACCAGCGTCGTCGATGAAACGCTGGCCGTGCCCCTGCGCCAGGGCGATCGCTACAATCAGGCATTTCTCGACGTGACTACACGCCTATCAGAAGTACTGGCGGGCAACCCTGACCCCGGCCCGCCCATCGTCGCCGAAGTTGACCAAAGTGAAGGAACCTTTGCTACGCCCGAAGAAACGGCTGAAAGCAACGCAACTGCCTGGGTGATTGGGCTACTGCTGGCAGCTACAGTGATTCCTATGGCAACCTACTATTGGTATCAAATGCGCTAATCCAGCAACCAGAGATTGGAGGCTATGGATTGGGAACTATCTGTTTCGGGCTAGTTCCTACGGTAGATAATGGTAGATAATTAGCGAATAGATAATTAGTGAATCACAATCGACTTCTTGCGTGAATCGTGGCGCGGTACCGCCGCGCTACGATTCACACCCTCAAAACGGCATTCATGCGAGAGGTTTAATAAATCACGGGCTGCACTCGTTTCCGGCTAAATAACACAACGCTCAGAAACGCTCAGAAACCTCGTTTCGAGCATGAATGCTGTTTCGCGCCTCAAACCTCAAAATGCTGCCAAAGAAATCTCCCACTGCTTCTGAAAAAGGTGCCCAGTTTGTACCGAATTGAAATTCCATCGGCAAACCAGAAGCAACACCAATGCCAAAGTTCAGAACGTATAGTTTTGACCAGAAGCGAGCATGGCGATAGTAGTCCGGATTTTTCGTTCTCAGCCACAAGCCCTCGACGACAACCAGGTAAATTGCCATGCCCGTCGTGAGAACCGGCCAGAGCATGTGAAAGATAGCCGTCAAAGCAAACTGCATTCGTGATAATGCAACGGTATCAGATAAAAACTCCGTGCCCATTTTGTTTCCCCTAACAAGAAGGCTTCTCTCGGCTGAAGCTCTATCGCTTGATCAATATAAAGATAGCAACAGCAATCACAAAGTAACCAAACCCCTTCTCTAGGTGCTTTGCCTCAATGAACTTGGTGAGGTAAGCCCCTAAAATCATCCCAATGCTAGCTATGATTGTGAACGTCACCATCAAGGGGATATTGATGGGTACATGCCCTAAATATCCTGCAAATCCAGTAACGGATTTCAAGGCAATAATAATCAAAGATGTGCCGACGGCTTTTTTCATCGGCATTCCACCTAGCAGCACCAGTGCCGGAATAACCATAAATCCGCCGCCAATACCAACAAACCCTGTTAAAATACCGACCCCCAATCCTTCTGAGGGAATCGCAAGCCAACGGGGAATTCCTGAGTGATGAGAGGGTTCTACAGACAAGAGTTTCAGCTTTTCTTCCGGGCTAGATTGGATTGAGCGGGATGACTTGCGAATCATGAAAAATGAGGCAACCAACATCATCACCGCAAAACTAATCAGTTGGAAGGTGGGAGTCACAATGGGAAGAGTGGCAATCCTAGCACCTAAATAGGCTCCGACCATTGCGGCTGGAGCAAACAAAGCAGCCGTTTTAAGGTCAATGTTCCCCTGCCGCCAATGGGGAATAATGCCTACCAAACTCACTGCACCCACGATAATTAAGCTCATGGCGATCGCAGATTTAGGGGGTACACCCATGACATAAATCAAAATTGGAGTCGCTAGGATGGACCCTCCCCCCCCAATCAAACCTAGGCTAGCCCCCACTAGGGCAGCCAGTACATAACCAATGACAGTAATCACCATAGTAGTAATCTTCTAGTAAGGGTTTAGTCAGTTCTAGGACTAACTGAAACCCACTGACTGAAACCCACTGACTGAAACCCACTGCCTTAAACCCGTTGATTCCAAGGCATCTTTGCGAGCATCATTCCTAAAGCACAGGTATTGGTGATTCCAGCAAACACCAGCCCAAAGCCAACAAAACCACTAAGCAGCAAAAACCAAGGAGACACAAACGCACCCAGCACAGTGCCAATCACCACCAGGGAGCCTGCTACAATTTGAACTTGGCGCATGAGGCTAATAGGCGCGTTTTTGTGTATCTCAGTTGAATACCCTGCCTGCATCCAAGCCGACAACCCACCTTCTAGATGGGTCACTTCACTAATTCCTGCTGCGAATAATTTTTGTGCTGCCTGAGCCGATCGATTGCCGGTTCGACAATACAACACTGTGGTCTTGTTCCTCTCAAAGGGAACGCGATTCGGATCAAACTTGGATAACGGCATCAGCATTGAACCAGGAATCTTTTCGCTGGCATGTTCAGAAGGCTCACGCACATCCACTAACGTAATGGACTGCTGATCTAAAAGTGCTTTCAAAGAAGCAGGGTCTATCGTCTTCAGGCGATCATGCACAGTTTGTTTTGAAAAGGTGGTGAAATGGGTTTCATTCATGCTCGTCATTGGGTTCTCCTAACTGCTTCAAATGTTGGGTGATGTAGTCTACAAAAAATCGTTTGACACCAGGGCGATCGTTGAAATCCAATCCCATAGCCTCTGTTCGCCGTAAGAATTCTTCAACGGTCATGCCCTGATTAATTCCAGCCCGCAGCAGCCCAATCCCAGCCGATCGCAAACCGAGTGAGCAGTGCATCAAAATAGGTTTTGGCAGTCGATCGATTTGTGCAGAAACCTGAGCCACGAGTTCACTGCTCAAGCTAGAGGGATTCACGGGGATATGTGCATACTGCATTCCATGTGATTCCACGATCTGTGGTTCATCGAGTAGAAATCCCTTCTCCTTTGGCATCCTCAAATTGATCACGGATTTAAATCCCTGCTCAGATGCTTGCTGCAATTGCTCTGGACTCAGTTCTCCAGCAACAGCGACTGCATCATCAATTGGATGTATGCCAACTAGTCGTGTTTCGTTCATTGCTGTGTTTCAGTGCCGTGTTCAAGCCGCCCTCTTAACCTTGTCAAACCGAATCTTCTAGCTGTTCACGAACACGTTGCCACACCGTTCGTTGGCAGGAACTGCTTCCATAATCTTTTTCGGATCGGGAAGATTTAGCCCATTCATAAACTCAATGAACTGATCACGAGTGCGTCCGACAAAGCGCGGGTTCCACTGTTCCTCTTCGGCGATTGTGGAGACGCTGTGACCGCGATAGTCATGACCTGGGTATACTAATGTGTCGTCTGGCAGCGTAAACAGACTTTCTGTTACGGAGTCGTACAGCGCACCCGCATCGCCACTCTGAAAATCAGTCCGTCCGCAACCGCGAATAAACAGCGCATCGCCCGTCAAGACTCTGTCACCGTTCACCAGATACGCCATGTGGCTGTCGGTATGGCCTGGCGTGGCGATCGCCCGAATCTCAATCTCGCCGACCTTCAAAACTTCCCCATGTTGAATATGGCGGTCGGCACAGGAAACCTGAGCCTTTTCTGGCACCAGGGTTTCACAGCCCGTCAACTCCCGCAGCTTGCCTGCCCCCGTGATATGGTCGGCGTGGACGTGGGTTTCTAAGCAGTATTTCAAGGTCAATCCCAACTCATTGAGCAGCTTGTAATCGCGCTCGACCTGCTCAATTACAGAGTCAACCAAAACCGCTTCCTTGGTTTTGGGGTCAGCAATTAGATAGGTGTAAGTCCAGGTGTCTTGATCAAACAATTGGCGAAATAGCATCGTTCTTTACCTCGTGAAATGGTGTTTTACAGAAGAGTGTGGGTTCTAAGTGTCACCCGCTACCAACAAAATGGCGACGACAACCAAGATTGAGAAAAACGCAAGATAGCCAGTCACCATGAACGCGATTGTCCTGTAGCGTTAATTTCAGGTAGCCCATATCTATTACATTACCATATAGTAATAGACTTATAATTTGGTTTGCGTCAAGCCATTCAGGTGGATTTAAAGTTTTCTTTAGAAAGCACAACTATATTACCGTTTAGTAGTATGGTACACATAATTAATATCTCATGTTACTGCTCCAGTTTTCATACCTTTCGTTGCATTTGAGGAACTACCGTGTCATCGACTGCACAGCAAACCCAATCGACGCTACCTGCTGAACAGATTAATCAAAATCTCTCGGCTCCCAGAGGGGGCATCCCTCCGGTGAAGCACCACCAAATCCTGATTGTGGGAGGCGGGGCAGCCGGAATTACAGTTGCAGCCCAACTGCTGAAGCGCAACCGCGCCCTAGATATTGCCATTATTGAACCGTCTGACAAGCACTACTACCAACCAGGCTGGACGCTGGTGGGCGGCGGTGTTGCCCCCATTGACAAATTTATTCGGGATGAAAAAGATGTGATTCCCAAAGGAGCAACCTGGATTCAAGCGCGTGTAGCAAAGCTTGATCCCGATCGCAACATCGTTATCACCGAAGCACAGCAAGCCATTGAGTATGATTACTTGGTAGTCTGTCCTGGTATTCAAATTGACTGGCATCTAATCAAGGGCTTGAAAGAAGCGCTAGGTCGTGGTGGGGTCACCAGCAACTACTCCAAAGACTATGCCCCCTACACCTGGGAAACCATCCAAGCCTTCAAGGGTGGCAATGCTCTCTTCACTTATCCTGCTACGCCGATTAAGTGTGGTGGTGCGCCCCAAAAAGTGATGTATATGGCAGATGATACCTTTAAGCGCAAGAGCGGCGTAGGTGTCAACACGACCGTGATGTTTTGCACCGCTGGGACATCGATGTTTGCCGTGCCGGAATATGCTGCCGCTCTGGATAAAGTAGTCGCAAGACGCGGCATTGTTACCAAGTTCAAGCACAACCTCAAGGAAATCAAGGCGGACACGCAAGAAGCAATTTTTGATGTCACCACAGATGGCGGGGTTGAGGAAGTCAGCATTCACTACGACATGATCCACGTGGCTCCCCCCATGAGTGCCCCTGATTTTGTTAAGCAAAGTCCACTGGCTGGGGCTGGCGGTTGGGTAGATGTTGATAAAGCAACGCTGCAACATACCCGCTATGCCAATGTATTTTCCTTGGGGGATGCATCTTCTCTGCCCACTTCTAAAACAGCCGCTGCTGCCCGCAAACAAGCGCCAATCCTAGTTCAGAACCTACTGTCTTTGATAGAAGCACGGCCGGTTTCAGCAGAATACGATGGCTATACCTGCTGTCCCCTCATTACTGGCTACAACTCGACGATCATGGCGGAGTTTGCCTATGGAGGAAAGCTGGCTCCGTCGTTTCCGCTTGATCCTACTCAAGAACGCTATTCAATGTATTTAGCAAAAGCTCATGTGTTGCCTTGGCTGTACTGGAACCGGATGCTAAAGGGTAAAGGTTTTGAAGCGGATATTTTCAAACCCATCAACAAATTGCTCCGCCGCTAGGGGCGATCACAAAGGGGATGGTGGCGTTCCGTCCCCTCAATGTTTGGAGCAATCCTTGAGTTTTAAAGTGGGCGATCGCGTCTACTACATTGGTTCGGATGCCAAGATTTGGTTCGACTATGGCAACCAAGTGCTAGAAATCATTGCCTTGGATGCAAAAACGAGACGAGTCGTTTGTCAGACGGCTCGTCTCGACCAAGTCGTTGGAATTGCATTGGAGGATCTCAGCAAACCTTAGCGGAGTTGTCTAAACTGTGACAATTGTTGAAGCTGTTGGCTCTGCTGTTCAACTTGCATGGTCAACGCATCACAAACCAAATCGCACAGTTCAAACAAAAATGGATTGGAAATGCGATAGTAAACGCAAACCCCACGCTGTTCGCGGGCAACCACTCCAGCTTGAGTCAGCATTTTTAGATGCTTGGAAACATTTGCCTGTCCCAGCCCTGTTTCTGCGATAATCTCCGTTACATTTTTGGCACCCGTCTTTAGGGAACACACAATCTGAAGCCGACTGACTTCTGATAAGACTTTGAAGAAATCTGCCATTAGGCTCAATGCTTCAGGCGTAAGTTTGGAAATGCTGCATTCATCCATTCCTCTTGAGACGGTCATTTTTGGCGCTTCTTCCTGAACAGCAACCGACTTCTTGGCTGACTTTGTAGGCATGGGAGGCATTCCGCAAACTTGGTAAGTCCGTTTCTTATCATTATATTACCACGCGGTAGTAGAATCTGCATCATGACAAAGAGAGGGTAAGGAGAGAGGGTAAGGATGGCACCATTTGACGGACTGACGGCACTATTAGGCGGTGGGTTAATTGGTCTCAGCGCGACGGTTTTGTTATTGCTAAGTGGTCGAATTGCTGGCATTAGCGGCATCGTGAATGGGGCAATCACCTTTACTAAGGCGGAAACTTGGCGTTGGAGTTTTATCGTTGGGCTGTTGTTGGGTGCTGCGCTATATGAGTATGGCTTTGCTGTGCAACCCACACCTCGTTCAACGTTTGCACCGGTCGCGATGCTTGTGGGTGGGCTGTTGGTCGGCTGGGGAACCCGCATGGGGAACGGCTGCACGAGTGGTCATGGGGTCTGTGGTCTAGGGCGCTTGTCGGGGCGATCGCTGGTGGCCGTCCTCACGTTTTTAATGACTGGAATGCTCACAGTTTTTGTGATTAGACATGGATTTTCTTGATGAATGTAATCGCAAAAATCAACGGATTACTCTAAACTCATGAAAAATCATCTCACGGCACTCATTTCGGGTATTTTGTTTGGCTTTGGGTTGGGGCTGTCACAAATGATCGATCGCGATCGCGTTCTTGGATTTCTCGATGTGGCAGGGGTATGGGACCCGACGTTACTGTTTGTTTTAGGCGGCGCGGTTGGCGTGACGATAGTTGCGTTTCGCTTTGTACTCAAGCGACCACATCCCTTGTTTGCCGATAAGTTTTATATCCCTACTAAACGAGAAGTTGACTTACCTCTGGTTGTGGGTGCAGCAATCTTTGGCATTGGCTGGGGGATCTCAGGCTACTGCCCAGGGCCAGCAATTGCAGCACTGGTTTTAGGAATTTGGAATCCAGTACTGTTCTTGGTTGGTATGATTGGAGGCTCTCTTGCTCAAAAATGGTTAGCGAATCAAAATCAGGCTAAACCGAAAACGTGATGGAGATCCGATGCTGGTTGACTGACGAATCTTTTGCCTGGGCTAGGTTGAGCAACGTCAAACCTAGTAGCAGCTTAAGTTCGGTTGGGCTACGCTGACGCTAACCCAACCGACGAGCGGATCAAGATTGTAGGAGTTTTATCTGTCAATCAAGAGCTATGGACAAACTCGAAGAAGCCAAGCATAAAGGGTGGTTTCTCTGGATCAATGCCACGATGCGGTTTGACCTAGAAGTTCGGCATTGACCAGAATCGATTTGCGATTTTGGATTTGCCATTTTGGATTGCCAGTCGAGGGGCTGGGGGTGTCCAGCTATTTATATACAGCTACAGCTCTGCTCAAGAGATCTGTTATTTCTGTTATTACAGAAGGCGGAGTTGGGCGTTGGCGGGTTCCTCTAGCTCTGTTGGCTGTCTTGCGCAGTCTGGCAACCCGTCTGGGGGGGCATCGCTGAGAACGAGGTCTGCTGGGTCGGCTTTTGCCAGCAAGCTCTGGGCAGCGGCCAGCATATCGTCAGCTAGTCCGCTCAGGTGGGGGTGATGCGCCAGGTAAGTTTTCAAAGCCTCAATCGGGTCTAGCTCATTGCCTGCGCCCAACTCTGGCAGGCGCGGGCGGGCAAGCTGGCTTTGCACTTCAGGATAGATACCGTAAGTATGGGCGGGTTCTAGGGCTTCGTGCAGGGCGGACGGGTCAATTTCCTCAACTTGCTCTGGCAGGATCTTATAAACTAGGCGCACGACTGCATCGGCAATCAGGTGTTGTTTGAGATGGCTTAGGAGTTTTGCCTGTGGATCTGTTTCTGAGGTTAAATCAACGCTGATGGTTTGAAACGGGCGCACAGGCAGCGGACAGAACTCTACCGTTGCCTGGCCGCGCTCTAGCGATACCAGCACGTAGCCCTTGTCTTCCGACTCTTCGCTAAAGTCCACCCGCTCGATGCTGCCAGGATAGACCACGGGCGGCTGGTCGCAGAGAATCTGGTGACGGTGGACATGGCCCAGCGCCACATAGTCGAAACAGGGCCGCGCCAGCAGCGCCATCGGCACGGTGAAGCCCTTACTGGCGGCGAGGAAGCGCTCTGCGCCAAAGCGAGCGGTGTCGGTCATCAGGTGCGCCAGCAGGACGGTCGGCAAAGCTGGATCGAGCCGTCGAATCTCGCCCTCCAGCGCCACCCGCAGCCGCTCCATGAGTAAGTTATCTACCTCTGCCAGCGACAGCCCTTCGGTGTCGGGGCGGCTGAGCAGGGTGGAGCGCGTCAGCCAGGGTAAGGTGATCACCTGCATGTCGCCGCTGCGAGTGTGGATAAGGTGCGTTTCCAGGCGATCGCCCACGACAAACCCCGGCACCCCCAACGTCCGATAGATACACAAACTCGCGCCGCCTTGCCCCTGCGTGTGCTGGTCATGGTTGCCCACCAGCAGCACGGTGGGAATTTGCGCGTCTACCAAACGGCGAAACTGCTGGGCAAAGACTTCTTGCACCTTGGGCGGCGGCGTGGCATCGGGAAAGGCATCGCCCCCAAACAACACCAGATCAACGGATTCGGCGATCGCCCGATCGATGCACCACTCCAGCGATCGCCCAAAGTCCTCCAGCCGAGTGTTTGCGCCCGTCTCCGGGTTCACGCGCCCGTGCAGCAGCCCGCTGCCGAGGTGAATATCCGACAGGTGGAGTAGTCGAATCATGGCGATCGCCCCCTGTGCTACAGTACAAGCGTTTAGAGCATCTATACTATATCAGGGCATATCAATTTTGGATTCTTGAATTTTAGATTGGCGATTTTGGATTGGGGGTTTGGATTGGGGATTTCGGGGCGCTCCAGCCGTTTTCATCTGCTGTGATCGGGTGGCATCGGCGCGGCAACCGCAAACCTGATAGGCTGGATGCCAGAGATTTGCATTGCTTGCGAAAGGCATGGTTTCTATGAATCCCGATGACGAAATTAGCCGCCTAGTCGAAATCATGCCCGCGTCTGGGCGGATGTATGTCAAGCTGATCGACCGACCAGAACAGGAACAAGTCATTACTGCAAACTTGCCGCTGCCCTGGCAACAGAGTCGCCCGATTTACCTGAACTTTGACCTGTGGGAAGAGTTGAGCCGCCCACAGCGAGATCTGCTGCTGCTGCGAACGATTGCCTGGGTGAACGCGACGCGCTGGTTTCAGCCTGGTTGGCCGCAGTTGCTCTTGGTGGCAGGCACGCTAGGAACGGTGGTCGAACTGGCCCAAGGCGACGCGATGGGCACGGTCGCCGCCGCCGGACTGACGGCATTTTCGGGCTATCGCATCTGGGAAAATAGCCGCAGTTCGCAAATTGAGCTAGAAGCCGACGAAAAAGCCATCAACTTTGCACGACAGCGGGGCTATGCCGAACCGGATGCGGCCCGTCACCTGCTGAGTGCCATCGAGTCGGTGGCGCAGATCGAGGGACGGTTTTCGCTTGATTTTACAGAACTGCTGCGCTGCCAAAACTTGAGGGCGATCGCCGGACTCTCCAACACGCCCGTCCCCGAACGCCTGCGCCAGAAAGAACACGGGTAATGCCGGTGTCAGCAGCCAGCGTGCGCCCATCTGCTTTTATGCCGCGCTAATTCATGCAAACCCTTTGGCCAGCAGACCCACGATCGCCCCGCCCAGCACCAGCCATGCCGAATTCATCTTAAAGCGGAACACGGCAATCAACGACAAAACCGCGAGAATGACCGTCACCCAGTCCACCACCGCAGCGCGGGCCAGCGTCCAGGTGACGACGGCCATCAGTCCGAGGGAAGCCGCGTTGACCCCATCCAAAAAGCCGCTGACCCAGGGTGACTGGCGCAGCTTAGGCAAAAACGGATTAATGATCAGCACCAGGGCAAAGGCGGGTAGAAAAATGGCGATCGTAGCGGCGACGGCTCCGGCGTTTCCTGCCAGCAGATAGCCGATAAAGGTGGCGGTTGTGAACACGGGCCCCGGCGTGACTTGTCCCACAGCGACGGCATCCAGAATTTGCTGCGACGTGAGCCAGCCCGTGCGCTGCACAAACTCCCGCTCCAAAAATGCCAGCAGCACGTAGCCGCTGCCATACAGCACCGCGCCAATTTTCAGAAACAGCAGAAACACGCTGCCCCAGGTCGGTGCATTGGCGGGTGCGGTGGCCGGAGCCGTGCCCGTTTGCGCCAGACTGGTTTGCGCCAAAACCGACAGGGGAAACAGCAGCAGCGGCGAACCGGGTTCGCGCCGGCCCAGGTTTTTGATTAGCATGACCGCAGCTCCGCCCAGCAGCAGTAGCGCAATTTCGTTTAGCCCGGTGGCAAAGAGTGCGACAACGGCGATCGCCACAATCCAGGTCGGCCAGTCCTTCAGCGCCTTTTTCCCCAGCTTCCACAGCGCTTGGGCGATGATGGCAATCACCACTGCCTTCACACCATAGAGCAGCCATTCCACCTGGGGAATCGCCTGGTAGCGGACATAGACCGCCGCTAGCGCCCACACAATCAGCATCGCAGGCAGGATAAAGCAGGTGCCTGCCAAAATCAGCCCGCGCCAGCCCGCCCGGTCGTAGCCCAGGTAAATCGCCAGTTCGGTCGAGTTTGGGCCGGGAATGAGATTGGTGATGCCCAGAAAATCAAGCAGCTTTTCGCGGCTGAGCCAGCGGCGACGGGTGACAATTTCATCGTCCATCATGGCGATGTGGGCGGCCGGGCCCCCAAAGGCGATCGCCCCCAGTTTCAGAAATGTGCCCGCCAGTTCGCCCAGTCGCTGCCGCTGCGCCTCCGGATTTAGCGTGTGGTAAGGGATTGTATTCTCGTCTGAGGGGTCTTCGAGGGGCGGTGATGACTGAGACATGGCGGCGACGTTGGGGTTGCAAAATTGGTGTTTACAAAAGTTTAATTTTTCCAATCGATTTTGGTAGACCTCAAGCCCGAACTCGACCGCAAGGATTTCCTCATTCTCTCCGCTCTGGAAAAGGTAAAGTACGGCAAAATCTACACCACGCTCTACGGCATCGTCGCAGGCGAAACCCTGGAAGAGATGCAGCAAATCGAGCAAAAGCTCCAGTCTAAGGGACTGATGCTGGGCTAATTGCCGCGAATCGCTACGCCTCGTCTTCTGCGTCCAGTTCTTCGTCTTCGAGCGCCTGGATCGCCAGCAGCAACGCCTCTTCTCGCTCTTCAAACTCGTCTTCGGGGAGTTCGCCCATGTCAAAGGCTAGTTGCAGCGCCAGCAGTTCTTTTTTCAAATTCTCTTTGTCATTTAGTAGCGGTTCTGCCTGCTCCAAAATCTTGCTGGCGATCCAGTTCATGCCATTAATCGGCGCAGTAACAGGGGCTAAGAGGAGATCGAGGAACATAGGGGTTAGAGGTTGGAGGTTGCAACTTGGGGGTTAGGGATGAAGGGTGGTGGGAGGGTGGGGCAAGGGTAGAGACTGCTCGTGAGGTCTCAGTTGGCGTTTAGGGCGACCAGAGGAGTAGTCAAATTCTCGCAAATTCTTCAGTTCCCCACTCACCCCCTTATCCACTCACTCTCCTGCTAGCTGGGCAAAGTTATACGGCGCGGTGAAGTTGTTGTAGCGGATGGTGAGGCGGCCGTCAAACTGGGTGTCTAGCTGCTCGACCTGTTGCCCAAAGGCGGGTTCGTCTTCCCAGGGAATCAGGTAGGCGGCGTTGTAGATCATGCCAGGAATGCTGGGCTGCGGGTCATTTTCGATGGTTTCTACGGCGTGGGGATTGAGGCGATCGCGACAGGTCTGGATAATCGCGTCTTTGCGGACGGTCATGGCGTGTTCGATAGATTGCCCAATGCGAACGATTTCGTCCATGCTGAGGGTTTTGCCTTCGAGGCGATCGCGCTCTGCCCGCAGCAAGTCGTTTTCCTGCATCAGCGCCTCTAGCTCTGCCTCCTGATTCCACACTAGCTTGATGCCGACCTCACGGCGACCCTCCAGCCGCGCAAACAACTGCCGCAGCGCGTCTCCCTTGGGTGCGATAAGCTGTTCTTCTACACTGGCCCAGTCTTTGATCACCATACCAAACTGGAGCGGCAGCAGGGTGCGATAGCCCTTCTCCATTGCTTGCTCTAGCACGCGCTCATGCCCCAGCAAGTTCTTGCGGCTAGAGAGATAGCGCTTTTGCTGCGCCTCGGAATAGAGGAATACAAAGTCATCGATAACATGGGGATGCACGGGCTGCGCGTCCAAGCCTTCGAGAACCAGCCCAACCGGGCCGGGGCTGGGAAAGATGCCGTAGAGATAAAGACCGTATGCCATGATGCGGAAAAAATGGGGCGACTCTGAGCAATTGGGCGAAAATCACCAGGGAAATTTTGTCTACTCGCTGAGAATGCCCACTTTGGCAGGGGCGATCGCCAACCGCCTCCAGATTGCGACACAGCGTTACAAACTGCCTGCAAAGACTACAGCGGCTTAGAGGTGAGAACCAAGCGGAGCTTAGCGTGGATTAAACTTAGTTGCGCCAGTCCTAGATCTACGTCGCCCTCGACTACCACGCCCGTATTCAGCAGTCGGTCGAGCAGTTCCAGAATCGACGGATTGGTAGACTGTTCGCCAGGGTAGTAGCCGCCTGCTTTGGGCAGCAGCGTGCCAATTTCGCCCAGGTCGATGTTGAGGTCGGCGGGATCGACTTCAAAAATATCGCAGAGATGCACGACCTGCTCTTCTAACTTTCGCAGGCTTTCGGCAGCGCGATCCAAGTCGGCATCACTCAATAGCCCTGCTTCCATCCGGCGGATCACCTGCGCCTCCATCAACTGGCGCACCAGTTCCACCACCGTCAGCAGCAGTGGAGCAAGGCCTGCATCCGACTTGCCCGCAGGCATTAGAGAGACATCCGCAGGCAGTGCCGCCAAATCACCAGACAAACTCCCTAAGGGAGGGGAATCCACTTCCGCACCGGAAGGTGCAGGATCAGGCATCGAACCCGTAGGGTCTGATGCTGAAGCGGATGCAGAATTAGGCCCAAAATTGACGGATTCCATGCCTCCATCATGCCCAAAATTTATCAAGTTTCCCCGTGAATTGTTACAGCATCCGTCACAATCTGTGTCGTCTTGTGTTTACGATGCACCAGCGACAAATCAGATGGGTATGGTATAGAAAATGAAGAAAACCTTAAGGAGGCGGTATGAGTCCTCTAATGCTCCGACGGCTCTGGATGGTTGTAGACGAAACGCAGTCGAGCGTATTGCTAAACCTGGATGACCACAGCCTCACCAAGTGGTTGATTGGGCAATTTTACCAGGGGCGATCGCTCAATCCTAGTGAATCCGATCTCCTCAGCGAATACATTCGCACTCGCATTCCGCTCATTCGCGACATAGCCCAAGGACGCTAAAGGACGCTAGGCGACACGCAACTAGCTCATCGTTGAACCTACTTCGCGCTCACGGGTTATTCGACTGGTTGCTTGATGGCTTACAGCTACGCCCAACGGCATCCATGCCAAGACCGAGGAAGCGTATTCGTTCTGGAGTGAAGATTGAATTCAGGACGCTTAACGCCTGATTTTGTCAGAGGCTTGTCGCTCGTTTGACAGGCCCATGTCAACCCGGCTAAGTGTATAGCGATATACAAACGGAATTCCGGAAGCAGTAGACTGTTAAGAAAGTTCAAAGCAGTAGGCTGGTAGAACGTTGAGTCTGCGTCCCAGCAGGTGCTGGTTTTTTGATTGCAGATGTGCTTCTTCCATGCAGGTTGCTACCCTGACATTTTCTTAGAGTTCTGTTGAAGTTCTGTTTAAAGTGAGTGAGACAACTATGCGTAAGTGGGGTTCTTTGTTGCTGGCAGCCAGTCTGTCTGTGGCCGCAATTTCTGCCTGTACCTCAGCACCTACGAATACTGCAAGCTCGCCCGGTGCTGAAGGCGCTTCTCCGGCGGCAACTGCTGCGGGCAAAAGCCGTCTGGACATGGTGAAAGAGCGGGGTAAGTTAATCTGCGGCGTTGAAGGGACGATTCCTGGATTTAGCTTTGTTGACCCCAGCGGCACCTATTCTGGGCTGGATGTGGATGTCTGCCGTGCTGTGGCTGCTGCGGTGTTTGGCACATCAGAAAATATTGACAGCAAGATTGAATACCGCAACCTCGACTCTACGGCTCGTTTCCCTGCGCTGCAAAACGGCGAGGTCGATATGTTGTCTCGCAACACCACCTGGACTTCTAGCCGAGATGCAGCGGGTGGAAACGGGCTGGAGTTTGCGCCGACCACTTTCTATGACGGTCAAGGGCTGCTGGTAAGCAAGGCCAGCGGCATTAAGGATATTGCCGGTCTGGCTGGCAAGTCGGTCTGTGTGGAGACAGGCACCACGACTGAGCTAAACTTGGCTAGCCGCACCAAGGAAGCAGGCGTAACCATTAACGAAGTAAAGTTCCAGGACTCTAATGCGGCGATCGCCGCTTTTGCAGAAGGTCGCTGCGAAGCCTTCACCTCTGACCGCTCCCAGCTTGCTGCCAAGCGCACCTCCCTGCCCAACCCGGACGACTACGTGCTGCTCGATGTGGTGATGTCTAAGGAGCCGCTGGGCCCCGTGACCATCAACGGCGACTCTCGCTGGTATGACGTGGTGAAGTGGGTAACGTTTGGTCTAATTCAGGCAGAAGAGTTCGGCATTACCCAAGCCAATGTGGATCAAATGCTGCAAGATCCCAACCCTGATATTCAGAACTTCCTGGGCACACAGGGCGAGTTGGGCAGCCAGTTGGGCTTGCCTGCTGACTTCATGGTTCACGTCATTAAGGCCGTCGGCAACTATGGCGAGATCTATGAGCGCAATGTGGGCAGTGGTTCTGAGTTGAACATCTCTCGCGGCCCCAATGAGCTGTGGACCAGGGGCGGTCTGATGTATTCTCCGCCGTTCCGCTAGAGTCCGAGCCATTTTCTAAGCAAGACTAGAGGGCAGGTTTCGTCAGCATTCAATTCCTCACCGCAGGCGGCTATGTTGCAAAGCCTGCCCTTCTTGATATCTTTTCTGCAAAGGGCGAGTTCTGCAAAAGGCAGTCCCTGCAACGAGCAGACCCATTCAAGATATGTCCTCAAGCTAAACATTTCCTCAGGTCTCGATAGGCGTAGCAGATTGGCATGACGCAATCCACTGACAGCAGCGAAAAGATTCCCTTCTGGCGAGACGATCGCGTCTGGCGCATTCTCATCCAACTAGCAGTGTTGGGTGTGGTGGTGCTGATTGGGGCAATCCTGCTCGGCAATATGTTCCGCAACCTGGCGCAGCTAGGGCGACAGTTTGACTTTGGCTTCCTGAGAAACCAGGCCGGGTTCAATATTGGCGAAACCATCGTGCCTTACCAGACCAACGATCGCTACTGGTGGGCACTGGTGGTGGGCTTTTTGAACACGCTGCGGCTGATTTTGGTGGGTTTTGTGCTGGCGACGGTGATCGGTGTGCTGGCAGGAATCGCCAGCTTTTCTGACAACTGGCTGCTGCGTAAGCTCAATGTGTTCTACGTGGAAATTGTGCGGAACGTGCCGCTGCTGCTCCAGCTTTTTTTCTGGATTTTTGTGGTGTTTTATAGCCTTGCGCCGCAGCGTAGCCCCAGCGACCCGCCGACTCCGCTGCTGGGTAAGGGCTTTATCAACAAGGCCGGTATGTTTATTCCCTGGCCCGCCAACAACACAGGCGACTGGCTGGCGCTGCTGGGCGTTGTGTTGGGGGCGATCGCCGCTTTCTTTATCTGGCGCTGGCGCATCAAGCTAATGGAAACCGCAGGTGCGTCGGGCAAACCGCAGCAGTGGATGCTGATCGGGCTGGCGATCGCCGGTCTGCTGGTGCTGTTGTTTGGCATGAAGTGGGAAACGCCGACCCTGGGCGAAAACAACGCCATTACAGGCGGACTGCGAATTTCGCTGGAATACGCCGCCGTGCTGGCGGGGCTGTCGTTTTACACAGGCGCATTCATCGCCGAAATCGTCCGCGCAGGCATCCAGTCCGTCTCGAAAGGGCAGTGGGAAGCGGCACGAGCGCTGGGATTGCATACGGGACTGGCGATGCAGTTGGTCGTCTTGCCCCAGGCCCTGCGCGTCATCATTCCCTCCCTGAATAGCCAATACCAAAACCTGGCCAAGAACTCGACCCTAGCGCTGGCCATTGGCTACCCCGACTTTTTCTCCACGTTTCAAACGACGCAAAACCAGACCGGACGAGCCGTTGAGATGATCCTCATCCTGATGGCGGTGTATCTGATCGTCAACCTGGTGATCACGACGCTGATGAACTTCCTCAATCGTTCCGTTCAGCTTAAGGAACGATAGCTCCCGCGCCAAATTCCCCAAGCCGCGTTTCTCATGTTTGCCCTACAAGGCAATCCCTGTGACTCCCCATTCTCACCTCTCAATCTCTAGCCCATGACCACCAGCTATCCCCCCGCCTCTGCCTCTCCCCCGCCGATCGCCCAGGTGGGCCCAGTCGCCTGGATGCGAAAGAACCTGTTTAATAGCTGGTTCAACGGCATCCTTACCGTTTTGCTGGTGTGGCTGCTGGGCAGCACAGTCATTAACTTTGTGCGCTGGGCGTTTTCGCTGGCGCGGTGGGAGGTGATTCCGGCAAACTTGCCGCTGTATTTTGTGGGGCGGTTTCCTGCCAGTGAGTATTGGCGGATTTGGGTGCTGGTGGCGCTGCTGGCGGCGCTGGCGGGGCAGACCTGGGGCATTTTGGCAAAGACGGCTCCGCGCCTGTTTAGCCGACCCGTGCTAGTTGGGCTGGCGATCGCCGCGCTGATTGCCGTTATCTTTCCCACGCCGCCGCTGTATCGATTGCTGATTTTGGGCGTTGTGTTGCTGGTTGCCGCTAGTGCCTGGATCGGCTGGCAGATTGGCAGCAAGGTTCCTGGTTTTGGCAAGTGGCTGTCGATTGCTTGGGCGATCGCCCTGCCGATTGCGCTGTGGCTGCTGCTGGGCGGCTTTGGGCTGCGCCCGGTGAATATCAACGACTGGGGCGGGATGCTGCTGACGGTGTTTGTGTCGGTGATTAGCATTTTGCTGTCGTTTCCGCTGGGCATTTTGCTGGCACTGGGTCGCCAGAGTACGCTGCCCATCATCCGCTGGCTATCTACGGCGTATATCGAACTGGTGCGCGGGCTGCCGCTGCTGTCGATTTTGTTCTTCGCATCAGTGATGGTGCCACTGTTTATCCCTGGCAACATTCGACTGAATCTGGTGATTCGCGCCATTATTGGTCTAACGCTCTTTACCGCGGCCTATCTGGCAGAAACGATTCGGGGCGGGCTGCAATCTATCCCTCGCGGACAGACCGAAGCCTCGCGGGCCCTGGGACTCAGTACGCCGCTGACACTGGGGCTAATTATCCTGCCGCAGGCGCTGAAGGTGTCGATTCCGGCGATCGTGGGCTTGTTCATTAGCCTGCTGCAAGACACAACGCTGCTGCTGATCATCGGCCTGTTTGAACTATTGGGTATCAGCCGCGCTATCCTGGCAAACCCGCAGTTTATCGGGCGCTATGCCGAGGTGTATCTATTTATTGGGCTGATTTTCTGGGTGCTGTGCTATGCCATGTCCTGGGGCAGCCGTCGCCTAGAGCAAAGCCTGAATACGACGCATTAGAGGGTGAGATCCCCCTAAATCCCCCTTAAAAAGGGGGACTTTGAACGGTTCGGCTCCCTCCTCAATTATTTAAGTTCGTAGGGCGTGTTCGCAACAGCGTAACGCACCACAGGGAATCGCGGAATTTTGGGAATGATGCGTTACGCGAATCGCCAATTCAATCTACTTCAGGGGTCTGAGGCGAATTGCGGGTGGCATTCCAACGGCAATGACCGCCACCACCGCGCTGATTGAGTCAGTGAATGAGCTGCTGCCTGCGATCGCCACGCTGCTGGGCATTTTACTTTGAGGCTCGTGCGGCAAATCCGGCGATCGCCGTGTGCAGGGTCAGGTAAATCCGGTCGGTTCCGATTTTTTCCAGCAGACCCGCGCGGCGCAGTTGGACGTAGAGGTCTTGCTTGACCCGCGCCAAGGCAACGGTGATGTGGCGGCTGGCTAGCTCATCGCAAAATTCTGAGAGCATGTCGGCGGCGGTGATGTCGATTTCGACGATCGCCTCTGTGTTCAGCACAAACCACTCGACGGGAACCCTTTCTGCGGCGATCGCCGCCAAGGCCCGCCGCTTAAAGTCCTCGGCATTGGCAAAGCAGAGCGGCGCGTCGTAGCGATAGATCACCAAACCGGGAATCGTCGTTGCGCCGGGCCAGTCGTCGATGTCGTGCAGACCGGGAACATCCGGCACAGTTCCCAGCACCGCGTCGTGGGGATGTGTGATGCGGGCAAACAGGTCGATCACCGACAGCCCGACGGCGATCGCCACACCGACCAAAATATCCGTGAGCAATACGCCGAATAAAGTGGCGATCGCCAGCAAAAACTCGCTACGGCGAAACCGCCTTAGTCGCCTCAATTCGTCCAGTTCAATCAGCTTTGTGGCAGCATAAATCACAATCGCCCCCAGCGCCGCCTTAGGAAACAGCGCTAGCAGCGGCCGCAAAAACAGCAGCACGGCGATCACCACCCCAAACGCCACCAGCGAAAACAACTGCGACTTGCTGCCCAGCGAATCGCCGATCACCGTGCGGCTGCCGCTGCTGCTGACGGGAAAGCCCTGCATTAGCCCAGCGCCCAGATTAGCCGCGCCCAGCGCCAGCAACTCCTGATTGGCGTTAATTTCATAGCCGTTGCGCGTGGCAAAGGCGCGGGCCGTCAGCACGTTGTCGGAATAGCCCACGACCGCAATGCCCACCGCCGCTGCCAGCAGCGCGGGCAGTTCTGACAGGGGAGCTTGGGGCAACAGCAGATGCGGCAGTCCAGCGGGAATTTCGCCGACCACGTCGATGCCCTGTCGATCTAGCCCCAGCAGCGCCACCGCCGCCGTCGCCAGCAGCACCGCCAGCAGCGGCCCCGGAGCCGTGCGCCATCGCCGCTGCACGCCAAACAAAAACGCCAGCACCAGCAGCGACAGGGTCAATGTTGGCGGGTGAATGTGATCCAACTGACGCAGAAATTCGCCAAACTGCCCAAATACGTTATCCGAGGCGATCGCCACGCCGCTGATTTTGCCCAACTGCCCGCCGATCATAATCAGCGCTACGCCTGCCATATAGCCAATCAAAATCGGCTTGGAGAGCAGGTTGGCCAAAAAGCCCAGCCGCAGCAGAGATCCGGCAATGCACACCAGCCCCACCAGCAGCGCCAGCAGCGCTGCCAGCGTCGCATAGCTCTGGGGTGAGTTGACCAACAGAGGGGCGATCGCCGCTGCGGTCATCACAGCGGTTGTCGATTCCGGCCCCACCGAAAGCTGAGGCGACGACCCCAGCACCGCATAAATGATCAGCGGCGGCAAAATCGCCCACAGCCCCGCCACCGGCCCCACACCCGCCAGTTCGCCATAGGCCATGCACTGGGGAATCAGATACGCCGCCACCGTCACCCCTGCCAGCACATCGCCCCGCAGCCAGTCGCGGCGATAGGCCAGCAGCCGACGCAGCCCCGGCATGGGCAGGCGATATCGTCTCAGCAGGTTTGACTTGACGGCCACAGCAGTTATCCTCATTGCGGCAGGTTAAGGAGAGATTAAGCCGCAGCCTCTAGCCTAGCGAAAATGTGTCACAGAATACCGTCATTCACCGTCTTGGTGAACCTGCTCAAGCATCGTTTGAGTAAACCTTCTCTGAGTAAACCTTCTCTGAGTAAACCTTCTCAAAATAGTGGGTGTCTGGCATGTCGCGTCGCTGCCCCAGATCAACCCAGCCACGCTTTTGGTAAAAGGCGATCGCCACCCGGTTGGTGGGACTGGCGCTCAGCCTTGCCCGCCCATAGCCGTGTTGCCCAAAGAACTCAGCCGCATATTCATCAAGCCGCGCTCCCAGCCCTTGCCCCCGATACGCCGGAGCCAGATAAAACAAATTCACATAACCCACGCTGGCATCGCGCCGCCAGCGGCCTAGCTCGATCTGCCCAATGATTTGCTCGTTTTGCCACAGATGAACGCAGCCGCTGGGAAAATCCGCAATTCGCTGCTCCAGCCATCGCAAATACTGCACGGCTCCGGCGCCGTCTGGCTCGTAGAACCGCTCCGCCGACCCAAAGCTGCACACAAACGCATCCGCCCTGAACTGCACGCACACCTGATGGTGTTTCGCCAGGTCAATCGGCTTGAACTCGAATGCAGCGTCAGAAGACATGGGATGGAGCGTCTGGGGATGGAGCGTCTGGGGATGGAGCGTCTGGAGATGGAGCGTCTGGGGATGGAGCGTCTGAGCGTTTTGAGTTAGCGTGGGGCGATCGCCTTTAGAAACCCTGGAGTGCAGAGCAGACCTTCTGCGGCTTTGCCCGGTTTTGGGTAATCCTCGGCCAGCGATAGTCATCCCTCATGCAATCCCTCAATTCTATTCCTCAGGACTTACGCACTTGCGATGAATTTTCTGGATCTCGAATGATTTCTTGGGACACAGCCCGCGAGAAATCATCTGCCCTATATTCCAGGTGCAAGCTACGGCGCGGGCGCTGGAATTGCGGCTGTGTCAGTCCCGATTAAGATCGGCTTAAAATCGGCTCGGCCGGCTTCCCAGCCTAGCAGGGCCGATTTGCGCGGCAGTCCCCAGCGATAGCCGCCCAGCTCGCCCGACTCGCGAATCACGCGGTGGCAGGGAATCAGCAGCGCCACAGGGTTGCTGCCAATCGCATTGCCCACTGCGCGGCTGGCGGTGGGTCGGCCGATGCGCTGGGCGATTTGCCGATAAGTGGCCAGGCTGCCAGGGGGAAGCTGGAGCAGCGATCGCCACACCTGGATCTGAAAATTGGTGCCCTTAACCCAAAGGCTAATGGGCTTGGGGTTTTCGAGCGGGTTTAGCAGGCGATCGCCCACGGGTGCGGTCACGTCTGGGGCATATCGCAGCGTTGCGTTTGGCCAGAACCGCCGCAGTTCGGCTTCGCCAGCATCCCTGGCTGCAACTTCCGGTTCATCCAAAAAACACAAATTGCACACGCCCCGCGTCGTCGTCGCCACCAGCGCCCGCCCAAACCGCGTCGGGTGAATGCCGTAGGTAATTTCCAGCCCTGCGCCGCCAGCCTTGTATTCTCCCGGCGACATTGCCTCCAGCGACACAAACAAGTCATGCAGCCGCCCCGGACTCGACAGCCCCGCCGCCAGCGTCAAATCCAGCAGGTTTTCGGTTTCTGCAATTTTGGACTTGGCATGTTCCACCGTCAGATATTGCAAGAAGCGTTTGGGACTAATGCCTGCCCAGCGGGTAAACAGTCGCTGCACATGGGATTCGCTGAGGTGGAGGTGCTGCGCCACAGCCGCCAGGTCAGGCTGCTCGGTGTGGTGTGTTCGCAAAAAGGCGATCGCCGCTGCAATGCGCTGATAGTCTTCTACATCATTTTCGCAAACTGGGTCTTGCATCAATCGAGAATCCATATCGAGAATCCATAGCCGCAATTCTGACTCACCCGCCCAATGTAGCGATCGCCCTTGGCAAAACTCCACCCGATTGTTGCAATCCTGCACTGCAAGTCCCCAAAAACACTGAGGTATCGCGTTTCCTTGGAATGCTCTGCGTAAATTCCGTCAGGCGCTTGTTTTTTTGCCTCAGTTAGCCTCGAACAAGCTGTTGCACTCGTTTCAGGACTTCTGCTGTTTTGAAACCGCTGCTTCAGGGTCGCTATCTTCGCAACTTTTTATGCGTTTTTCACAGCTTCATCAACCGCTCCGCTGGCTAGCACTGACTGCCTTCTCAGTGTCCTCCATAGCTCTGACTCTACCGAACCGTGAATTTGCTGCCAACGCCCAAATTGCCAGTCAGACCATTAGCCCAGAAATTGCCCAAGCAATGCTGCAACAGGCTGTGTGTCTCAACGATTGGAATCAGGCGATTTACGCAGTGAACCTGCTGATCGGATCTCCCAACACCTCGCCTGCCCTGCGAGAGCAGTGGGTTCGCTATCGTCGGCAGCTTCAGGAACACCAAACACTCCGCAGCAGCTTTGACTGGAGCAATGCGCCAGAATGTGCAGGGGCGATCGCCCAGGCCCAGCAAGCCGCCGCCGCTCAGCAGATCGCCCGTTCTCAGCCGCTCGATTGGGATCACGCCACCGCCGGATTCCGCCAGTCGGCTAGCCCGGCCCATCTCCAAACGACCGCCGCCGGACGCACAACCCCCACGCCCAACAGCAGCGCCAATAGAAGCACTGCAAACAACTGTGCAGACTTGATGAATCCCCGCAGCGGCGAACGTCGCGTTTCCACAGGCTCCGTCAGCAGCCGCTGGAGCTACGCTATTTTTCAGGAATCGAACCGCCAATATTATCTGCGACACTGGGAACAGGCAGACTGCACCCGTCAGGGAGTAACGAGCAGACATAGCAGCGAGCGAGAAGCCTACCGAGAGTTTATCTGTCGGCATGACCGGGCAAGGTGCGATCGCCTCCCAAACTAGCCCCAGCGTCATCTTCAACAATCCAGAGCATCGGGCAGAAATCGGCAAAAGCGCCGCCAGACCTGCCCCATTCTTTGCTTTCAATCAGCTCCAGCTTCAGCTAATTTTTAGCCCACAAGATAGAGCGATAGTGAGCGATCGTGTATGGCGACGGTTTTTATTCGGGCTTCCTGCTTTGTGCTTCTGGCTAATCGCGCTAGGCTTATCACATGAATCATTTCAAAAGCCACGTCGAGTTGCGATCGCTAGGCTTATTTCCCGCAGCAGTCTGGCCCCCAAAAACCCGGAGATCGTTGAATTGATTTATTTAAGATGAGACTACGATAAGTATATCGAACGATTGATATACAAAAGTACCACTCTAAGGATTTCTACCAGAGGGTTTCTACCAGAAAGTTTCCACCATCATATTTTCGCTATCGTAAATGCCAAAGATTGTTGACCACGAGGAATATCGCAAAGAGCTGCTGAGCAAGTGTTTTGAGGTGATTGCTGAGAAGGGCTATAACGCAGTCACGATGCGGCAAATCGCTCAGCGTATTGGCGTTTCCACGGGCACGCTCTATCACTACTTTCCCAGCAAAGAGAGCCTGTTTGAGCAGCTTGTGGGCTTTGTCTGCGAACAGGACTCCTTCGAGTTTATGTCCCGCACGGCCCACCTGGAAACCGTTGCAGAGCGCCTCAGGGTGGGGTTTGAGCTATTGGCAGAGCGCGAAGAATACTTTCAGCACCAAACGCTGATGATGTTGGACTTTGCCCGACAGCTCAGCCTGGAAGAGGTGAATCGCAATGAAACGCTGCAAAACTCGGTGGAAGGCACAGAGCAGGGCATGATGCACTGTCTGGGCATTGACGATATAGAACTGGTGCGCTTTTTGGGCAACTTTGTCGATGGCCTGCTGCTGCGACGACTGTACGTGGGCGATCGCACGTCTATCCCGCGCCAAGCTGCGCTGCTGGGTGAAATGCTGCAAGCCTACCTCGCGTCTAGGCAACCAACCAACCCCGCTAAAACCGACCCCGCTAAAACCGACCCCAGTAAAACATCGCTCGCCAGTCCATGCCCGTCCCTCCAGCAAACCCTGCGAGAAAAGTTGGGCAAAGAGCCAGATGCCACCGCGCTGCTGAGCCAGGACAAGCGCCACTAGATACGCTGGAAACAGCCTGAAATCGGTGGATATTTGCGATGCTATGAGCTAAATCTAGCTAGTGGCGGGCTGCTCAAATTTTTTCAAAAAAAAGGGGGGTGACAAATTGCAACAATGCGCTATATTGTTTTTATAACTCATGTTCGATATAAATTTCCCTTGGCGATCGCCCTTGCGTAGGCTTTGACCGCGTGGACTGCGGCGAGACCGCTAGGCTCCGAGTGAAAAAGCTTTTAAGAAGTTGGTACAGATCAGGCGTTGATACAGCACTTTCTGGTGTAGTGAGGTGTGCATTGCCCTTGAAGGACGCGATTCATACGACCATTTGCCCCCTCATTACTTCAAAAATGCTGTGTTAGAAATGCTGTGTTGGTCAGGGTTCAATGCCCTTGCCCCAGGAATTAGGCAACTGGAATTGGGTAGCTGTTCGAGTGCAGCCTTTGAATATGCCGTGCATTAGCCTAGTTCGTTCCTGAAAATCCTGGCAACTCACCCTTTCCCAACCGTTTGAGGAGGTTTGCAAACTCGTTAATCCCCCTCTAGCTAGTTCTTCAGAGGAGTGTGTCTAAATGGCTTCACTTGCATATCGGGAGTTCGATTTCAAGCATAAAGATATCGAACAATCGATATAAAAAACACTCTGTTACTCTTGCCTGTACTCTTGCCTGTGCTTAGCCGCAATTTGCCGATACCGTTCCTAATGTTCGGGATGTCTTGAGATCATGGTGCGGGTCAGGGTGCGCCAGAGCCAAATTGTGGCTTCTCTCAGGTTTCCCTAAACTGGTTTACCTAAATTTGGTTTACCTAAATTGTGTTTTTACTTTCGGTCAGCTTTGGTTACAAGATTTCTCCAAAAGCAGGTGTTCTTCTATGCAACCGATCAGCCCGTCTCCGCTAACGAAGCCCAGCCTAAAAATCGCTTTTCTACCTGTCAAGCAAGCTCGTCGCCGAGCATCTAGCGTCCTCTCTATGCGTGAGCAAGAGGTACTACAACTCATTGTTGATGGATGCCGCACGTCTGAAATTGCCAAACGATTGCACCTTAGCCAAAACACGGTCAAGGTTCACGTTCGCAATATCTTTAACAAGTTTGGCGTGAATGATCGCGTGCAAATGGTTGTTTATGCATTTCGGAATGATCTGGTTCACTGAGTCTCCGAAAACCATAAAGCTTATTGCAGGTATAAAATTGGTTGCGAGCGCGTCAGTCCTGACTGCTTGATTGACTGATGGATTAACTGATGGATTGACTGATTAAGTATCTTAAGTATCAGGAATTGGAACCGATAAATCGACCCAATTCCTGACATCAGGATTTATCGAAACTCAACTACGCTTCTGCTTCGGTTGGCTCTTGCTGCTTGCCGGACTTATATTGCAGCAGCGCTTGAGACAGTTCCGTTGCGACTAGCGTAATCAGCAGCGCATCATCAATTTGCCCCAAAAACGGGATCATGTCTGGTGAAAAGTCGAAGGGGCTGATTAGATAAATCAGCGATGCGCCGACGATCCACCAGCGATATTTGGGGTTGGCAACCAGCTTGCGAAGCAACCCATAGAACGGCTGAGCAAAAAATTTCTTCATTTCAGTGACTCGATTCGCTTGACCACGACCTTACGATATTGATCATCGTGGATTGCTGAGGATTTTGAAAGCTTTTAAAGGTGTGGTTTATAGGCTATTTGGGGGGTGAAAACCAGCCCTAGGTGGTATTAAGTGATATTAATTCTCCTGGGTGAAGCCTTGAATGCAATTGCTTTGAATGAAGTTGCGATGGGAGTCGTTTTTCGCCTAATCTCTGGAATCTACTTCTGATGCCAAATTTTCTGATGCCTAATTCCTCATTCCTGTTTCTCATTTCTCAGGGCCGATTGTGCAGCTTGCGCTAGCGCTTTGAGGGCGGCGGCATCGGGGGGCGGTTCGGTGCTGTCTGGATTGAGCCAGAGCAGGTATTCGAGATTGCCTGCGGGGCCAACGAGGGGCGACCAAGTGAGGTTGGCATAGCGCCAGCCGAGGGGCTGGGCAGCGGCCAATACTTGGGCGATCGCCCCTGCCTGATCCGCGGCCTCTCGCACCACGCCTTTCTTGCCAATTTTTTCTTTGCCCACTTCAAACTGGGGCTTCACCAGCAGAATTACGTCGCGGGGCGGTGCCAGCAGGTTCCACAGCGCGGGCAGCACTTTGGTTAAAGAAATGAAGGACACGTCTACAACGCCCAAGTCGGGACGGGGATCGGTCGGGCTGTAGAGGTCGGCGGGTGTAAGGTGGCGCAGGTTTGTGCGTTCGCGCAGCACCACGCGCTCGTCTTGGCGAATGCGCCAGGCGACCTGGCCATAGCCTACGTCGATGCCGTAGACCCGCGCCGCACCCGCTTGCAGCAGGCAGTCGGTGAAGCCGCCCGTGGAGATGCCGCCATCCAGACACACGCGCCCCGCAACGGGGATGTGAAAGTCGGTCAGCGCTTTGGCTAGCTTTTCGCCGCCGCGAGAGACAAAGGGCGATCGCGCTTTGACTTCGATCTGAGCGGTTGGGTCAATTTCGGTGCCCGGTTTGTCGATTACCTGCCGATTGACTTGCACTTCGCCCGCTCGGATCAGCCGCTGTGCCTGCTGCCGCGACTCGCACAGTCCCATTTCTACCAGTTGTGCGTCTAGCCGCTGCCGCGCCACGCGATCGCCCCCAAAATTTCCTTAAGTCGATTTTAGATTTTAGATTGGGGATTTTGAGTTGGAGATTGGAGATAGGGGATTTCTAGATCGTCCGGCTGACTGCTCAGGAGACTTGCAATGAGCAGAACCTGAGCTTGGGGCGATCGCCAGAGTATAGCCCTGGCAGGGTGTTGTCGCTCAGCCAATGGAGGACACCAGGGTTTGCACAAAATGACTGGCCTGATACCACAACTGGTCGGGATTTAGCCCAAACACCAGCTTCACCAAAAATAGCAGGATCAAAATCGAAATCGCGCCGCTGATCAGCGACCCAGCGACGCGCAATAGCCAGCCTAGCAGGGGCAGTGCGAGGGCGATCGCCCCAATGCTCAGCGCCAGAGTCAGGGCATCTTCGGGAACGTGCAGGTTCATCGCAAAGTCTTGGTGCAAAATGGTTCGGTTAGCCTAGCATTTTCTTTGGGTGGGCAGGTGTGCGGCGCGATCGCTTTTGGCGGCAGAGGGCGGAAGTTTTCTTTAAGAAATTCTTGCCTACGTCGCCCAATTTCTCCGAAATCTTTGGCGGGAACTGCCCCATCTGGAGATCTCGTAGTCGTGAACTTACGGGAAGATAGAGTCTGAATGTTAGTCCATCTCTATCAATTTTTGGTGTAAGCGAGTGAGCGCGATTCCCCCTCTGGATTTAACACGGCAATTTCAGACCATCAGCGCTGAGGTAAATGAAGCAGTGCTAGCGGTGCTGGCTTCGGGTCAATATATCAACGGGCCGCTGGTGCAGCAGTTTGAGCAGGCATTTGCAGCCTACATCGGCACGGCAGAGGCGATCGCCTGCAATTCGGGGACAGACGCGCTGTATCTGGCGCTGCGGGCCTATGACATTGGCGCGGGGGATGAAGTGATCACCACGCCGTTTACCTTCATTGCGTCGGCAGAAACCATTAGCCAGGCCCAGGCAACGCCCGTGTTTGTAGACATCGACCCGGCCACGTTTAACTTAGATTTGGAGCAGGTCGAGGCGGCGATCACGCCCCGCACCAAGGCGATTATCCCGGTGCATTTGTTTGGGCAGCCCGTGGATATGACGCGGCTGATGGCGATCGCCCAGGCGCACAATCTCATTGTGATCGAAGACAGCGCTCAGGCGGCCGGGGCCGAGTGGAACGGCCAGCGAGTGGGTAGCATTGGGCAGGTCGGCTGCTTTAGCTTTTTCCCGACCAAGAATCTAGGGGCCTGTGGGGATGGCGGCGCGGTGACGACGAGCGATCCGGCGATCGCTGCCCGGATTCGCGCCCTGCGAGAACACGGCAGCCGCACTCGCTATTACCACGACGAGATTGGACTCACCAGCCGTCTGGATGCGGTGCAGGCGGCCATTTTGCAGGTGAAGTTGCGGTATCTGGAAACCTGGAATGAACAGCGACGGGCGATCGCCGCTCGATATACCGAGTTGCTTCGCCCAATTCCGGGGGTGATCCCACCACTACCCGCTCCCGGTGGCAAGTCCGTCTGGCATCAGTACACCATTCGTCTGTCGCCGCGACCTGCGAATACCGTAGGCGGCGAATACCGCGATCGCGTCCGGCAGGCAATGCAGCAGCAGGGCATCAGTTCAATGATTTACTACCCGCTACCGCTGCATCTGCAAAAGGTTTATGAACCGCTCGGCTATGGCCCCGGTTCCTTCCCGGTTGCTGAACAACTGTGTCACGAAGTCCTCTCACTGCCGATGTTTCCCGAACTGACTCCAGAGCAGCAAGAGCGAGTGGTCTACGCCCTAAAAGATAGTCTGAACGAGAATCTGAACAGCTCGTCTCAATTCTCGCAAGCGGCGCTCTGAATGAAACTGCATGAAACTGCCGGAGAACCTACAACCACTTGACGGAAGTGCTAAATCGCAAATCCAAAATCGCAAATCCAAAATCGCAAATTCGGGTTAAACCTCGGCCTGACTGACCACCTGATTCTCCTGCCTCAAGCTGGCTTCGATAAAGGCATCCAATTCACCATTCATCACATCGTTCACAGCCGTTGTTTCAACGTTGGTGCGAACGTCTTTCACCATCTGGTAGGGGTGAAACACGTAGTTGCGAATCTGGTTGCCCCAGGCGGCTTCTACCATGTCGCCCCGGATGTCGGCAATTTCTTTGGCGCGTTGCTCTTTGGCAATCACCAGCAGCTTAGCCTTCAGGCGGGCCAGAGCCTTTTCTTTGTTCTGAAGCTGCGATCGCTCTTCAGTACAGCGCACCAAAATCCCCGTTGGCAGGTGGCGCACCAGCACCCCCGTTTCCACCTTGTTCACGTTTTGTCCGCCCTTGCCGCCAGAGCGCATGGTGGTAATCTCTAGGTCTTTTTCAGGAATATCAAGGGTGACCGAATCATCCAGAATCGGCATCACTTCTACGCCCGCAAAGCTGGTTTGCCGTTTGTCGTTGGCATTGAAGGGCGAAATCCGCACCAAGCGATGGGTTCCCTTTTCGTTTTTCAAATAGCCATAGGCATAGCGCCCGTCGATTTCTAGCGTGGCAGACTTGATGCCCGCTTCATCGCCCTCCGACAGTTCCGATAGGGATACTTTATAGCCGTGGCTTTCGCCCCAGCGGGTATACATCCGCAGCAGCATTTCGGCCCAATCTTGCGCGTCGGTGCCGCCTGCGCCCGCGTTGATCGTCAGCACTGCGCCCCGGTCATCGTATTCGCCGGAGAGCAACTGCTGAAGCTCCCACTGGTCAAGCTCGCGGCTCATCTGGCTCAGGCTTGCTTGCGCCTCTTGCAGCAGCGATTCATCGGATTCGAGGTCTAGCAACTCCAGCACGGCCTGGGCATCGTCTAGCGTGGTTTTCCAGCGCTGCACCTGCTCGACGTGGGATTTTAGATCGTTCAGTTCTTGCAGCACTCGCTGTGCCTGGGCCTGGTTATCCCAAAAGTCAGGCTGCGACGCGACCTGCTCCAGGTCTTGAATTTTGGCGCTTAGGGCAGGCAGGTCAAAGATAGTCCTGGGTATGACCCAGGCGATCGGACAACTGTTCGATGCTGCGCTTGATGTCGGACGAATCGATCATTAGGGGTTGGGAGTAGGGGTTAGGTTTAGTGCTGAGATAGACATTGGAGGGTCGCTGAGAAAGAGTATAACGTCAAGGTTTTTGCAAATCCTTGACCCTCTAATGCCTGAGCCGTAGACTCCTCATTTTACCTCTGCGGCTGGAGCTTTGGGAGCGGCGATCGCCTTTGGATAAGCAATGCGCTGGTGGTTGAACTGTTGCCACACCTGCACGAACACTTCGGCAATGCGGGGCATCTCCGCACGTTCTAGCCCCGAATCGACCAGTTGATTGTCTTGCCAGCGGGCATAGAGAATGCGGTTGACCATTGCCAGCGCATCTTTGGGTGTCGCATCTTTGAGCGATCGCAGCGCGGCTTCACAGGAGTCCGCCAGCATCACGATCCCCGTCTCGCGGGATTGGGGAATCGGCCCGTCATAACGAAAATCAGCCTCGCGCAAGGTCAGCGACGGATCGGCTTTGATGCGCTGCTGGGCTTCGTGGAAAAAATAGCCGACCAGCATCGTGCCCTGGTGTTCGGGAATAAAGGCGCGGATGGCGCGGGGCAGGCGATAGCGGCGGGCCATCGCCTCGCCCTCGGTGACGTGCTTTTTAATAATGCTGGCGCTCACCCAGGGGTCATTGATGCTGTCGTGCTTGTTGGGGCCGCCCATCTGGTTCTCGATGAAGCCCAGCGGGTCGTGCATTTTGCCGATGTCGTGATACAGCGTTCCCGCCCTCACCAGTTCTACATTGCAGCCCAGTTCGCGGGCCGCCGCCTCTGCCAGCGTAGACACAAACAGCGTGTGCTGAAAGGTGCCAGGAGCTTCCTCGGCCAGCCGCTTGAGCAAGGGACGGTTGGGGTTCGACAGTTCCACCAGGCGAATCGGAGTCACCAGGTCAAAGGCTTGCTCCAGATAGGGGCTGATGCCCAAGGCGACAATGCTCCAGGCAACGCCCAGCAAGCCCTGCGTGACCGAGGCCATGAGGATGGTGTACCAAACGATGCCGCTGCCACTGCTGACAATCAGGCTCAGCAACAAGTAAACGAGTCCCTGCGTTAGCCCGACGGCTCCACCCAGCAGAGCAATCTCTTCGCGCGATCGCAGTCGGCCTGCCATCACCGCCCCCAGCAGGCTGCTGACCGAACTGGCAAACAGATGACGACTGCCGACATTCATCCCCAGCGGCAGGGCCAAGCTGAGAAATGCCGCAACCGTTGCCCCCAGCGGCGATCCGTAAAACGTGCTGACCAATAGCCCCACGGCGGGTAGCGTGGTGGTCGATGCGCCAAACGCCAACAGCACCGGGGTACTCAGCACCAGCAGCAGCACCAGCACATAGTCGCGTCGCCGAAAACCGGGGTGAAAGCGCCGCTCCAGCAGCAAAAACGCCGCCACGCCCCCGCTGACCAGGGCCGCAAAGCTGGTCAGCCCAAACCAGTTGATTCCGCGCTGGCTGAGTCCAAAGTGGTCAAGCAGCACAAAGTCTTCCTGGGTAATCACGTCGCCCTGATCGACAATCACCTCGCCTCGCCGAATCGTGACCATCACTGGCTCCACTGCTTGGGCAGCCTGCTCAGCCTGGAGTCGCGTCTGGGCGGGATCTTGAATTAGGTTTGGCTCAATTGCAGAAAGCAGGAGCGTGCTAGCCAGCGGCAGCGTGTTGGCGGGCAGGTCGGTTCCCATCTGGATGCGAATGGCATCTTTTAGAATGCTGTTTGGTAGCCCTGGTGCAACGCCCTGCGTGAGAATTCGCTCTAGGGCACGACGGATTTTGACTTTAGTATCTAGCCATTCGGTGTCAGACAGTTGCAGCACTGCGGGCGAGTAGAGGCGGGGCACGCCCTCTGCGGAAGTAGATAGCTCCGTAAGGGCGATCGCATAGTTTTGACGGGCCCGCACGATAACTCGCTTCAGTGCCGAAAAATCTTCTTCCGACATCGAACGTCGCTGATTTTGCAATTCCAGAATGGCAAGCTGCTGAGCCGATCGCGACGGTGGCTCACGGCCGCTTGAGGCAGATGGCATGGAGGGCAACGGCAAACGGCTCGTGGTTGATTCAACCGCTGCAAGAATTGATTCCCACTCTGCCTTTGAGGTCTGCCGCAGGTGGGACTGGGTTGCAGTAGACAGCGTGCCTGTAGAGACATAGGGGAAGGGCCCCGCCATCTGGCGTATTGCGTCCCCTTCGTCTAGTAAGCGCTGGATGGATTGATAAACGCGCTGGTTGACGGCTGGATCGATCATCAGCACGGGCAGCGCACCGAGACGAGCAGCCATTCGCTTTTCTTCGGTCGATTTGCTGTCCAGCACCGTCGCATTTTCTATGGCTCGCAGGGTTTGGGGAGCGATGGTGCCAACGGCAAGCTGAGGCTCGTTGTAAAACCGATAGCCAATCACGCTCGTCAACGTCAGCACGGCTAGTAGCGCATAGGCTCGGGGATAGGCACAGGTCGAAGAAAAGGAAGATTTGCGACGACGAGCAGGAGGACAGAGCCAGTCTTGTCCCAATCGAACCGCCTGGGAAACCTGAAGCCACAGACGGTTGGCATGTTCGTTAGAAAAACGAGTCGGCGGAGTACCAGGTTGCTTGCTGGGGCGCAGGGTGCCTGGTGTAGAGCGATGTCTTTGCCGCCCCGGTTCAAACTGTTTGGAAAATCCTCGGAACAGTTTCATCAGCGCACCAAGTGGCACTCAATTAAAGGGCTATGGCGATCGCACCAGATACGAAACAATTTTTTCTAGGAATTATTAACCGATTGGTCAAAACTCTAGAGCCATCTCACCAGCTATGGATCTCTAGTATAAGCGAGGGGTTTCTTTACAAGAGGATAGGGCAGGGTGGATTCATGGGGCAACGGGGGAATGCACCCTGGAGGATGGGGGTCACTCGCAGGATTGCACCTGCGCCATCCGCAGCACCAAGTCGTCTATCGTGGGGCGGACGGTTCGCACAGGCTGGTCAAAGTGGTTGACCAGGATGCTGATCGCCAGGGGCGGATGCTGGGGCGGTTCCAGATAGCCCGACAGGGAGGCGATGCCGCTGATGGCTCCAGTCTTGCCCCAGAGCCTTCCCTGCACAGGCGTGTTGCGGAAGCGGCTCTGCAAGGTTCCGCTGCTGCCTGCCACAGCCAAGGAGTCCCGAAACACACGGGCATTGGGTGTACGGGCGATCGCCCTCAAGGTTTCTACCAGGGATTCGGGGCTGGCCAGGTTTTTGCGAGCCAGACCAGAGCCATCGGCAGGGGCGTAGCTGTCGGCGGATACGCCCAGTTGGGTCAGGGTTGCTTTGAGCGCCGCGATTCCAGCAGAGAGACTATTGGCGGACTGGTCGGGCAGTTGCTCTGCCCCAAGAATTCGTAGCAGCGCCTCAGCGTAGAGGTTTTCGCTGTTGGCATTGGTGGGTTTCAGCAGTTCCGATAGCGGTGCGGAGGCGATGCTGGCGATTTCTGGTTCCGTTGAACGGATGCGGGTGGTGGCGATCGCCACGGGGCCAAGCGCAATGCCCTGGTTGCGGAGCGATCGCCGCAGTCGGTTGATAAAGTGGCGGGTCGGATCGGTGACGGGGATGATTTCTGATTCTGCGGCGCTGCCGACGCGCAGTTGGCCACCGACCCGCAGCAGCAGTCGGTCAAAAGCGCGGCGGACGGTTGTAAATTCGGCTTCGCTGGCGGCAACGGTGCGAGAGCGATTATCGATCGCCCAGCCAGCCCCATCAGCCGGGTCTTGCCACACGACGCGGAGGGGCTGTCCTATTGCTTGGGGAACCAACTGGAGGGCGATCGTGTTGCCATCCACCATGACGCTGCTGACGGGTGCGCCATAGCCCGCTTGGGCATCTTCCCAGTCCCAATGGGGATTTACCTCGTCGCCCTGAAAGTAGGAAGTATCCACCGTCAGGCGATCGATGCGGGCAATGCCCTGTGCCTTGATCTGGGCGGCCAGCGTATCGAGTTGGGCAGTGGTCAGCGTGGGGTCGCCGCGCCCGACCAGTCGCAACCAGGTTTGCCCGGCTGCCTCTGTCGTGTCGCGGTAGAGTGAGGTGCGAATGCGAAAGGTGGGCCCCAGGGCTGTCAGCGCGGCCGCCGTGGTCAAGATTTTGGCATTGGAAGCGGGAATAAAAAGCTGGGCCGATTCACGGGCGTAGAGCGTTTCACCTGTATCGAGCGATCGCACCAATACGCCCCAGCGCGATCGCGGCACGGGTTCCGCATCCAGCAGCGCGTCCAGTTGTCTGGGTAAATCCGCCGTGCAAAAACTGCTGGGAGATTGGGCGATGGGGGCAGTGGGGAGTGGATGTCGGAGAGTGGAGAGTGGGGAATGGCTGGGCGTTTGGGTAGCGGCGATCGCCCCTGCTGGGTTCCCATAACCCAACAGCGACAGGAAGGTCGCCAAGCCGATCGGAACCTTACAGAGGGCTTTGGGGCTGCGGCTCCAGATCCGCCAATCGAGGCTCAAAGCCGCTCCTCCAGAGGCTTACAGAAGGCATCCACGCCCATCTTTTGCACATAAATGGCAACGAGCGTCGCCAGATCGACCGGCAGCACCATTTCCGCCGCCAAAAGCTGGATGCCAAGGGCGATCGCCCCTGTTTCTAAATGCCCCCGCACACCAGACTGGCAAATATAGACTCGCCAGCGCTTGGCAAAGCCATCGAGCCAGCCTTCCGACTGATTGGGTTCCTGCCCTTCCCGCAGCGCCAGGGCGATCGCCGCGTCTTCCAAATCTCCCTCGCAATCTTCCAGCATGGTCAATGCCGCCAGCATCCCAGGATTTTCGGCTAGTTCAGCGCGATAGCGAGCCAATTCATCAGGCGTGACAATCATGCGGGATTTGGGCAAACGTAAGGGTGTGACGACTCTGGTACATCATAGAGCAGCGTTGGGAAAGACGCGCCGTGGGTGTTTGATTCACCCAATCCGCTAGCCCGATTCTATGACCTAGTTGGCTTAGCAAACTGGATTAGCAAACTGGCTAACGTAGATTGTCGTCAGCCTGCCGCACTCTTGCAAAACACCAGAGCCGTCAGAGTTAAACACCGCCAGAGAAAACCCTGCCAGAGGAAAAACTGCCAGAAAAAACGCCAGAGGTTCCTCAAAGGAAGTTTGGCGAATTCTGCCAGTTTCTTTCGGCTACAGTGCGCCCATGCTGGCCAGCCCTAAAATCACCCCTGCGCCGAGGATGTGTCCTAGAGAGGTCGTGCCCAACAGCGCCCCCAGCCCCATGCCGCCAAACATGTTCGAGGAGGGCAACTCCGGCCCGACGCTGGGCTGTTGAATAGTAAATTTGCCAATGGCGATCGCCAGAATGTTGCACAGGATCATGACAATTGCCGTTTTGGGGCCCCATTCCAGGGTGGTGGGCACGGCAGCAAGTAACGGGGAAATGAACAAGGCTCGATCTCCTAAGTCATGAAAAGAGGAATGAATCATCAGGCCGATCTTCCCTCCCATCCGCCGGCCCCCGGCCAGCAAACCTGCCTCCCCGAAACCGACGGCGGGCGAAAGACTCGCTTAAGGGCACTAGTATCAAAAAACGGACAGCCTTTGGCACAGTTCGCATTAATAGTTAACGTTTGCCGCAACAAAATTCTACACAAAATTCTACAAAGGGCGATCGCCCCCAGTTGTGCTGGCTGCGGGTTGCGCTCTGTGCGCTTTTCTGACCAAACCTGGAAAGATCCGTCATGATCAGGAAGGATAGGGCAATGTGAGGATGGCGCAACGGGGAGATGACCCGGTAGACCCACAAGACATTGGGATCATTGGGAAGAGGAGCGCGTTTCCCTTATTTATTCCCCAAAAGCATCGCCGCATCGTTTTCATTCTCTGTAGTCCCGACCGCTGACCCCTCTCACCCCCGGAGGGCCGACATGTCCAATCTACTGCCGCTGCGCGATCGCCAAGATGCCGGCCAACAGCTTGCACCATTGGTTGCGGCCGAGGTGAGATTGCTGCGGCTTCGCTACCCCGATGCCCAACCGCTGGTCTACGCGCTGCCGAGGGGCGGCATTCCGGTGGCAGTGCCGATTGCTCAGAGCTTGGGCTGTCCGCTGGATGTGATGGTGGCTAAAAAGGTAACCCGCCCCGACAATCCAGAATTGGCAATTGGGGCGGTGACGGCCGACGGTCAGGTGATGCGATCACGCCATGCGGGAATGATGGAATCTCGGACAGCCCTATGGCGGAGTGCGGTGCAGACCGCGCAGGCGAGCGCTCGCGCCCAGCAAGAATTATTTTCTGGGGGCACGAAGCCGCGTGATCCCCGTGGGGCGATCGCCATTCTGGTGGATGATGGCATTGCCACCGGGCTGACGATGGCCGCCGCCGCTCGTGCCCTGCAAGCTAAACATCCAGCGGCGGTGATCATCTGTGCGCCCGTTGCGCCTGCGCGAGTTGTGCCATTTCTCGAACATTGGGGCGATCGCATCATCCTTTTGGCGGCTCCGCGCTCGTTTCTCAGCGTTAGCCGATTTTATGTTGAGTTTCCCCAGGTCGAAACAGAAGAAGCCCTGCAACTTCTCAAGCACCATCATCAAGTGCTTCAGGAGTCAGAGCTTCGTTAAGGTTGGGTTTTGGGGTTCTGTGAAACCCGACCGTGGGAAACCCAAGGAACCTACATAGAACCCCTAAACTCAAGATTCCAAATTGGCTTTGTAAAGGCTATATTGACGAACCGTATTGACGAACCGTGTTCAGGACTCGTCGTAGGCTTCCATGTCTAGCAGATAGTAGTAAGGTTCCGCTAGTTCGGGGCGCTGAAAGGCGATCGCCCTCAGCAGATGCCAGTCGCGCAGCCCTTCAAAGACGTTCGCATAATCGTCTTGTTCGAGTCGCTTAGCCAAATTTTCCACATCGCCCTCAGTCATTTGGGCAACATCTTGCTCGCAGAAATCTAGTGTACGCATGGCTCGCCCTCCCAATTCAAAGCGGCCTCTCAATGACTGCCCGCATGGGCTTTGCTGAGAGCTACAGACCTCTACATCTCCTATCCTATTCGCTCCGGCTGGCTGACAACCGTATTTCTTCTGTAAAGTTTTGCGCCAATTGCAGCACCTCCGGGGTAATTTCGTGGCCCGTCGATAGCTCGTGATAGCGCACCGACAGCCCTGCCGATTTCAAGACATCGCGCGATCGCCGCGCCGCCCCAATCGGCACCACCAAATCTTGCTGACCATGCACCATCAGCACGGGCGGGGGCAGCGCGACCCCTAGTTGGGGCGGCCCGTGCAAATAGCCGCTCAGCACCAGCAGCCCCGCCAGCGGCAGGCTTAGCCCCACCTCCAGCGCCATCGCGCCACCCTGCGAAAAGCCCGCCAGCAGCGTTTTTTCCAGCGGCACGCCCGTAATCGAGGGGAGCGATCGCAGCCAGTCTGTCAGTTGGGCAGCGCTCTCTCGCAGTTTGGGCTGATAGACAAACTCTGGATCGCTCTCGAAGGAATATCCATCGGGCAAGTCATACCAAACACGACCCACCGGGCCATAGGGATAGGGAAACGGCGCATCGGGAAATAGCATTTGCAGCGTTGGCAAATCGAGCATCAGCGCCAGGGAAGCCACATCTTGGGCATTGGCTCCCCAGCCGTGCAGCATGACCAACAGCGCTTCGGGTGGTTTGCCGCTGCGAGGCGGAATGGAAATCGCTCTCAAAGACACAGTCTTCCTTTTGGGAGTTGGTAGAAGTTCAGTGAGATTTGACAATATCGATACGGTACGGTCGAATGATGTCGTCGAATGGTTAGAGCATCGGCTGAGCAATGCGCTAGCTAGCAGACACCGACGGCCAGCTTGCTGCTACTGTGCTAGGAGATTCAGTCTAAGCTGAGAAACAGGCGGGATCGGGTTTGCTCAGTATTGGCACTGCCAACACTGTCGGAATCGGGGTGGCGTTTGGGCGGCTCTGGGTTTGGTGCTGCTCTCATCTTAGGTGACCCCCAGGTAGAACGCTTCGATCAAGGGACGGGTTCAGAAAACTCAGGCTTTCACCGCTAGAGGGCGATCGCCCAGAGCGCAGTTCCATAAGATCATAGGTTTTCCAGCCCATTGTTTCCATATATCCTGAGGAAGCGTCAACCGCAGTTTTGCAGCAACCATTTCGCCCGCCATTGCGCCAGGGCAATCCAGCCAGAGATCCTGGTGAAAGGTTCTCATAAAGCACTTTGATAGAGTGTTTCAGCAGATTGTTTTAGTCGTCTTGCAGTCGTCTGGGTTCGAGCAGTCGTCTGGGTTCGAGGCGTTTTGAGACGGTTTTGAGTTGTTTTTGAGTTAGAGAGTGCTATGACCCGTTTAGCTCTTCTGAGCGTTTCTGACAAAACCGGACTGGTGGCGTTTGCCCGCCAGCTTGTAGAAACGTTCGATTTTTCCATTATCAGTAGCGGTGGAACCGCCGAAGCGCTGAAGGCGGCGGGCATCCCAGTCACCAAAGTTTCCGACTATACAGGTTCTCCAGAAATCTTAGGCGGGCGCGTAAAAACCCTGCATCCCCGCATTCACGGTGGCATTTTAGCTAGACGAGATGTTCCTCAAGACCTGGCAGATTTGGAGGCAACCCAGATCCAGCCGATTGACTTGGTGGTGGTCAATCTCTATCCCTTTGAGCAGACCATTGCCCAGCCGAATGTGTCGCTGGCGGAGGCGGTGGAGCAGATTGACATTGGCGGCCCAGCAATGCTGCGGGCGGCGGCAAAAAACTTTGCCCACGTCACGGTGCTGTGCAATCCGGCGCAGTATGACGAATATCTGAGGGAACTGCGACAGGGAGATGGGCAGGTTTCGTTTGAGTTTCGGCGGGCCTGCGCGCTGGCGGGATTTTCGCACACGGCGAAGTATGACGCGGCGATCGCCACCTACCTGGCCGCGCAAGCGGCAACTCGCGAACCCGTCGCCGCAGAATCCAGCAGTGCCCAGCATCCAGCCTCAATTTCCCTCACGGGCAGCCTGCTGCAACCCCTGCGCTATGGCGAAAATCCGCACCAGCCCGCCGCCTGGTATCAAACTGGGATATCGCCCACGGGCTGGGCGGCGGCGACCAAGCTTCAGGGAAAGGAGTTGAGCTATAACAACTTGGTGGATCTGGAAGCGGCGCGACGGATCGTGGTGGAGTTTGACGATGCGCCTGGTGCGCCTGCGGCCGCCGTGATTATCAAACACACCAACCCCTGCGGCGTGGCCCTGGGCGATACGCTGCTGGAAGCCTACACCAAAGCCTATGAAGCAGATTCGACCTCGGCCTTTGGCGGCATTGTGGCGCTAAATCGACCCATTGACGCAGAAACGGCAGCGGCCCTGACCCAAACCTTTTTGGAATGCGTGGTTGCGCCTGGTTGCGATGCTGCGGCGGCGGAGATTTTGGCGGCAAAGTCTAAGGTGCGAGTGCTGACGCTGCCCGATCTGCGCTCTGGCCCAGACAAGACGGTGAAGGCGATCGCCGGAGGGCTGCTGCTCCAGGCATCCGACGATCTCCCCATCGACATCAGCCAGTGGAAAGTCGCCACCGAAAAAGCCCCGACCGACGACCAGTGGGCAGAATTGCGCTTTGCCTGGGCAGTGTGCAAACACGTCAAGTCCAACGCGATTGTCGTCACGAATCAGCGCACCACGCTGGGCATTGGCGCAGGGCAAATGAACCGGGTCGGCTCAGTCAAACTGGCGCTGGATCAGGCGGGCGACAAGGCGAGAGGCGCAATTTTAGCCAGCGACGGCTTTTTCCCGTTCGACGATTCGGTGCGGCAGGCGGCTGCGGCAGGGATCGCGGCGATCGCCCAACCCGGCGGTAGCTTGCGCGATGCCGAGTCGATTCAGGCCGCAAACGAGCTGGGATTGGCTATGATTTTCACGGGCGTTCGCCATTTTTTGCATTAGGGCAGCGTCATCGCCTAGTTTTTCAGGGTAAATTCCTACGGGATTTACCCCAAAACTAAAAGTTGACAAACCACTAAAGTTGACAAGCCACTAGGTCGCCCAGATGTTTGGATGGTGAAAACGGGCAGCCTATTTCTCAACTTTCTGCAATTTCCCGATTTTCGTCCTGTTTCGGGGGAAACATTAGAAAGGCTCGTCGAGATTCAGCCGTTTGGCTGGCGTTCTGCGCGAACCCCCTGTTTTAAGTTTTCACTCAAGCAGTCGTTCAGCATTCACTTTTATTCTTTTATTTAGGTAATAGGTAATCGCATGGTTTCTGATGCACCCCTGCCCCAAGAAGTCGCTGTCACGATCCTTCTCGATGGCGGCACGCAGCAAACGGTCACAATTCAGTCCAACAATATGCTCCTGCAAGAATTGTTTGAGACGCTAGTTGCCCCCCCGGAAAACCGCCCCCAGCGCCTTTTCCAGATTCCCATTACCGACGGCAAAGCGATTCTCTGCTTTCCGAGCGATCGCCTAGTGGGTCTGGTTACCGAGCCGCCCATCATCCTGCGCCAGCAGCCCCAGAACGAACCTGCCAACGCCACTGACTCGCTCTTGCCAGGCATGTAGCGCGATCGCCCCCTGAGCATCAGGGCTTGCCAGACCCACGCTCAGGCCTGCATCACCAGACAAGCATTACAAAACAAGGCTCCGAGCAAATTCTCGCTGGGGGCTTGTTTTTTGCCCATTGCGCCCCATCCCTGCGGTGCTAATTGTGCTAATTTTTATTACAGTGCAGTTAGATTTTTTTAAGATTTGAGGCGCAAAGAGGGAGAGCCAAATGAGTCCTGAGCTTTTGCAGTCGCTCAAGGTTTACAGCCAGTTTGTTCACCCGATCCTGATGTGGATCTTGTTTGGGCTGGCAATTTACGCCATGTATCTGGGCATCCAGCTTCGACGGGTGCGGTCTGCTGAGGGCGAAGAGAAAAAGCAACTGCTCAAGGGACGTTTCAACATCCGCCATCATCAGATTGGCTCGATCTTGTTGGCGACGATGGTGCTGGGCACGCTGGGCGGCATGGCCGCAACCTACATCAACAGCGGCAAGCTGTTTGTCAATCCCCACCTGCTGGTGGGCTTGGGCATGACGGGGATGATTGCCACCTCCGCAGCGTTGACACCGTTTATGCAGAAGGGCAACGATGTTGCTCGCTATGCACACATCACGCTGAACGTGGTGCTGCTGGTGCTGTTTGGCTGGCAAGCCATCACGGGAATGCAGATTGTGCAAAACGTCGTGAACCGGATGACGGGCAATTCTTGAGGGTTCATAAGGTTGCCGAAGTTGGTGCGTTGTGCTGGGGCGATCGCCAATTCAAGTTATGATAAAGGGCGATGCTTTTTTCCAGTTTTTTGTCTCGACGGCTCGCTTTCCAATTGCCGAATTCCAACTGCCGATTCTTAATTGCTGAGGTTCTATGAAAACTTTTCTGACTCGTCTGTTTGCCCTAGTGCTGGTGTGTGTCATTGGATTGACAGGCTGCTCCAGTGCATCGGGAAATCTCAGCGGTAACTATCGGCAAGATACGCTAGCCCTGATCGGCAGCCTGCGAAGTGCGTTGGAATTGCCTGATGGCACGCCCGAAAAGGCCGCCGCCCAGTCTGAGGCTCGCCAGTTGATCAATGATTTTTCGGCTCGCTATCGCCGCGACAGTTCTTTGCTCAAGCTGGGTTCCTTCACCACTATGCGAACCGCGCTAAACTCTCTAGCGGGGCACTATAGCTCCTATCCCAATCGTCCAGTTCCCGCCAAGTTGAAAGAGCGTCTGGAACTGGAGTTTAAGCAGGTTGAATCGGCGCTGAAGCGCGAAGCGTAGCCCTCTTCTCAAGATTTCCAATAATCGCCAATAATTAAATAAAAAGGGAAAAATAAAAAGGGAAGGTGAACTTACCTTCCCTTTTTTTTGTTCTCTGGCCGTATCACACATCTGGCTCGACCCCTAGGGCCCTCAATTGCGCTGCTAGTCGCTGTGCTGCCTCTTCTGGAGATAGCACTAGGTCGCCTGTCTCTGTGAAATATCGCAACATCCCAGCCTGAATGCCCAGATAAAGTCCTAAAGACTGGCTCCACAGCCAGCCCGACTCGGTTTCAGGCATCGGCTCATATTGCTGGTTGACCAAACGGTAACCTGCAAATTCCAGCGTCTCAGGAGAAAACCAGAAATACTCTGGCGTGCGAAATCGGTTTTGATAGAGTTCTTTCTTCAAGTTTCGGTCTGTTTGGGCTGTTGAGTCTGATAAGAGTTCGATAATCACATCTGGATATCTGCCGCCTTCCTCCCAGACAACCCAAGATTTTCGCGGGCGCTTTTCAGTATTTTTCACCAAGAAGAAATCGGGGCCTCGAAACTCTTTGGTTCTTAGCTGCTCCCGGCTGAAATAAATCGTCAAGTTTGCCCCGATAAAGAAATCAGAGCGATCGCGCCAAAGCCATTCTAAACAAGCAACCAGCAGCGCCAGTTGGGCATAGTGTAGCGAACTCTCTATCTCTGGCTCGTCACTTTCTAATTGAGTAGCGTCAGGCATCAAAGCGGCTAGCTGTTGAGCGGTGAGTGACATTTGGCATCTACTCCTGAGCCAGAGCGTACCTTTATTTTAAGGGGTGTCTTGCGCCATTCTGGTCACTGGTTAGGGGTTGTCATCAATTGTCTGCTCAACACTAGGTTTCTTAAGAGGTTCAGCCCCCAGCCTAGTTTGCTTAGGCGGACGCGAGACTGCTGATTCCTTAAGGTTTCTGAGCTTAATGGATGACGCGCCCCAAGAGGCATTGCCGCTGCCCCCAGCCAGCTTTTGCCGCAAGTTTTGTGGATGCCCACGGTTAGCGAGACGACTCCGTTGCCCGTTGCGCTACATCGTTGAATTGACCTTTGCCATTGCCCGTGCCTGCAACTGGCAAGTCCTCGGCTAGATCTGTGTCAGCCCGCAAGATAGTGTTCAGAATCAGCTCTGGGCGCTGTGGATGCTTCCAGGCAAAGGCATGGCGGAAGGCAGCGTCCTGACAGGCTTGTAGCTCCTCAAAGCCGATGATGTCGTGGGTCAGCAGCGTTTCATATTCAAACGGCAGGCGGACGTTGTGCAATCCGGCGTTGTCGGTACAGATGGCAATATCCACGCCCGCCTCAAAGCATCGGTCGAAGACGACTTTGAGCTGGTGCAGGTCTTGCAGCGTGCCTGTTTTCAGATACGTAGTAGGGCACACCTCCAGACACTGGCCCTGCGCCGCCACCTGGGACAGCAGTTCGGGATGCCGCAGCGGAATCTGGATGCCGTGACCAATCCGCATTAGATAGGGCAACAGTTCGGGATAGCAGCCTTCTTCGGTTTCGTAGAGATGCCCGGTGGTGTTGAGGTCGAGCGATCGCGCGTAGTCGTAAAGCCGGATGAACTCATCGAGGCGATCGCCATACAGCCCGTCCCCGCCCGCCAGATCCACGCCACACACCACGTCGCGCCGCGCCGCCGCCAAATCCACGATCGCCCGGTTCACCTCGTAGGGCAGCCGCGAGTGCATACAGAGGATTTGACTGGTGACGATGGGATATTCCACAATCTGGCTGGCGTGGCCCACCACCTCAACGATCTGGCTCATCAGCGAGATGCGATCGCCCTGACTGAGATGCTCCGGTGTCCGCAAATAGGGCGTATAGCGCAGTTCCAAATACGCCAGATTCTCAAACACGTAAGCCCCGCGCATCAGGCGATAGATAAAGTAGGGTAGCGTGTCTTCCGTCTGCACGCTTTCCACCAGCGTATGCAGTTCTAGATATTCCGCCAGCGTATTACGCGGCCGCGTATAAAAATCTTCAAACTCTGCATAGTCGGCAAATCGCCCCGCCAGATCGGCCTGATTGCGCTGAAAGTAGCGCCAGAGAATACGCGGGACTACGGAGCCACCCAAATGGCGGTGCAATTCGGCATATAGCGTCACAAGATACCTCTCAATCTAGTTGTTAACTTGCCTAATTTTTCGCTCACAATCATTGATTGCGTCATTCTAAAGCCAGGCCTCAGAATCAGCGTTTCCAGACAGAGTAGCAGCGTCTTAGCAACAAGCATTGACACCAGGA
Organism: Cyanobacteriota bacterium; assembly: GCA_046719575.1. Classification (GTDB taxonomy): domain Bacteria; phylum Cyanobacteriota; class Cyanobacteriia; order Elainellales; family Elainellaceae; genus Thermoleptolyngbya. Next base: position 47,498 of record JBDNCP010000010.1, read on the forward strand.
ACACGCGCTGTTGATAATGGGAGTTTGCGTATTTCTGAAAATTCTAGCAATTTAAACCCTTGGCAAACGTTGTAGTAATCGGGGCCCAGTGGGGCGACGAAGGAAAAGGGAAGATTACCGACCTATTGAGCAAGTCCGCCGATGTGGTGGTGCGCTATCAGGGCGGGGTCAACGCAGGTCATACGGTCGTGGTGCAGGGGCAGACGTTTAAGCTGCACCTGATTCCGTCAGGTATTTTGTATCCCGCGACAGAGTGCATCATCGGCTCTGGCACGGTGATTGATCCCAAAGTGCTGCTGAGTGAACTGGATCAGCTTGAAAAGCTGGGCATTTCCAGCAAAAACCTGCTGATTTCTGAGACGGCCCACGTCACGATGCCCTATCACCGCATGATTGATGCCGCCGCCGAGGAACAGCGCGGCAGCCACAAAATTGGCACGACCAAGCGTGGCATCGGCCCTACCTATGCGGACAAGTCTGAGCGCACAGGCATTCGCGTGGTGGACTTGATGGACGCAGAGGGGCTGCGCGAACAGCTTACTTGGACAATTGAATATAAAAACGTCATCCTAGAAAAGTTGTACAATCTGCCGCCACTCGACCCCAACGAGGTGATCGACGAATATCTGGGCTATGCTGAGCGGCTGCGCCCCCATGTGGTGGATAGCTCCCTGCGGATTAGCCAGGCCGTGCGTCAGCGCCGCAATATCTTGTTTGAGGGCGCTCAGGGTACGCTGCTAGATTTGGATCACGGCACTTATCCCTACGTTACCTCGTCGAATCCGGTGTCGGGCGGGGCCTGTGTGGGGGCGGGCGTGGGGCCGACGATCATCGACCGGGTGATTGGCGTGGCCAAGGCGTATACCACTCGCGTCGGCGAGGGGCCGTTTCCAACGGAACTGCTGGGCGATGTGGGCGAAGCCTTGTGCGATCGCGGCGCGGAATTTGGCACAACAACGGGGCGCAAGCGTCGCTGTGGCTGGTTCGACGCGGTGATCGGTCGCTACGCCGTCCGCATCAACGGGCTAGACTGCTTGGCCATCACCAAGCTCGACGTGCTGGATGACCTCGATGAAATCAAAGTCTGCACTGCCTACGAAATCGACGGTCGGCAGGTGCGCGACTTCCCGTCGAATGCGCGAGTGTTTGCCCGCTGCCGGCCGATTTACAAAACTCTCCCCGGTTGGAAGCAAGACACCTCTCACTGTCGATCGCTCGATGATCTGCCCCGTCAAGCGTTGGATTACCTGAAGTTTCTGGCCGAACTGATGGAAGTGCCAATCGCCATCGTCTCACTGGGAGCCAGCCGCGACCAGACCATCATCGTCGAAGACCCAATCCACGGGCCCAAGCGAGCGCTGCTGTATACCAACGGCGCAGTCGAAACAGCGCAGTAAGAACTCTCTTCAGCGCCAGCAGTTCACGATTCGTTTCAGAATATTGCTGGCAGATGCGCTTGGAAGACTTCCAGGCGCATTTATTCTAATGAAAAGCCAAACTGAAAAGCCAAACACGGTAAACCCTACCCTCCAACTCCTAACCCCTCATGTCCGACGCTGCCCTACCGCCTGTTATCCAACACATGCTCCGGCCAGAGTTTTATCCGCATCCGGTGCCGCCCGACCCGCTGAAAACGACGGCCGGAGATCCACCAGAATATCCCGAAGATTTTTATCCGTCAGATGCGTCGCCGGTGCAGTTGATTCAGACGCATATCTCCTACGTGCTGCTGACGGGCGAGTATGCCTACAAGGTCAAAAAGCCCTTGAATTTCGGTTTTTTGGACTATTCTACGCTGGAAAAGCGGAAGCATTTTTGCGAAGAGGAACTGCGGCTGAATCAGCGGGCGGCGGCGGCGATTTATCTGGATGTGTTGCCGATTACCCAAACGGTGGAAAACGGCCTGCCGACCTTTCATCTGGACGGGCCGGGCGAGGTGGTGGAATATGCGGTGAAGATGCGACAGTTTCCGCAATCGACCCTGCTGACTAATCTGTATGAGCGGGGTGAACTGACCGAGGAGCGGCTGAAAGAACTGGCGCGGGCGATCGCCAAGTTTCACCTAAAAACCGAAACCAGCGACTACATCCGCGAGTTTGGCCGCGTGGAGCGCGTGCGGCAGGCCTTTGACGAAAACTGGGAGCAAACGGCGCAGTATATCGGTGGGCCCCAAACCCAGACGCAATTTGACGAGACAAGGGCGTATTGCGATCGCTTCTTTGCCGAAAACGCCGGCCTGTTTGACGAGCGCATTCAGCAAAACTGGATTCGCGAGTGCCACGGCGACCTGCACCTGAGAAACATTGCCTACTGGCAAGCGCAGTTTCTCCTGTTCGACTGCATCGAGTTCAACGAGCCGTTTCGCTTTGTCGATGTCATGTTCGACATTGCCTACATCGTGATGGACCTGGATGCGCGGCAGCGGCCCGACCTGCGAACCGTATTTCTCAACGAATATGTGGAGCAGACGGGCGACTGGGAAGGGCTGCGGGTGCTGCCGATCTACGTCAACCGCCAGACCTACGTGCGGGCAAAGGTGACATCTTTCTTGCTGAATGATCCGGGCGTGCCGGATGAAGAAAAGCGCAAAGCCCACGACACTGCCGCGCTCTATTATCGCTTGGCATGGGAGTATACTCAGCCCAAGACCGGGCGGCTGATGCTGATGAGCGGACTATCAGGGTCGGGCAAGAGTACCACGGCGCGGGCGATCGCCCAAAAGCTCTGCGCAGTCTACATCCGCTCCGATGCAGTCCGCAAGCACCTAGGCGGCGTGCCCCTGACGGAGCGTGGCGGCACTGACCTCTACACCCCCGAAATGACCCAAAAGACCTACGAGCGCCTGCTGCATCTAGGCACGACGCTGGCGGCCGCAGGCTACACCGTGATTCTGGATGCGAAATATGATCGGCAGGCGCTGCGAGAAGGGGCGATCGCCCAGGCCAGCGCATACGGCATTCCGCTCGATATCATCCACTGCACGGCTCCGCTGGAGGTGTTGGGCGATCGCCTCAGCCAGCGCACGGGCGACATCGCCGATGCCACGCCGGAAATTTTGGCAAAGCAGACCTTTGACCCCTTCACGCCCGCCGAAGCAGAATACGTTAGAACAATAGACACGACCCAGCCGCTCGACGCGCTCCTGGATTCGCTCTGACAGAGGCTCCCCATGACCAATGAACTGATCGTTGAAAAGCTAGACACCCTCGACTCCCACGTTGCAGCGGTGGATACTCGCATCGACGTGCTGGATCAGCGCCTCACCCAGCGGCTCGACACGCTAGCCGAGAGCGTGCAGATTTTGTCTGATCAGGTCGGGCGAATGACGGAAGAACTAACTCGTCTGGAAATTTCTATGCGAGATGGGTTTGCTGAGATCAGAGCAGGCTTTCGCGAGATGCACGAAGGGTTTCGGGAAATGCGCGAACAGTCCAAAAAGCGCGACGAGCAAATCGATCGGCTACTGACGATTTTGGAGCGGCTGATTCCGGTGAGAGAGTAGCTTTGCCAGGGTTTGGGATATTGCTCCGCAACGCTGGCGCGAACAGGGGTCAGGGATTAGCGCTGAACGTGAGAAAGGTTATGGCTTTTAGGCTTTCTCGTTGGTTAAACTCTCTCGTTTACTACGGCTCACGGCATTGGAAGGAATTGCACTGGAGGCATTGCGATGGGCAATAATGATCCGGTGATTGTTGGCATCAAGCTCTGGATTGTGTTTCTCATTGGCTTTGCGCTGCTGGGATATTGGGTGCCGCTGAGCATTGGGCTGGGGGCGATCGCCGGACTGTCGGGCGGGCTAATCGCCAGCTATCGCAAACAGACTAAGCCCTTGCCGCCAGAGCAAAAAAGCCAGCGCGATCTGATTCCTCGGCTCAGATTGGGGCGCAAGTCCGAAGAAGACGCAGGTCAAAAGGCGATCGCCCGGCCCCGTCGTGGGCTGTTCAGCCGTCAACCGGGGCCAAGCTTTAAATCGCGCCGTCGCTGAGGTTGCGGTGTCACTGAGAGATAGCTGTCAAACCATATCCGTTTGGAAACACAACATTTTCATAAAATCAGGGCAATGGTCACCGAGAATTTACGGTTGTAGCTGCTAGACGGTCAGGTTACAACTGAGACATTGTGGCATCTTAACAATCTCTTACAAAACATCTACAAAGAGTCTATCCATCAGGGTTTCAGGATAAATTTCGAGATTGCATAGAATTTTACTGAGTTCCGTAGAGCCACGCAGGGTATGTGTTCTTTATTAAATCTTTTGGATTGAGAAGTAAACCCTACGCTAATCTGAGCAATCTCAAAATTTCCAATGCATCTTACGCTAGAACGCCCCATGACACCGACTGTTGTAAGTGAGCGCTCTGTCTCCTCATTCCGGTTCTACAGAGATGGTTACCTCTGTGAAGGCATCCGCTATGGCAATACGCTGTATCGTCTAGCCAAGACCTTTGGAAAGCACGAGGAAGACAGTGCCTATCTGAGTTGCAGTCAGCTTCTTCGCGATATCAGCACAGATCACCCCGCCGCCATCCTCACGATGTCCCCGCAGCAGTATCGACTTTGGGTAGAGTTGCGAGTTGAATTGCCAGCGGATGCCGACGTTGCAATGCAATATGCGTAGTCAGGGCTTTTGGGCTGGGGTCGCGGTATGCTCGGCTACGATAGGAATGCGGTGAACTGGATATCAGAGTGCCCCAAGCGCTTCGCTCTCTTAGCCTGGCAATCTAAAATCGCCAATCTAAAACCGCCAATCTAAAATCGCCAATCTAAAACCGTCAATCTATAATCCAAAATCGGTATTAGCCACTGGCATAGTTTGTTTGACCTGAGCCGGACCAGTCTGGTTCAGCGAACCCATTGCGCGATCGCCCCTTTGCTGGATGCACCGCTCGCCTGCCCTCTGCTTGCCCTGTGCTAAAAACAAAGCCCAAAGCCCAGCCCAACCCAGCCCTACCGGTTGAACCGCCTCAACCCACCCTGCGCCAGCGTCTTGCTCAGCGCCGCAAAGCCAATCGTCTGCGGCAAGAGCTAGTCACCTTCACGATCTTTGCCGCCTTATTTGCAACAGTAATTGGCTTTGTCGTGGGGCTGGCAGCCGGGATTCGTCCGGGTATTGGCACGTTCATCGGCACGCTCTGCACCACGCTGTCGTTTAAGTATCCCCGTCACGCGCTCTGGGCCTTCTTGATTTACATGCCCCTGAGTGGATCTGTCACCTATGCGCTGGGCAGCAGTCCACTGCTTCAGCTTGCCAAAGACGGGTTCTACATTCCTGCCCTCTTCGGCGTGATTCAATATTGCCGCCGCGAAAAGCTGCCTGTGCTGATTCCCCGGCAAATGGTTGCGCCTGTGGGCATTTTGCTAGGGCTGTGCCTGATCACGCTGCTAGTGGTCAATGGTGGACAGCAGCTTAACCCGGCGCCCGGAGAGAAGCCCCTTCTGATGGGCATTTTGGGGCTAAAGGTGCTGATGGGCTATATGCCGCTGGCGGTCTGTGCCTATTATTTGCTGCGCGATCGCCGCGATCTGCTGTTCCTGATGCGGCTCACGGTCATCATGATTCTGACCTGCTGCGCCCTCGCCTTTATCCAGTATGTCCTGCTCAAGACCGGGTACTGTCCCGGTACACGCTTTGCCCAAGGGCCAGACCTGTATCGTGCTTCCCTCAATGCCCGCTGTTTTGTCGGCGGGGCCCTGCTCTACACACCCCAGTTCAACCAGATTCGCCTGCCAGGAACCTTTGTTGCGCCTTGGCAGTGGGGGTGGTTTCTGATTTCTGGCGCATTTCTGGCATTTGCGACGGCATTTAGCGACCCCAAGGCGCAATGGCGCACGACGGGGCTGATTTCTCTGGCATCGGTTTTCATTATGGCGGTGCTATCGGGGCAGCGAGTGGCGCTGATTCTGGTGCCCAGTGTGTTTGTGACGCTGCTAGTGCTGACAGGTCAGGTGGTGAACCTGAAGCGCTTTATCCCTGGGGCAGCCATTCTCGGCGCGGTGCTGGGCTATGCCGCCTTGCGAAACCCGGATATCCTCTCCCGACGATTCGAGAGTTTGCAAAGCCGCTGGGAGGCCTCGCCGCCACACCTGTTTATTCTGGAACAGTTTCAGTGGTCGCTGAATCATCAAAACTTCTTGGGCGCAGGGCTGGGTCGTGCGACCAACGCCGCCCGCACGCTAGGCGATACAGAGCTAATCGAAACCTATTATCCCAAGCTGCTGTATGAGATTGGAATGCTGGGGACGCTAGCGTTTTTGGTGGTGGTGACGATGCTAACGGCGCTCACCTTTTGGGCCTATCGCTCTACACGCGATCGCACTTTGCGGAGCTACGGTGCAGCGCTTTGGCTATTTGTGCTGTTTATTAGCTACAACACTTACTACTATCCCCTCGACGTAGATCCTGTTGCGGTTTATTACTGGTTTTTTGCGGGGGTCGTGCTAAGGCTGCCAGAACTAGAGCGACAGGAACGCCTAGAAGCCACCGCCGCGCAGCCCCAGGTGAAACGTCGTCGATTTAAGCGATTGGGCTTTGCTTAGGTGGGGCACCAGGCGGAGTCTAAACCAGGGTCTAAAAAAGTGCAGGGAGGCATCGGTGTCGATACCTCCCTGAAGGAGCAAAGCAAAAGGATTTAAAGCAAAAGTTAGAGCCAAAGAATTTGGCGAGAATTGGGCGATCGCCCATTGCTCAAAGCCAGCACTAGAGCCAGATGCCTGTTCTAATCCATGTCGTGGAGCCATGCCCCCGACAACCTGACGCATGAACCTAGCTCATCGTTGAGCCGCTGCGGTCATAGCTCTGTGCAAAGGACGGATGGGGTTTCCCCTGGACATGGTTCCAGAGGGTGGGGGTTTCAGCGGGTAGTCCGATTTCGGCAGCGGCTCGGCTCAGCATCGACTGCTGACGATTCTTGATGTTGTGGTGGTGGCGCATCATCAGAGCGCGGGCTTGATCTTGAGTAGACATAGTGAAATCCTTCTGGTGGTGTTAAGTGATGGAATCTTGACGCTTCTTGTTTAATCATAGCAGCAAATTCTGTATCTAAAAATACAGAATGGCGCTCTATTGGAAAAATTAATACTTTTTCGTGGTCTGTATTCAATTCCCGTAGACAGCGTCCATAAGCAGTGCTGCAAACAGCGCCACACATGAAATCGCTGGAAGCCTCACAAACTCAGGACTTACGCACCTGCGATGAATTTTTTGGATTTCGGACTATTTCTCGCGGGCTGCACCCGCGAGAAATAGTCCAACTGCGTAAGCCCTAAAACTTTGAACTGGCAAGCCAAAATCGCCAATCTAAAATCCGACTCTAAAATCCAAAATCGGTATCTAGCAGAATTTACAAACATTTCGAGCAATCGATGGGCGATCGCCCCGCTAAGGCAGCGAAT
>JBDNCP010000100.1:0-18166 GCA_046719575.1 Cyanobacteriota bacterium
AAACCTCTTGCATGAATGCTGTTTTGAGGGCGTGAATCGTGGCGCGGCGGTACCGCGCCACGATTCACGCAAGAAGTCTAATGGTTTTGGGGGTGTCACTACCTTCGGGTGTGCCACTACCTATGGATGCAGCGGTGCTGTAGCGTCGGCGCTCCAATACGCTTTGAGTGCGTGGGCCTGGACTGGGCGATCGCCACCATCGCCTAGTCGCCCGTTGTCTTAACCTAACGATTACTATTTCTTAACTTAAACCCCTACTAGAGGATTATCAGTTCTTAACGCTCAGCCGCTACGCTACCTGTGTTTAAGCAGACAATTCTTATACCCTTTGGGAGCGCAGACCTATGGTGTCGAACGCAGTTAAGGTGAATCGCTTTGTTAAGGTTTTGGGGGCGATCGCCGCAACAGTGGCAGCGGTTAGCGTACCTGTTGCCGTGTTTTCTCAAACGAATCGCCTGATCAAAATCGACGGTTCTAGCACGGTGTTTCCCATCACCGAAGCGATGGCCGAAGAGTTTATGAAGATCAATCGGGGTGTTAACATCACTGTTGGAATTTCCGGCACAGGCGGTGGCTTTAGCAAATTCTGTGCGGGTGAAACGGACATCTCCAACGCCTCCCGCCCGATCCGTCAGTCTGAAATTGAGAAGTGCCGCGCAGCAGGCATCAACTACATCGAACTGCCTGTTGCCTATGATGCGCTAACGGTTGTGGTTAACCCTCGTAACACCTGGACAACCAGCCTGACCACTGCCGAACTGAAAAAAATCTGGGAACCGGGCAGCACTGTTAACAACTGGAACCAAGTTCGCAGCGGTTTCCCTAATGTTCGTATGAGCCTTTATGGCCCGGGAACCGACTCTGGAACCTTCGACTACTTTACCGAAGCCATCAACGGCAAGGCCGGCGACAGCCGCAGCGACTACACGGCCAGCGAAGACGACAACGTGTTAGTGCAGGGTGTAGCACAAGACCAGGGGGCGCTGGGCTACTTTGGCTTTGCCTATTACGAAGAAAATCGGGATCGCATCAAATCTGTAGCGATTGACAATGGCAATGGTCGCCCTGTCGCGCCAAGCCGCGAGTCCGTAGAAAACAACACCTACACGCCGCTCTCTCGCCCGATCTTTATCTATGTGAGCGATCGTGCAGCGCAGCGCCCAGAGGTTCGCCAGTTTGTGTCCTTCTACCTCAGCAGCCCCCGCCTCGTCGATGAGGTCGGCTACGTTCGTCTGCCCAGCGAAGGCTATACGCTGGCCCGTCAACTTCTAGATCGCAACGAATTTGGCACCCGCTTTGCGAACCGAGACACCGTAGGGGTCAGCATCCAAGAACTCCTGCGTCTCGAAGCCCAGCGATAGAAGCGATTGATGGTTTGCTCGCTACGCTTCGCTGACTTTGCTGAGTGATCAATCGATGGTCTCCTTAGAGTAGATCCTTCTAGTCTGCTCTGAGGAGATTCTCTGTCGGTAACAGGCAATTATCGCAATTATTGCCATTGAGTTATTGCAATTGAGTTATTGCAATTGAGTGGGCGATCGCCCGCGCAAGCTCCTTGTTTTCAAGCCTCAAAAGCTCTTCTCTGCCAAGTCTTCAGGGCAAATACCCACAAATTCCACAGTCTCTTCAAACTAGCAGTTCTATTATCAGCAGTTCTATTATCATGGGACGGTCAACTTCACAGCTACCAGCCACCACACTCCAAGCCCACAAGCCCGCCTCGCCATTGCAGATGTTTTGGCGGCCGATGCTTGTGGCATCCGTTGCGCTACATGCGCTGGTGCTGGGGCTACCCATTGCCTCCGAGCCAAAGCCAGAACCGGAAGAAGTGACCGAAGAAACCCAAGAGGAAAATATCCAACTTTCTACGTTGGCTGCTCCGCCCCGTCCCGCCCCGTCGCCGTCGCCCCGCCCTGTGCCATCGCCGACTCCCCAGGCCCGTCCCAAACCGGTTGCGTCTCGTCCCAACCCGGTTCCGGCAGTTCGCCCCGAACCCCAGCCCAGCCCAGTAGCAACCCCCACCCCGACCCCCACGCCCGCAGCGTCACCCACGCCCACGGTGTCGCCCTCGCCTGAGGCTAGCCCTGCCTCGAATGAACCCGTAGCGGCTGCCACATCCGATTTAGAACCAGAGGCCGCTGCCCCAGGTTTCGACCCCTCTGCACTCCAGGCAGAACTACAGGCCAGTCTTCAGGGGATTCAGGGAAGCGTCGGACTCCAACCCTTTCCAGGAGTCTTTCGGAATCCAGCCAGTTTCTACATTTCCGAAGATCCAGAAGAATTAATGCCCGGTATCAAGGCGATGCAGTGGTTTAATAACCTGCGGTCAGAGGAAGTATTTAGCCGCTTGCAAGACACCTACGGAGCGCGTGGGTTTACGTTTGAAGATATTGGGGAATACGGCGGCGGGCGGGTCTATGAGCTAAAAACACCTGAGGGAGAGGTCGTAGACATCGTGAACGTTGTCCCCGGAAAAGGCAACATTTCGACTGTTGTCATCACCTGGGAGTTTGACCCCAACTCGCCTCCAATTTAGCCCCAAGTATAATCTGCATTTTTATAACCCGCCCAATGGGAATAAAGCGGCAAGCATTCCGCGCGATCGCCCCATTTGGACAAACGGAACCAGCTTCATTGAAGTTTTATAAAGAGTTGAAAAATCGACTAAGGCAGTTCAAATCTGGGTGAAATCACAGAAAAAGGCTGTCATTCTGGGTGAGAACGTGAGCCATGCGGAAAAATACTGAACTTTCTTGAGTTCTGACTTGAAAGGGCGAAAGATTCCAGAGATTTCTGGAGCCAGGGAACTAACCGACTTCAGTAAATCGGCGATTCAGAGCCTGCATACTTGAGCTTGCTGATGCCAGCCCCGCGGCCCTACGGTTCTGCCTAAAAGACTGTATTGCTGCCAGGAGCCATACGTATCATACGTACATATGCTCATACGTACATATGACCCACCCTATGGGTTGATATCGGTCACTCGTGCCATACCTACCCTTACACCATACATAAGCTATAGAGCCAATGGGCTGACTAGCTCCAGCGTACTCACTTTACAGGCTGGTGGGCAACACACCTGCCAGCCAAGTGCGCTGCATTTCAGACCCTTAACGTCAGGCTCTAGGTCAAGCTCTGGTTCAAGCTCTGGAGTTTATAGATTGTGAAGCTATCAGGAAATAGATAGAAGCTTGCTTCGGATTATAGTAAGATATCAGAATAAAGTATCTATCAAAATGAGATATCGCAGGTCGCTGTACATTCGCATTGGCGGTTTATCGGTTTTCTAAAGTTCCTAAATGGTCTCAGACAGAGAGCGAGCTTAAAAACCAAAGTCACAAAGAAACCGAGAAACTCAGCAGCAAATAAAAAACCTCCAGACATAAAGCCTAGAGGTTTGGAGTTCCTGAAAATCGTCACTTGATTAAATAATCTCAAGCCTCCATAAATTCTGCAAGGGGGTTTAACCCTCTCTTGTTCCCAAGTTCATTAAAAACTGGCAAGACTTTGTAAATGCTTTCCGGAATCTACTTGGCGACCAGCTCTGGAACCGGGGAATTACTGACGAGTCCATTGCGCTCATCAATAGGAATGTAGGGCATGTTGTGGCTGCCAGTGTAGACCTGGGTGGGACGGAAGATCCGGTTGGCTTCGAGTTGCTCTTTCCAGTGGGCCAGCCAGCCTGCTACGCGGGCGATCGCAAATACGGGCGTAAACAGGTCTGTCGGAATCCCCAGCTTGCGGTAAACCAGCCCAGAGTAAAAGTCCACGTTGGGATAAATTCCTTTGTGGCCGAGCTTTTCTTCAACCGCTTTCTCCAGGGCGATCGCAATATCGTAATAGTGATCGCGCCCAAACTTCTCAAACAGTTGCTCTGCCAAATTTTGCAGAATAGTGGCACGGGGATCTTTCACCTTATACACCCGATGCCCAAAGCCCATAATCTTGGACTTGCGCTCTAGGCAGGTTTCCAGGTAGGGTTGCACGTTTTCCACGGAGCCAATTTCTTCCAGCATCAAAATCACTTCCTCGTTTGCGCCGCCGTGTAGGGGCCCTGCGAGCGTCCCTACTGCTGACGCAACGACCGCATAGGGATCGGTCAGCGTCGAAGCTGTCACCATTGCCGAAAAGGTCGATGCGTTGATGGTGTGTTCGGCGTGGAGCGTCAGGCAGACATCAAAAATCTGCGCCGCCAGGGGGTCGGGTTCTTGCTCCGTCAGCATATAGAGAAAGTTGGCGGCATAGTCCAGATCGTCACGGGGCTGGATTGGGTCATTGCCCTTTCGCATCAGTTGAAACGCTGCGACCATCGTGGGAATTTTGGCCAAAAGCCGCACCACTGCTGCCCGGATGTAGGCCGGGTCTTCGAGCGCCCGCCGAGAATAGAATAGCCCCAGTGCTGCGGCACAGGCTTGGAGCGCGTCCATTGGGTGCCCGCTCTCTGGAAAGCACTTCATCATATCTCGAATGCGATACTTGAGCCGTCGATGCGTTTGCACCTCGTGTTCAAAATCCGCCAACTCTTCACGGGTGGGCAACACGCCCCAAATCAGCAGATAGGAGGTTTCTAGAAACGTGCTGTGCTTCGCCAATTCCTCGATGTGGATTCCCCGATATTCCAGGATGCCATTCTGACCATCGACAAAGCTAATGCTGGATTGGGTGGCGGGCACCCCGTCCAGACCAGGTCTGTATTCGCAAGCCGTCATAATTTCACCGTGCGCCCGACTATGAATGTGATGCTTGCTATTCTACGACCCAGTTTGGGGCAGTTTTGTTTGTTCTAAGCTATGTCTTAAGTCTTTGGAGATTGCCGGAGTCTTTGCAGATTTCTAGGAGCGGCGGCTCGGTTGGCACGGGCCAGTGGTCTGTGCTGCTGGGCCTGCTGTGCTGTGGCTATTGGGGCGATCGCTGCGATAAGTTTGGCGAGGCGACGGGCAGCTCAGCGGCAATATTGCTTAACCCAACGGAGTTCAGCAAGTTTTGCCACTGGGCGACAATCGCTCCATCGGTGGGCTGGCGATAGGGGTCTGTGAGGCTGGCGATCGCCTCGTACCAGATACCAGAGCGGGCATAGAGCGCAGGCAAATCAGCGGGGCTAGTGGTGGCGATCGCCGCAGCCAGTTCCGCAGAGGGCTGCACGCGCTGAATCCAGCTATCGACCACGAGGTTACCTGACGGATCATTGGGGTCGCAGACGAGGGCAAAGCTCCAGCGATAGTCGCGTCCGATTTCCAGCGGAGCCATGTTGGCTTCGGCGGGCAGACTGAGGCGGAGAATGCCAGATTGGTTGCCCGTGCTAAAGCTGGCGCGATAGATTTCGTTGTCTTGGTCGTCGGTCAGGATTAGCTCGGCAGCGGCGGCTTTTTCGGCATAGGCCGCCGGAACGTAGACAAACAAGGTTGGATATTCGCTGAGGGTGTAGCCCAAATTTTGGGACGGAACAATTGCCGTGAGGCGATTTTGTCCGCTGGGAGCCGTGCTTGTCCAGCAGCCGCGAGTGCCGCCGCCTTCGCGTCGTCCGGGCAGACCGCGGTTGGGAGGAACGTAGTCTTGCGCCAGCGCTGTGATTGGGAAACTGCTGAGGGTGATGCCGAGGGCGATCGCCGCTAGAAGCGGTTGGGCGTTTTTTTTGCGAACCGACTGCTGCACAGAAGGGAGCGATGAGCGTTTGGAGAGAAGGTGAATCATGACGAGAATAAGGTGACGATAAGAATAGGTGACGATAAGAAATCCAAAGCGAGAGACGGAATGCTGTGGATGGCTAGGCACTATCTTTAGGCACTATCTTTAGGCACTATCTTTAGGCACTATCTAGGCACTATCTTTGGGCACTATCTTTAGGCACTATCTAAGCACTATTTTTAGGCACTATCTAAGCACTGGGCAAACACTGGGCAAACACTGGGCAAACCCTCTCAACGATGCCTAATGTTCCCAAATCCATTCGTTCCTAAATTCGTTTCCAAATCCATTGATACACACTCAACCGCTGACCTCCAAGTGTCCTTCTTGTAGATTCACTTGTAGATTCACTTGTAGATTCAAGTTCGGGAGGCGCTAATTCGAATGACAGACTGGCTTTATCCAATCTTCATCTTGTTTCCGATGAAATGAACAGCGGGAAATCTGGAGGATTCCAGTTATTCGCTCTGGAGGCTGGAGGATTTAACCGCGTCATATCGATTCCTGCAAACAGCGATTTCATCTGTAGCGCTGCTTGCAGGAATCGATGCATATAGCCCTTTGATCCCCCCTTAGCACTCCTTAAAATGGCGCTCTTTAGTAAAGAGCAGGGAATCGAGCCGATAAATATGCTTGAATTGCAGCTTGAATTTCGGCCAGTGCTTGAATTTTGGCCAGTGCAAATATCGCTGGCCGCTAGCTTTGCTCTGGGAGGCTGGATGCGCTCAAGAAGCGGTTGTCTATGAGGGAGTGGCCCCAATCCACCAGGCGATGCAAAAAACCAGAAAGGCGATGAGGCTGGGCGATCGCCCACAGATTCAGCGCTAGACACAGAGCGCCCAGCCCCGACAGCACGAAGGTCGGCAACATCACCACGCCCACCACAAACCAGGTAAGGACGTGCAGAATCATCACAGCGGCGTAGAGGCTGGCGAAGCTGGTGATCAGGCGGATTGTGGAGCGGGGGCGACCTAGCCCCACAAAGATCAGTGTTTGCAGCGTCGCCAGCAGGTTTGCCGGAACCAGTACCGCGCAGATGGCGAGACAGTGCGTGCGGGAAAAGTCGCCGATTGCTCCTAATGTGGTGATCTGGGAAGGGGCGATCGCCGAGTGCATTTGAGCGGAATGAACCATGCCTAAAGGAACCATGCTCAAAGGTAGTGCGCCCAAGTCAGATGCGGGGTTGAGCAGCGAGGCACCCGATAGCGCGATAGAGAACAGGTCAATGGCAGACATTTCTAAAAACCAGAAAATCCTCAAAATCGGGAGGGGCGATCGCAACGGGTCTCCGCGGAAGAATCGCCATTGGAAAGCATCTGCCCTTGAGGACAGGTTACCCGATCTAACCAAGTGATGAGCCAATACTCACGAATTTGTAAGCATTGTTAACTCAAGCTGTGGCTATATGAGTGCCAGCGATCCCTTCAGTTCAAAGATTTTCTCGATTACGTCGGCGACGATGCGATCGGGGGTGGAGGCTCCGGAGGTGATGCCGACGGTGATGGGGCCGTCGGGCAGCCAGTTTTCGGTGACGGTCAGATCGTGGTGCAGCGGCTTATGCTCGACGCGGTTGCCAGGGCCGATGCGATCGCCACTGTCGATGTGGTAGGACGGAATGCGGCGGTCGATGGCGATTTCTTGCAGATGTGTGGTGTTCGACGAGTTGTAGCCACCGACGACCACCATCAAATCCAGCGGCGCGTCCACCAAGTCATACATCGCGTCCTGCCGCTCCTGCGTGGCATCGCAGATGGTGTTGAAGGCGAGGAAATGCTGATTCAACTGGTCGGGGCCGTATTTCTGCATCATGGTGCGCTCAAACAGCTTGCCGATTTGCTCCGTCTCGCCCTTGAGCATGGTGGTCTGGTTGGCGATGCCGACGCATTCTAGGTCGCGGTCGGGGTCGAAGCCGTCGGAATGGGCGTTTTTGAACTTGGCGAGAAATTCTTGGCGATCGCCCCCGTGCAAAATATAGTCCGCCACGTACTGCGCCTGCGCCAGGTTCAGCACGACTAGATACGTGCCTGCAAAGGAGCTAGTGGCGATCGTCTCTTCGTGGTTGTACTTGCCGTGAATGATCGAGGTGTAGTTGTTTTTCTTGTGCTTTTCGACCGAGTTCCACACCTTCGACACCCAGGGACAGGTCGTGTCTACGATGGTGCAGCCTTTGTCGTTGAGCAACTGCATTTCCTGCACGCTGGCTCCAAAGGCAGGCAAAATCACTACATCGCCCGACTCGATGCCAGAAAAATCCTTTTGCCCCGCTTCTACGGGAATAAACTGCACCTGCATGTCTCGCAAGCGCTGGTTGACCGAGGGATTGTGAATGATTTCGTTGGTAATCCAGATGCGTTCGGTGGGGAAGTGCTGCCGCGTTTCGTAGGCCATGGCCACCGCCCGCTCTACGCCCCAGCAAAAGCCGAAGGCTTGCGCCAGTCGAATCGTGACATTGCCCCGCGTCAGCGTGTAGCCGTTGTCGCGAATTTGCTGGATCAGGTCGCTCTGATATTCCGACTGCATCTGCCCAGAGACTTCTGCTTCGTGCCCGAAGCCCTTGCGGTGATAGTTGTCGGAGTTATTGAGCGATCGCTTGAATGCTTTGGTATCCATACCCGCTGGCGTGCTGCTTGCTGATGTAAAAGATTTAGTCTGCGCCGAAGCGCGTACTTTTACCCTAGCAGACTTACCCTAACAGACAAGCGGCGGATTCCGGCGATGGTGCCAACCGATTCTCTGGCTTATTCCACCTGGCGCTCCACCATTGCCTCCATCAAGCTCGAGAGATAGTGACCTGACATGATGCTACTGGAAAGGCAGTAAGTGTTTTCACCCATGCGGCGCAGCGTTTCAAAGCCCGTGCGACGCTGGCGATCGCCCAACACCCAATAGCGCTGCACGATGGATTCCGGCGCGATCCAGCCTTCGCCCTCGACCCGCCCCAACTCGCTGTGTTGTAGCACAAAGGTATATTGGCGATCGCTGCCATTGAACCGACCGCGATATTTGAAGGTAATCTTTTCGCGCTCGACGGTGGGAAATTCCAACTGCGTCACCATGTCATACCAGTTGTCGCGCCCCCACACGACGAGGATTTTGCCCTTCACCGGCAGCGGCATGGCATCGCGATCGAGCCAGCTTCCCTGCAACAGCCAGCGACCTGCTTCCATCAAAAACGTGTGGGACACGGCACCCATTCCTCTGTTGCGCGATCGCACCTCGCGAGTTATGACCGACTCGTTTTGCACCGCAGCGTGAATCTGCATGGCGATCGATCGTAACACGCGATTATCGGTGTGCCAGGTGAATTTCGCCGAGAAGAGCGGGATTTGTAGCACCTGTCACTTCCGGGAAATTACCTGGAAAATTTTGCCAGCGCCAATGCGCCAAAACCGCAAAGGCGATCGCCTCTTTGAAGTCTGCATTGAGTCCAGCATCGTCCGTCGTCAGCACAGGGATGGGGTCGAGCAAAAAAGATAAGCGCGATCGCAGGTAGCCATTGCGACTGCCGCCCCCGCACAGCAGCACCTCATCTGGCATCTGCGGCAAAAAGGCACGGTAGCTGTGGACGATAGAGGCTGCGGTAAACTCCGTCAGCGTTGCCAGCGTGTCTGCATCGCTCAGCCCGCGCTCGGCAGCATCTGCCAAGCAGCGCTGCCCATAATCTGCGCCAAACAACTCCCGCCCCGTAGACTTGGGCGGCGGCAGATGAAAGTAGGGGTCTTGCATCCACTGCTCTACCAATTCTTGGCAGGGCCGCCCCGACGCGGCCCAGGCTCCGTCTGGGTCATAGGTCTGCGCCCCGCCCGAAAGCTGATGCACCGCCCAGTCTAGCAGCGCATTGCCCGGGCCGGTGTCCCAGCCTAGCAGCGCCGAAGGTTGCGCCACGGGCTGGATGGGCTTAGGCGCTAAACTCAAAGCCTCCGGCAACACGGGGGCATAGCGCAACACCCGCTCGCGCACCGGCAAAAACGCGACATTGCCAATGCCGCCAATATTTTGCACACAGCGGGTCAACGTCGGATGGGCCAGCAGCGCCGCATCCACCGGGGGAACCAGTGGCGCACCCTGGCCGCCCAGAGCGATATCCGCGGCTCGAAAGTTGCTGATGGTAGAAATGCCCGTGAGGTGGGCGATGAGGGAACCGCGACCGAGTTGGAGGCTGTAGCCGAGGCGGGAAGCGGGGGGCATCAGGGAAGGTTCTGTTGCTCTGTCAAGCCTGCCTTTTGGCGGCCGGTGGAAGACGGTTTGCCCGTGGGAGCCGATTAGGTCGGCGGGTGGGTAGCCGGCTTGCACCTGGCAGGCGGCCTGGGCGAAGGCGTGGGCGATCGCATCATCCAAATTTGCCAACTCGGCCATCGACAGCGGTGCGCCCGCGCAAACGTCTAAAATGCGCGATCGCAGGTCTGGCGGATAGGGAAGCGTAATGCCATGCAGCAGCGTCACGCGAACGTCCCAGCCCGCGCCCTCCGTTTCTACTAGCGCGGCATCGATGCCATCAACCGATGTTCCGCTGATCAGTCCAATGATTCGCATCTGTGGCTCCCTTGCGGATGAGGGGGGTAAAGGTTTTAGCAGTCACACGGGCAGTTGATCAATACCCCGGTTTGCGCCGATGACCACCATTAACTCACCCTTGCGGAGCCGCATTGAGGGAATCGGGTTTACCTCAAATTTTCCACCCTGCGATAGGGCTAGTACGCTAACGCCATAGCGCGATCGCAAGTCGAGTTCCACAATGCTCTTGCCATCAAACTCTTCGGGCACAACCAGTTCTACGATGCTGTTGTCGGGGTCGATCTCGAAGCGATCTAGCACGCCCGGACGAGTGAGCGATCGCGCCAGAGTGCAGCCCATTTCATGCTCTGGAAACACGACATGATCAGCCCCAACCCGTCGCAGCAGCTTGCCATGCACCTCCGTCGAAGCCTTAGCGACAACATAGCGCACGCCGCCCTCCTTGACGTTGAGCGTGGTGATGATGCTTTCCTGAATATAGTTACCAATGGCGATGATGACCGTATCAAAGTCATATACGCCTGCTTCTTTAAGCGCTGAGGGTTCAGTAGAATCCAGAGTCAGCGCATGGGCCAGGATTTCGTCCGAAAGCGCCTGATCGACAAGCCGCTCCTCCGAGTCGATGCCCAACACCTCATAGCCCAGGTTGTGCAGCGTCATGCAGACCGCTCGCCCAAAGCGCCCCAGCCCAATCACCGCGTATTGGCGGCTGCTCCCTCGTAGATTGCGGAAAAAACTCAGTGAAGAAAGGTTCACAACGAATCTCCAAAAGGTGATTTCAATCAAAGCGGACGGGTCAGTTAAAACGCTGCCCTCTGCCCAAACGGTTTGAGGTTAGCCAACCAGCAAGTTTTCCTGGGGATAGTTGATCGCGCTGGGCTTGGGGTCGCCCAGAATCGCCAGCATCAGCATGAGTACACCCACCCGCCCCACATACATTGTCACAACCAGCACCAGTTTGGAAAACGTGGATAGGGCAGCCGTGATGCCTGTAGAAAGCCCAACAGTAGCAAAGGCAGACACCGATTCAAACAGTACGCGAGTAAAGTCCATGTCTGGATCGGCGAGAGTAATTAGCATGGTCGTCAGAATAACGGTCATCACGGAACCAAACACCACGCCAATGGCCTTAATCAGAAGCGTGTTGGGAATCTGGCGACGATAGCAGAGGACTTCCTCTTTGCCGCGCAACACGGCCCGCGTACATTCAAACAGCACCCGCAGCGTGGTCGTTTTCATGCCGCCGCCCGTGCTGCCGGGGCTGGCTCCGACAAACATGAGGGCGATGGTGATAAATAGACCCGTGGTGGTCATTTTGCCGTAGTCAATGGTGTTGAAGCCAGCGGTGCGCGGCGTAACTGACATAAACCAAGATGCGAGAAGCTTGGTGGGCATATCCAGCCGACCGATGGTTTCAGGGTTGCGAAACTCTGCCCCCAGAAATCCGACAAATCCCAGCAGCAGCAGCACCAGCGTTGTGCTGGTGGCGACTTTGAAATTGAGCGAAAAGCAGGTGCGGTTGGGCTTGCCCCGGAGGCGATCGCGCCCCCAAAAGAAGGCCTCCATGAGAACCTGATACCCGATGCCTGCGAGAATAATGATGGTCGTGATGATCAGGTTCATCGGCACAGAACTGGTGTAGCCCATGAGACTGTCGGAAAACAGACTGAATCCGGCATTGTTGAATGCGCTGATGCTATGAAAGATCGCCAGCCAGAGGCTTTGACCCACGCCATAATCTGGATTTTGGGAGAAGAGCCAAAAAAGGGCGATCGCCCCCGAAATCTCAATCAATGCCGTCAGCGCGATGATGGATTTCACCAGTTGCACCGCCCCAGACAACTCCTCGATATCCAGCGTTTGCTGGAGTGCGGCCTTATCGCGCAGCCCAAAGCGCCGCCCCAGCACCAGCAGCAAAATCGTTGTTGCAGTCATATAGCCCAGCCCGCCAATCTGGATGAGCAGCAGCAGCACAAACTGCCCAAACCCAGAAAAGTAGGTGCCTGTGTCTACGACAGCCAGCCCAGTTACGCAGACCGCCGAGGTAGCGGTAAACAGCGCAGTCACCAGATCGCCCCATTGCCCACTTTGTAGAGAAATGGGCAGGAGCAGGAGCAGCGTGCCAACCAGAATGAGTGCCAGAAACCCCAGACAAATCGTGCGTGGAACGGTCATCATGATGAGTTGCAATACAGGGGATACGGTGATCCCGGCGAAGATGGGGAAGTAAAAAAGGCTGAGTGGCTCGCAGAACTGTTGGCAGAATGGGCAATCCTTTTATACAGTAATACCGCCCGCGATCGCGTCAAGCTATGCCAAAAACTCTACAGCAGCAAATCCAGACTTTTTATGATGCCTCGTCGGGGCTATGGGAGCAGGTGTGGGGCGAACATATGCACCACGGCTATTACGGGCCCACGGGCACCGAGCGCAAAGACCGACGGCAGGCGCAAATCGACCTGATCGAGGAACTGCTGTGCTGGGGCGGCGTGTCTCAGGCGACGGCGATTCTCGATGTGGGCTGTGGCATTGGCGGCAGTTCGCTCTATTTGGCAGACAAATTTGGCGCAACGGCAATGGGCATCACCCTCAGCCCCGTGCAAGCGCGACGGGCGACCGAGCGGGCGGCCGCTGCCGGACTTGCAGACCGCGCTCAGTTTCAGGTGGCCGATGCGCTGAATATGCCCTTTGCCGACAGCAGCTTTGATCTGGTGTGGTCAATGGAGAGCGGCGAACACATGCCCGACAAAACCCAGTTTCTTAAAGAGTGCCATCGCGTGCTAAAACCTGGCGGCAGGTTTCTGATGGCGACCTGGTGTCACCGCCCGATCGACGAGTCACCGCTGACCGCCGAGGAGCAGGCGCACCTGGAAAAGATCTATCGCGTCTATCGACTGCCCTATGTCATTTCGCTGGCGGAATACGAGGCGATCGCCCACTCCCTAGGCTACCGCAACCTCCGCACCGCCGACTGGTCAACCGCCGTCGCCCCCTTCTGGGATGAGGTAGTGCGCTCGGCCATTTCTCCCGCCGCCGTAGTGGGGCTGCTGCGGGCGGGCTGGGGCACGATGCAAGCAGCCCTGTCGATGGGGCTGATGCAGTCGGGCTATCGGCGCGGGCTGGTGCGGTTTGGAGTGTTAGTTGGAGAGCGGGAGTGACGGGGCGAGAGACGGAAAAAACGAAGAACGAAGAACGAAGAACGAAAAACGAAAAACGGAACCTCTTCCCTCTTCGTTCTTCCCTCTTCGTTCTTCCCTCTTCGTTCTTCCCTCTTCGTTCTTCCCTCTTCGTTCTTCCCTCTTCCCGCTCTCCTACACCAACCCCCACTGCCAGAGCAAAAAGGCATACTCAAAGGCGGCTTCTTTGATGCGCTCGTAGCGGCCGGATGCGCCGCTGTGGCCTGCGCCCATGTTGGTTTTTAGCAGCAGTACGTTGGAGTCGGTTTTGAGGGCGCGGAGCTTGGCTGTCCATTTGGCGGGTTCCCAATACGACACGCGGGGGTCGTTGAGGCCAGCGGTGATCAGCATCGCGGGATAGTCTTGGGCGGTGACGTTGTCGTAGGGTGAGTAGGACTTCATGTAGTGGTAAAAGGCGGGGTCGTTGGGGTTGCCCCATTCTTCCCACTCCATTACCGACAGGGGCAGCGACGGGTCGAGGATCGTCGTCACCACGTCTACAAAGGGCACATCGGCGATCGCCACGCGAAACAGATCGGGGCGCAAATTGACCACCGCGCCCACCAGCAGCCCGCCCGCGCTGCCGCCCGTGATGGCGAGGTGCTGGGGCGAAGTCCAGCCGAGATCGACGAGATACTCGGCGCAGGCAATAAAGTCGGTAAAGGTGTTTTTCTTATTCAAAAACTTGCCGTCTTCATACCACTTGCGCCCCAGTTCCGAGCCGCCGCGAATGTGGGCGATCGCCATCACCACGCCCCGATCGAGCAGCGCCAGCCGCGTGGAGGAAAACGAGTCGGGATAGCTGTAGCCATAGGAGCCGTAGCCCGTCAGCAACAGTGGGTGCGGCTCGGTGGGCTGGAGGTCTTTTCGGTAGACAAGTGAGAGAGGAATCGGTGTGCCGTCGGGAGCGATCGCCTCTAGCCGCTGGCTAACATACTGCGTTTTGTCGAAGCCGCCCAGCACGGGGGTTTCTTTTTTCAACTCGCGATCGCGCGTATTCAAGTCATAGTCAAACACCGACCAGGGCGTAACCAGCGAGGTATAGTTAAACCGCAGCGTGTCGGTGTCGTATTCTGGATTTGCGCCTTCGCCAATCTCGTAGGTTGGCTCTGGAAAGGTGATGTAATGCTCGTCGCCGCTGGGCATATGGCGCACGCGTACCGTCTCTAGCCCGCCCTGCCGTTCGTAGATCACCAGATGCCGCGCAAAGGCGCTCACCCCTGTGATCATGACATTATCTCGATGAGGAATCACGGTTTCCCAGTTCTCGCGGCTGGGATTGCTGACGGGGGCCCGCAGGAGTTGAAAGTTAATCGCGTCCTGGTTCGTGGTGATATAGAAGTGTTCGCCGTGGTGTTCTATATAGTATTCCACACCGGGCGATCGCGCTTGGATCAGCTTGAACTCGCCAGTAGGGTTGTTCGCATCCAAAAAGTGAACTTCCGACGTCACTTTGCTATTCAAGCTCAGTAGCAAATAGGCTTCACTGGCTGTCTTGCCAATGCCCAAATAATAGGCATCATCCGGTTCATGATAAACCAGCACATCCTGGTCAATCGGCGTTCCCAGTGTGTGGCGAAGCAACTTGTAGGGGCGATGCGCTGCGTCTACCTGCGTGTAAAACACAGTGCGGCTGTCGTTGCCCCAAACAAAGGAATAGTAAGTGTCGGGAATCGACTCGGCGTATAGGGCGCGGGTTTCTAAATCTAGAAAATGCAGCGTGAACAGTTCCGCGCCATTGGTGTCGATGGAATAGGCCAGCAGCCGATGGTCGGGACTGACCTGCAACACGCCCAGGGCAAAGTATTCGTGCCCTGCTGCCAGCACATTCTCATCCAGCAGCACTTCCTCAGGCGCGTCCAAGCTGCCTTTTTTGCGACAGAAGATCGAGTATGCCTTCCCTTCCTCTGTGCGGCTGTAATAGTAGTAGTCGCCTTTGCGGTAGGGCACAGATAAATCTGTTTCCTGAATCCGCCCCAGAATTTCGTCATACAGCGCGGTTTGCAAAGTCGCGGTGGGCTGCATTACGGCTTCGGTATAAGCGTTTTCCGCTTCTAGATAGGCCATGACGGCCGGATCGTTGCGATCGCGCATCCAGTAATAGTCATCGACTCGCTCATCGTCGTGCGCCGTTAGCACGTGGGGTCGCTTTTCAGCAATGGGGGGTTGGGCAGTGGTGGGGGCTTCAGGTGAGGAAAATCGGCTCATGATGGTACGGCGGGGCATCCCTGATTGTGGATGTCTGGGTAACGTTAATGTGAAATGATCTTTGCTCAGTTTAGACTCTTCTAAGGAGTCTCCCAACGTTTTTGGGGGTAGATAAAAGCGATTTCTTCAAGCATTTAGCGTTTGGGGCTGTTTGCTTTATTAAAGCTTCTAAAATGTCCGCAATGTATTAAAAAGCTGAAGCAAAGGTTGCCTTATGCTTGATTTTTACGTCATCAGTGGTTTTTAGATCCGGCTACTCGCATGATTGTGCTGTTTGAAAGCCCAGGAATGGGGGTGCCTGCGGAACTGCGGCGATCGCTCGAAGCTTCGGGGGCGATCGCCGAAATTTTGGGCTTTCCCGTGTGGGCAATTACAACTGTCGGAGCGTCTGCGGCCGAAGCGCTGGCTCCAATTCCAGCCCCAGATCAGCCGATGCCTGCTTTCTGGCTTGCGCCGCCCGTTTCGTCGGCTCGCTATGCCGAATTTTTTGCCGCCGCCCACGCCAAAAACCTACACCTGCCCAACACACCCGCCCAGCACCAGCTTGCTCAGGAATTTCACCGCGCATACCCCAAGTTGGGCGACCTGACTCCGGCTAGTGTGGTGCTGGGGCAAATCGAAGACATTGCAGGGGCGATCGCCCAACTGGGTTTGCCGCTAGTGTTTCAGCGCAGCGGCTCGGCAACGGTGCTGCCAGACTGTCAGCGGGCGTTGGCGTTAGCCTTGCAGAGCAGCATCGCCCACACGCCAGAGCAAGCGCGACAAATTGCGGCGGACCTGCTGCGCCAGGAGTCGGGGCAGCCTGTACTGGCTCGCCAGTGGGTTGACCTGCGCCATCACCACACCACACCCGCTGGGTTTCCGCTGGGGCGCGAGTTTCGCGTGGTGTTGCATGGGCGGAAAATCCTCACCTATGGCTATGCCTGGCCCGGCGATGACCCCGGCCGCTGGCTGACAGTCGAAGACGAAGAGGCGCTGTTTGCCGTAGCCTTTGCCGTTGCCGAACGGCTAGACGTGCCGCTGCTAGGCATCGATATTGCCCAGACCCAGCGCGGCGAGTGGATCGCGCTCAAGACCGTCGATCCGCAGTTTGTCGGGTCACCCCAGATTCCGCTCGTCCACTTTTGGCAACAGTTGGGGATTGTGGGTGAAGCGATGGGGCAATTGTCCCGCCAAGTAGACTCTCCAGAGGATCGGCAGATTTGAATCACAGATTTGAATCACAGATTTGAATCGCCCCTAAAAAGTCTGGTATGGTCTGGAAAAAAAGTCCGCATGTTGCTCATTGCTGGACTGGCAGGCAGAGTTAGCGGGTCGGGTTAACAAAAGATTGCTTCAACTGTTTCCTAAAACTGTTTCCTAAAACTGTTTCCTAAAACTGTTCCCTGAACCCATTTCCTGAAACTTTCTAAAGCGGCGAGGCAGTCAGCATGAGCCAACAGACACAAGCAACGCGCCGGACTCAGATGGGCAAGCGCCTTCTGGAAATGAGGCGCTGGCGGCGGGGCTGGCATCGGCTTCTCTATTTGGGGCTGGGTTTGGTGACCGTGGGGCTGTGTGTGGCGCTGCTGCTGCGACCCAGTTGGGGACAGTCGGCAAACGTGGCGGCGCAGGTGCAGCAGGGCGTTGACCGCTATCGCCAGGGAGATTATCTGGGGGCGATCGCCCTCTGGGAGTCTGTGCGCGACACCTACCGCCAGCAGCCCAACCCCGCTCACGAAGTCATCCTTGCCGAAAACCTGGCCCGCGCCCGACAGGCCATTGGGCAACCGACCGACGCACTCAGCCTGTGGCAAACGGTCGGACAAACCTATCGCCAGCTTGCGGCCCAGCAGCCAGATCGCGCTGTAGACTACACTGCCCGCTGGGGGCGATCGCTCACCGAGCAGGCGCAGATTTACAACCGCCTGGGGCAATATCGCAAAGCTGTGGTGCTGCTGTGTGGCGAGGGAAATCGGCATGGTGATGTGGGCTGCGGAGCCGAAAGCGCCATAGCCATCGCCCAGCACACCGCAGACCGCCGGGGCGAAGCCGCCGCTTGGGGCAGCCTGGGGCAAGCCCATCGGCTGATGGGCAATGATGACGCATCCAAAGCAGCGCTAGACCGGGCCCTGAACGTAGCCAGCACGCTCGACGACCGATCGCTGCTGGCGGCAACCTACAGCAACCTGGGAGCGCTGAAAACCCGACAAGCCGTGGTGCGCTATCGGCAGGCCAATTCGGCAGAGCCGCTGGGCGATGTGCAGCGAGCCAAGCGCCTGCGCGATGAGGGGCGATCGCTCGACCAGGCAGCACTCCAAGACTTTCAGCAAAGCCTCAACTTGGCGACCCAGCCCGCCGAGCAACTGCGGGCACTGCTGGATGCGATTCCTGCCTACGATCGCACGGGAAATGCAGCCGCAGCCCAGAATGCTCGCCAGTCCGTCAAAGCGCTGCTGAATCAGCTTCCGACCAGCCAAGACACCCTGCTGGCTGCGCTCGACTGGGTGCGCCTGCTGATGCCCGCTTCGCCGCAACAGCCGATTGCCCGCAGCCAATGTTTGACCAGCGTTGCAAACCCTGCGGTGAATCCTGCGGTGAAT
>JBDNCP010000101.1:0-18098 GCA_046719575.1 Cyanobacteriota bacterium
TACTTTTCTGTAGGGACAACATCTACTCTTTCTCCTATCGTGGAAAGCGTTTAGGGATGCCAATCTGCTGGGTTAATAAACCCATCGAGTAACCTTGCTGCGGCATCACTCAAGCTAAAATCCATAGACGACTTTAGGAAAACCGTAGGAGAGTATGGTGCAATGATGAAACGCTTCACGTCGTTCAAGCCAGTTGAGTTTAAGTTTGCTAAGTCTGCTAAGTCTGTCAATCTGTTTAATGCCAAGTCTGCAAATCTGTTTAAAGCGACTGCTTCAAAATTACAAAACCTTGACATTAACCCAGACATTAACCCGTCTGCCAATCGTGAACCGCGCCCAAGCCCATTGGCCTTGGGTTTAGGTGTGTCAGGGCTGCGCTGGATGGGACGAGGCGGGGCGATCGCCCTCTTGCTGGCCGCCGCCGCCTGCCAGCCCCCCACCCCCACCAGCAGTACCTCCAGCCCAGCCGCCAGTCCAGCCGCAGGTGGGTCGGGTGCGCTGAAACTGGGGACGCTCTTGCCCGTCACGGGCGACCTGGCCCAATATGGCCAGCCAATGCAAGATAGCGTTGGCTTTCTGGTGGAAACCGTCAATGCTTGTGGAGGCGTGATGGGGCAGCCTGTGCAGCTAGTGTCGGAAGACGACCAGACCGACCCCGCAGCAGGCGCATCGGGCATGACCAAGTTGGCCGAAGTAGATCGAGTCGGCGCAGTAGTCGGTGCAGCGGCTAGCTCTGTCTCCAGCGCAGCCGTCGATATCGCCGTGCGAAATCAGGTCGTGCAAATTTCCCCTTCTAGCACTAGCCCTGTATTCACCGAGCGGGCGAAAAAGGGAGAATTCAACGGCTTCTGGCTGCGAACTGCGCCCCCTGACACCTTCCAAGGCGACGCACTGGCCCAGTTGGCCAATCAAGAAGGCATCAAAACGGTTGCCATTCTCTCGATTAACAATGACTACGGCAACGGACTCATTCAATCCTTCGTGCCCGCTTTCAAAGCCTTAGGCGGCACAGTTGTCAATGAATCCAACCCCACCAAGTATGCGCCCAATGCGACTAGCTTCGACTCCGAAGTGAGTAGTGCCTTTGGCAGCAAGCCCGATGCCGTGCTGATCATCGCCTATCCCGAATCGGGCAGCATCATTCTCAAAGCGGCTCAGGAGCAGGGTTTCCTCGACGGTACGACCAAAGTTATCTTTACCGACGGCATGAAGACCGACAACCTAGCGGAACTGGTCGGCAAGACCGCCGACGGCAAGTTCATTGCAGCGGGCATGATGGGGACGGCTCCTAGTGCAGGCGGTCCGGGGCTAAACGACTTCCGCGATCGCTACCGAGAAAAGTTCAACCGCGACCCACAGGTCTACGACCCCAATAGCTGGGATGCGGCGGCGATTCTCGTTTTAGCAGCAGAAGCTGCCAAGAGCGGCAGCGGCCCTGCTCTAAAAGACAGCATCCGTAGTGTGTCCAACCCGCCAGGTGAGCAAACGACCGATATCTGCACAGCCCTGGCGCTGGTTCGGGAAGGTAAAGACATCGATTTTCAGGGGGCCAGTGGCAGCCTAGACTTTGACGAACAGGGTGATGTGGTAGGCAGCTATGACGTTTGGATAGTCAACGATGCCGGGCAAATCGAGGTCAAGTCTACGATTAACGTCGGCGGATAGCACCTGACGAGTTCGTTTTGGCTTGAAAAACTTTGCCTGAACCCACGCTCAGAAGTCAAAGCATAGAGGGTTCAGGCAAAGCCTAAATAGTTAACAGTCGGCGTGCCTGAAAACCTGGCTAGTGACACTTAGCCAAAGACACTAAGCCAGGCTGAAACAAACTCGGCCGCTTTTCTAAAAAGAGAGGTCGGCAACTAAAACCCAAACGCTGACGCAGTCAGGATGTCTTGAAATCCTTGCAAGTCAATAGACTTCTGGCGTGAAGCGCGGCGCGGCGGTACCGCGCCACCCTTTATGCCCTCAAAACAGCATTCATGCAAGAGGTTTAATAAAAACTTGGAGGCTAAAATCTAGCTGCCTGCGGAAACCAGCTTGCGCTGCTTCTCGATTTGGAGTTGCTGGAGCAGGGCTTCGGCCTCGGCGCGGAGGTGCAACAGCTCAAGCTGATGGGCTTTGTCGTAGGGAAGCTTGTTTAGCTCTGGAGCAGGGGCGGCTGAAACAAGACTGCGATCGCTCTCAACTGCGGGGTTATCTAGCATAGCTCGGTCACCAACAACACTACCAACAATGGGGGCATGAACAGCAGGGTCACTAACAGGGTCATTAACAGGGTCACTAACAACGGGAGAAGCATTCACAGCGGCATCTACTGCTTGATCAGTAGAAACCTGATCCAAAGACAGATGCAAAGTTGCGCTAGTCATTTGTACTCACTCACACCATTAAGTAATCTTAACTTAGTGCTAAAGATCGATCCTAGTCAAATCATTTACGCACCCACCACGGCGTGTGGCAGTTTGGGCACTGGCTAGCATCCTGGATCAGCGACAGCGCGATCGCACTCAATCGCGCCTGCTTTCACGGGTTACGCGGCAAGCCCTCTGCGGGTAGACTTGAGATCCATCCCTCAGCTCTATCTCTCATTTCACTCCAGTTGGGCGATCGCCTGCCTTCTCCACTCGCCTTATCAAACTGCTTTGCCGGACTGCCCTATCAAACTAGTCAAACTTGCTAGTCAAACTTGGTCGGAAGTCTGACAAAGCCTCAGCCACTATAGGCGAAAATGGGAGTCTTGAAATGAGTTTTGTAGCACCCTTTAGAGATTGCCTTTGAAACACAGCGTCCAGATTCAGCAGTCCAAGCGTTTTGGAGCGGGGTTGAAACCGAAATCCTGAATCTCAAACTGAATTTTCAAATTGACCTTCTAGCTAAGAGACTCCTGTTTTGCTCAATTAGTTGCCCAAATAGTTGCCCAAATAGTTGCTAGTTGCCCAGATAGCTGCCCAAATTAGTCGCCCAAATAGCTGCCCAAATTAGCTGCCCGAATGAGTCGTCCAAATAGCTGCCCAAATTAGCTGCCCAAATTAGCTGCCCAAATTAGCTGCCCGAATGAGTCGCCCGAATGAGTCGCCCGAATGAGTCGCCCAAATTAGCTGCCCGAATGAGTCGCCCGAATGAGTCGCCCGAATGAGTCGCCCAAATAGCTGCCCAAATTAGTTGCCTGAAGCCAAAACCGCTTTTCAGCAGAACCCCTGTTCAAAATTGCGCTGAGTGATATTGCCGTGACCCTGACTTCTGATTCCCATTTGGTTCAATCTGTTAACCGACCTGCTGACCGACCTGCCATTTCTGCCAGCAGCGCGGCCGCCTGGGGCGGACTGATCGAAACCTATCGCCGCTATCTGCCTGTGACAGAGCAAACGCCCGTGGTGACGCTGCTGGAAGGCAACACGCCGCTGATTCCCGTTCCGGCGATCGCCCACGAGATCGGTCGCGGCGTGCAGGTGTTTGTCAAATATGACGGGCTGAACCCGACGGGCAGCTTCAAAGACCGGGGCATGACCATGGCCATTTCCAAAGCCAAGGAAGCCGGAGCCAAGGCGGTGATCTGCGCCAGCACAGGCAACACCTCTGCCGCTGCCGCCGCCTACGCCAGGCGGGGCGGGTTGCGTCCCTTTGTGCTGATTCCCGATGGCTACGTAGCCGTGGGCAAGCTGGCGCAAGCGCTGCTCTATGGCGCAGAGGTGTTGGCGATTCAGGGCAATTTTGACCGGGCGCTGCAAATCGTGCGCGACATGGCTGAGCATTACCCGATTACGCTGGTGAACTCGGTCAATCCCTATCGGCTAGAGGGTCAAAAGACCGCTGCTTTTGAGATTGTGGACGTGCTGGGCACTGCACCCGATTGGCTCTGCATTCCCGTCGGCAATGCGGGCAACATCACCGCTTACTGGATGGGCTTTTGCCAATATCACCAAGAGGGCAAGTGCGATCGCCTGCCCCGAATGATGGGCTTTCAGGCGGCGGGCGCATCGCCCTTGGTCAGTGGGTCCCCGGTGCCCCATCCCGAAACGCTGGCCACTGCAATTCGCATTGGCAATCCCGCAAGCTGGGAGAAGGCGATCGCCGTGCGGGATGCAAGCCAGGGTGAGTTTAACGCCGTCACCGATGACGAAATTCTGGCAGCCTATCGCCTGCTGGCCAGCCGCGAGGGGATTTTCTGCGAACCCGCCAGCGCCTCCTCTGTCGCAGGGCTGCTGAAGGTGAAAGATCGCGTCCCAGCGGGGGCGACTGTCGTCTGCGTCCTCACAGGCAACGGGCTAAAAGACCCCGACACCGCCATCAAACACTGCGAAAACCAGTTCAAAGGCGGTATCGCGCCAGAGCTAGAAGCCGTTGCTCAGGCAATGGGATTTTAGACGTTTCACTCTTCGCTCTTCGCTTTTTGCCCTTTTTACCCTTCATTCCTCACTGCTGCTGCGGATCTCCAAACCACCTGCGGCACAAAAACTCAAAGTATTCCTTTTCTTGTAGGGTCAGCAGGGCGCGGTTGATCTCTTCGCGGAGGTCGTCGCCCTCACGCAAGGCAATGCCATAATACTCCTGACTGAGGCGATCGCCCGCCATTACCAGGTCAGGCTCTTGAGCCGCCAAGTATTCTGCCACGGGGCGATCGATGACGATGGCCGCAACCTCACCTGACCGCAGGGCCCTCAGCGATGCGTCTAGATCCGCTAGCGGCACTCGCTTCACGGGCTTCGCTTGCAAAAAATAGTCGGCCGTAGTGCCCTGACTTGCGCCGATGGGCTGGCCGGCAAGGTCGCTCAGGCTTTGCACGGGAGCAGCTTGTTGGCGGGCAGTCGTCATTGCCGAGATAAAATCTGCCAAAATAAAAAAGCTGACCCCCATCCAAAGTCCTGCTACGATGCGCCCTGGCAAGCCGACGGGTGTGACATCGCCATAGCCAAAGGTGCCCAACGTTACCACGGCAAACCAGATGCCTTGCCCAATGCCAGCTATTGGCCCATGCTGAAAGTGGGGATTGTGTCGCCGCTCAAATAGCCAGATCAAGAATCCGACAACAATCGAGCTAAGCAAGACCCGTCCGACCGCTTGCAAGGCGCTGGCTCCACCCAGGTAGTCGAGCAACCGAAAGAATTGTGACTTTTGGGATTGGCGGACGAGCAGTTGCAGCCCAGCCTCATAGGTGGGATGGGAAAAGTCGAGTCCTGAGGCTTCTCGCTGGGCAGTGATGGAAATCCCTGCGATCGCCACATCGACTTCCCCTTGGCGCAGCGCATCCAGCAGTTCCGGTGTAGTGTCGTAGACCCTGTATTGGGTTTGGGCACTGATTTGGGGGGCGATCGCCGTCCACAGGTCAATGCTATAGCCTGTCGGGTCGCCCTGCTCTGGGGTAAACACAAATGGCTCAATCGGCTTTACACCTACGCGGAGCGATCGCTCTGTTGGAGTTTGTGAAGGAGCCAGTTGAGCCGTCTGTGCCCAACTGGGTTTCGTCTCACCCACCTCGATTGCTAGCACGCAGCCCGCAGCGCACACGGCCACCGTCCATTTCACCTTCCAAGTCCCCTTCCGTTGCTGTCTCACGCAGGCTTTCAAGCTCTCTCAAGCTCCCTCAAACTCTCTATGGAAACGTCGTACTGGCGATCGCGCCAGTTTTCAATACGTCAGTTTCCAATACGATGATGGAGAATGCCAAGCATCCTGGCGACATTGTCTGCGTATCTGCATGAAAATTCTGTTTCTTGACCAAAGCGGCAAACCGGGGGGCGCGGAACTTTGCCTGCTCGATATCGCCACCCCCTATCGGGAAAGCTGCCTGGTGGGGCTGTTTGCCAATGGCTCGTTCGAGACAATGCTGGAACAGCGCCAGATCCCGGTGCAAGTGCTGATGCAGGACGGGCTGCACGTCCGCAAAGAGAGCGGGCTGCGGCAAGGGTTGATGAGCTTGGGGCAGCTTACGCCGCTGATTGGGCGGGTAGTAAAGCTAGCACGAGATTATGACCTGATTTATGCAAATACGCAAAAGGCGCTGGTGGTGGGGGCGATCGCCAGCTTGCTGTCCCGTCGGCCGCTGGTCTACCACCTGCACGATATCCTCTCGCCCGATCACTTCAGCAGCACCAACCGCCGCATTGCCACTGCGCTGGCCAATCGCGCCGCGCTGGTGATTGCCAATTCCAAAGCCAGTCGGCAAGCGCTACTCGACGCGGGTGGCAAGGGCGATCGCACGGTCGTCATTTATAACGGCTTTCAGCCCGACCGCTACCGGCAGCCTGCTCAAGACCGCGAAACGCTGCGACAGGCGTGGGGACTAGAGAATTCCTTTGTGGTTGGGCATTTTAGCCGACTCTCGCCCTGGAAGGGGCAGCACGTGCTGATTGAGGCGCTAGCAGCGTGCCCGCCGCAGGTCGCCGCTGTGCTGGTGGGCGAGGACCTGTTTGGCGAAGAAGACTATGCAAAGCAACTGCGGCAACAGATCGAAGCACTGGGATTGGGCGATCGCGTCCGGTTTTTGGGCTTCCAGTCTGACGTGATCTCGCTAATGCACGCTTGCGATCTCATTGCCCACACGTCTACTGCTCCAGAACCCTTCGGGCGCGTCGTGGTAGAAGGGATGCTCTGCGGTCGTCCGGTGGTGGCTGCTAACGCGGGCGGTGTGACGGAGTTGATCGAGCCGGAGCGCACGGGCTGGCTCACGCCACCGGGCAATTCAGCAGCGCTGGCGGCGGCGATTCGTCAGTGTTTTGAGCGACCAGTAGAAGCAAATAGGAGGGCGATCGCCGCCCAAACTGCCGCCAGCCAGCGGTTTCACCTTGACCACGTGAATGCTGAGATTCACACTCAGTTGAGACGAGTAATGGAGTAATGAAGGATTGGAGCGTTGGAGTGAGGGAAAAGAGAAGAACGAAGAGCCGAGAGGTTCCGTTTTTCATTTTTCATTTTTCGGTTTTCGTTTTTTCCGTTCCATCCCTCCACCCGCTCTCAAAATCCCATGCCATGCCGAAGACAGTTGTATGATAAGAGGAACACTTTTTGGCTAATGACCATGACCTGCGACAACGCCATATCTGGCATTGCCAAAGGACTGACTTCATCTTGCATTTTGGGTGGACAGCGCGGCTTTGCTAAATCTGCTAAAGCAACTCCAAGACATCATTCGCCGCTGGTGGTCGGAATTTACGCTCCAGACCAAGCTAATGGCGATCGGCACGCTGATGGTGTCGCTGCTGATGAGCGGGCTGACCTTTTGGGCAGTGAACTCAATTCAGCAAGATGCACGGCTAAACGATACCCGCTTTGGCAGTGATTTGGGGCTACTGCTGGCGGCCAACGTCGCGCCGCTAGTGGGCGAAAACAACCTGACAGAACTAGCTCGTTTCTCCCAGCGCTTCTATAGCAGTACCTCCAGCGTCCGCTACATGCTCTACGCCGATGCCGACGGCGAGATTTTCTTTGGCATTCCCTATTCTCAGTCGGAGGTGCAAAACTCCCTCACCATCCGCCGCCGGATGCAGCTTCCCGAAAACTTTAACCCGGCGCTGGAATATCCGATGGTGCGGCAGCATCTCACGCCTGATGGAGAGGTGACGGACGTATTTGTGCCGCTGAATTACAACGGCAAGTATTTGGGCGTGCTGGCGATTGGCACAAACCCAAACCCCACCGTCGTCACCTCGTCGCATCTGACGCGAGACGTGACGATCGCTGTGTTTGTGTCCATCTGGGTGATGGTGATTTTGGGGGCGGTGTTTAACGCGCTGCAAATCACCAAGCCCATCAAGGAACTGCTGGTGGGCGTAAAAAACATTGCCGCCGGAAATTTTAAGCAGCGCATTGACCTGCCCTTTGGTGGCGAACTGGGCGAGCTGATCTTGAACTTCAACGAAATGGCGGAGCGGCTGGAGCGCTACGAAGAACAGAACATCGAAGAACTGACCGCTGAAAAGGCCAAGCTGGAAACGCTGGTGTCTACGATTGCCGATGGGGCCGTCTTGCTCGATTCCGACATGGACGTGATCCTGGTGAATCCTACGGCACGCCGCCTGTTTAGCTGGGAAAATACGCCAGACCTGTTGGGACAGCCTGTACTAAACCTGCTGCCAGAGCCAGTGAAAGCGGCCCTCAGTCAGCCGTTACAGGAGATTACGCAGGAAGGGCTGTCCTCAGACATGCTGCGCGATCGCGCTGAGTCAGAGTTCACCATTGCCGTCCCAGAACCCATCAACCGGACGCTGCGGGTGCTGCTGAACACCGTGCTGGATCAGTCCCGCGAAAACGTGAAGGGCATCGCCATTACCGTGCAAGACATTACCCGCGAGGTAGAGCTAAATGAGGCCAAGAGCCAGTTCATTAGCAACGTGTCGCACGAACTGCGGACACCGCTATTCAACATCAAGTCATTTATCGAAACGCTGCACGAGTATGGCGAAGACCTGAGCGATGACGAAAAACGAGAATTTCTCGAAACGGCAAACCGCGAAACTGATCGCCTCACCCGCCTAGTCAACGACGTGCTAGATCTATCGCGTCTAGAGTCCAACAAGCGCTATCACTTTGAGGCGATCGACCTGACGCAGCCCATTGAGCAGACCCTCCGTACCCACCAACTCAATGCCCGCGACAAGGGTATTGAACTGGTGCAGGATGTCGAGCCAAACCTGCCGACCGTATTGGGCAATTATGACCTGCTGCTGCAAGTGCTGAATAACCTGCTGGGCAACGCGCTGAAGTTCACCCAGGCGGGCGGGCGGATTGCGATTCGCGCCTATGCGATGGGCTGTGAGCCAGAGCATTCCCATCTAGCGACCTGCGTGCGCGTGGAGGTGTCTGATACGGGCATCGGCATTGATTCTGAGGATCAGGCTTGCATCTTCGACCGCTTCTTCCGGGTGGAAAACCGGGTTCACACCCTGGAAGGCACAGGGTTGGGCCTCTCCATTGTGCGAAATATTATCGAAAAGCATCATAGCCGCGTATATCTGGTGAGTGAGGTTGGCGTGGGTACGACCTTCTGGTTCGACTTGCCGGTGTTCCAAAAGGACACGCTACTGCTGGATGCAGCGCTGAACAATGGCAAGACTCAGACTACGGATTCTAAAGACTCCCCTTCTACGCTCTCCTTAGAAGCGCAGACTGCGAAATGGTCCAGGATGGAAGATTCAGTAAAAGATTCAGTAAAAACTTAGACTCCTAAGGGTTAGCATTTGCTGCCCGGATTGCTGCGATGATTTGCAGGTTGGCTTTGGGAAAGGGGAACTGGTCTAGCTCGTCTGCGGTGACCCAGCGCACCTCATCGCACTCGATGGGCTGGGGATCGCCGCTGAGGTGGCGGCAGTGATAGACATTCAGCGTGACGCGGAAATGGGTGTAGGCGTGGTCGATGACAATGAGGCGATCGCCCACCTCAATCTCAATGCCTAGTTCTTCTCGGATTTCGCGGCGAATGCAGTCCTGCACTGTCTCACCTGGCTCAATCTTGCCGCCCGGAAATTCCCACAGCCCACCCAGCAGTCCTTCAGGCTTGCGGCGATCGATTAGGATATACCCCTCTTCGTTCCAGATGACGGCCACGCCAATTTGCTTGTGGGGCAGCGGGGCGCGGGCTTGAGCAATGGGTAATTCGTTCTGCATGTTTCGCTGATGAGCAAGACAGTGGGGTTGCCAAGGGCAGAGGAGGCAGGCGGGGTTGCGCGGCGTACAGCAGGTTGCGCCCAAGTCCATCAGCGCCTGGTTAAAGTCTCGTGGGTGCTGAGGGTCTAGAATGGCTTCCGACACTTGCCAGAGTTGAGCCAGAGCGCGATTGGGCGGCACCGTTAGCGCTAGCAATCGCGCCAGCACTCGCTTCACATTACCATCCAAAATAGGGACGGGTTCGTTAAATGCGGCACTGAGGATGCCCCCGGCGGTCGTGCGCCCGACGCCGGGTAGGGTGAGCGCCGTGGCCAGGTCGGCAGGAAACTGGCTGCCGTGTTGTTCGACGATGACCTGGGCGGCTCGGTGCAGATTGCGGGCGCGAGCGTAGTAACCTAGCCCTTCCCAGGCTTTGAGGACTTGGGTTTGGTCGGCGGCGGCTAGTACAGCCACCGTGGGAAACTGCGTCAGCCAGCGCTCGTAGTAGGGAACCACCGTTTTTACCTGGGTTTGCTGGAGCATGATCTCCGAAATCCAGATGGCGTAGGGGTCGCGGCTGCGTCGCCAGGGTAGATCGCGGCCATGGTCGGCGTACCAACGCAAGAGCGATCGCCGCAGTTCTGCTACATCCCAACAATCAGCAGTCCCTTCATCCGCCTCCATTTCGTCCACCTTCATAAAGCAAAAGCTCGACCGATCTACTAGATCGACCAAGCTAGAAACCAGAAGACAGGAGTTAAAATCCGAATCGTGGCTCTCTAAACCGTGGCTCTCTGAACCTCGACTCTCCAAACCTTGGCTCACAATCACACCTAGCCGTTTGCCAACTTTTAGCTCCAGGATCAGTCCTGTAGGGACTTACCCTAAAACCAGGCTATGACGCTGCACTAGCCGACTTCGGGCACATCCTGAAGCGATCGCTCAAATGCCATTCGCTGCTCAGCATTGCGGAGGAAGTAGCCGCTCATCATTGCTGAGGCCAGCAGGCGACCTAGATTCTCACGGCTGGTCGTAATCGACACGTCAAAATGCTCAGAGGGCAAACCGCCTAGCAGCCCGATGATATTGCGCTCCATGACCTGAAATACTTCTTGAGAGCTGGGCTTGGAAAGCTGGGCGACCGTTTCAGGACTCATAGATTGAACATACTGCCAGAGCAGATTTCCCGATTCTGCACCATCGCCAAACAGCTCTGAGATTTTGTTAGACGCATTGTTCACAGCAGTAACCTCGCTCAGACAGTGGTTATTGATTAATACTGTAACAATCCTGCTAGGACTGGGGGAGGTGGGTGAACCGAACCGCCAAGTGTCAATTCTGCGAATGGTTGCAAATTTATTACGAATTTATCCTGACACTTTTGCCCCAGTCCTCTCGGTTGCTTCAGGGACTCACAACCGCGATGCATTCAATTTCTACGCGCACGTCTTTGGGCAGCCGCGCCACCTCCACACAGGCCCGCGCCGGAGCCGTCGCCTCGTCAAAAACGCGGGCATACACGCTGTTCATTGCCACAAAGTCATTCATATCGGCCAGGAAAACCGTTGTCTTGACTACGTCGGCAAAGGTGGTCCCTGCCGCCCTCAAAATTGCCTCCAGGTTCTTCAGCACTTGCTCCGTTTGGGTGGCCACATCCTCACCCACGATCGCCCCTGTGTCGGGATGCAGCGGAATCTGCCCCGCCACAAACACCAGTCGTCCCTGAGCGGCGATCGCCTGATTGTAGGGCCCCACCGGAGCCGGAGCCGCCTCAGTCCGAATCACTTCTCGCATATCTCGTCCTCCTCACCTCAGAATTGATCCCAGGCTTTATCCCAGGCTTTATCCCAGGCTTTCATGTGCCAAGCTTGATCCGAGCTTTCCCAAACCCAGCTCTATCCCAACTTCGGCCGCAGCCCATGCTCTCGAAAATAGCGATAATCCCGCAAAATGCGGTCATGGTCAAAGCACAAATTGCTGGGTAAGTCCCAAATCTCAAACACGCCCAGATTCTTGGCATCGTCGCCCGCAAAGGGGTCGCCTTTGGCCGTTGCCAAAAACACGACGCTGAGGGTGTGAAGGCGGGGGTCGCGCTGCGGGTCAGAATAGACTTGAAACTGTTCCGTCAGCCTGACTTGCAGCCCGGTCTCCTCTGCGGCTTCCCGTGCAGCAGCATCTTCCACCGATTCGCCATAGTCCACAAAGCCCCCTGGCAGGGCCCAACCGAAGGGTGGGTTTAGCCGTTCGATCAGCACAATGGGTCGGTAGGGCCGATCCATGAGTTCAATAATGATATCTACGGTAGGAACGGGATTCCTGTAGCTCACAGGTCTACGTTTTAGAGGTTTATAGACAGCACCAGACTTGCTAAGCAGCATAGACCCTTTTAGCACGTCCGAATACTTGACAAAATTTAACGTGGACAAGATTTATTGCTTCGGGTGACGGTGAGGTTTCTAATAAGCCACTTTTAGAAATAAGCCACTTTTAGAGCGATATCTGGGAACCGTTTTTAGAGCGATTTCTGGAAACTATTGCTAGCGGTGGCTCTGGAGCAGTTGCTTGACGGTTTTTAGCAGCTCTAGCGGGTGAAAGGGCTTGGTGATATAGGCATCTGCGCCCTGCTTCATGCCCCAATATCGGTCGAATTCTTCGCTTTTGGTCGAGCAGATGAGGACGGGAATTTTTTGAGTGGCGGGGTCATTTTTGATCCAGCGACAAAGCTCGTAGCCATTCATCTCCGGCATGATCAGATCAGTGATGACCAGATCTGGCGCGTTGGATTGGATCATTGCCTTGGCTTCGATGCCGTTGGTTGCCTCCATGACTTGCATACCGTTGCCCTGAAGCAGTTCCAAAAGCATTTGCCGCAACGTTTGGCTGTCGTCCACAATCAACACGGTTCTCATGGTTTGTCTTGACTCCGGCTTGCTGGATGGGGGCTGGACAAATCGCAAATCCCTTCAGGAGTATTCCCATTCTCGCCTAGAGAAGGCGGGACTGATGCATGGCTTGGGCGATCGCCCCCAAAAATTGCCCTACAAAATCCGGTAGTCCCACAAGGTCATGATTTGGGTGTCAGGATGGACGGTGTACTGCGCTGCCCATCCTGGCGTTTTTAGAACTATTCAGAATTTCACCATTATCTCGCCACCATTATCTCGCTACGATCTCGCCACAATCTCTGGGTTTCCCATAGAAAGAGTCTCAATCGGTGGCATGATAAAGAATTAGGATTGCCTGACATACCTTAACAATTCCTCTCATTTAAGGCTGCGGCTGAAAGACCCCATTATGGGGAGAGAAGAGTTGAGTCAGGTCGCCGGATGCTGTGTTGAGCTGCCGATATCTGAATTCAATTTAATTTGCAGGTATCTGAGCCATTTTTGGCAGTTTAACCAGGTTGCAGTCTCGTCCTGTCCAGGGTTCACGCTTAGCCAGAACGGTTTGAGCCGTAGCACCCGGTCACGATAGAGTCGGCTCTGTAGCTGCCTCAACTTATATTGATGTTCTTGTGATGTTCTTGGATGGAAGGAGAACGATTTCTGTGCTTAAGAGATACGTCTGGCTAGTTGTGGGGATAGCCCTTTTTATCTTCCAGGTTGTCGGTGGGGCTGCGATCGCCGCTGAACTCGACGCTGCGACGCGCACGGTGCCTCTCAATGCGGCAGGA
Source organism: Cyanobacteriota bacterium (assembly GCA_046719575.1). Classification (GTDB taxonomy): domain Bacteria; phylum Cyanobacteriota; class Cyanobacteriia; order Elainellales; family Elainellaceae; genus Thermoleptolyngbya. The sequence goes on from JBDNCP010000101.1 coordinate 13,253, forward strand.
GACACAATCACGCTCACGCAAAAGCAGGTTGCAGACGGCAAACGCCTATTTAACTATGCCTGTGGTCAGTGTCACGTCGGCGGCATTACCAAAACCGACCCTAACGTAGGGCTAGACCCCGAAACCCTGGCGCTGGCAACGCCCCCGCGCAACAACATCGAAGCGCTGGTGGATTATATGAATAATCCCACCACCTACGATGGACAGACCGAAATTTCGGAACTGCACCCCAGCACCAAGAGTACCGACATCTTCCCCAAGATGCGGAACCTGACCCAAGATGACCTGAAGGTGATTGCAGGCCACATTCTAATTCAGCCCAAGGTAGTGGGTGCCAAGTGGGGCGGTGGTAAGATTTACTACTAATCTCTAGGCGGTTGAGGTTCCCTTAGTTGAGGCTTGCTCAGCAAGGTTCATGTGGTTTTGCATGGCAGGCTTCACAGCGTGAGGTTCACGCAAAGGGCGGCATTTCTTCGTCCCTTGCAAACGTCCGTGAGGCAGTCATTCTTTTTGAGCAACGGGTTTTGGCAGCGCTCGGAGCAGTCAAGACCCGTTTTGCTGTGAGAAAAACTCCCCTGCCTGTTTTCTTGCCTTTTGTTTTCTGCCGCGTGTCGCCGCGTGTCTGAATCTGTCAGTCTGGTGCAGTTTAAGGGCGTTAGCCAAAGATGTAGTCAAGAGATCGTTCTTTTCGCATGAGGGAACTAGTATAGTCAGGCTTGTCCTAGTTAGGCATGTCATGGTTTTACAGATAGCTCAGGCTGCGCGACCGCCCTTCGCGAGATGAGTGGTTTGGGTTCCAAGCGACGCCGCTGGCGAGCCGGTCAGGCTGCAATTGTCCTGAGCGTTTGGTTCTTGGGCGTTTGGCTATTGGGCGGCTGGCTCTCTTATCGCGACACCTTTTCAGAGTCAGAGAGTCCGGTTTATAGGCTGATCTTGGAGCCACGAGTTGCAGCCGCCCTGATGCTGATTAACCCAGAGAATCCAGCGGAGATTACTAAAGGTCAGGCGTTGGTGACGGCGACCGATGCTTTCTGGCATGAGGCGGGCGATCGCTGGCAACAGTTGTGTCAGGTTTGGCAGCCCCCCAAACTCCCGTCTATGAGCAACTCGACAAAACCAGCTCAGGAGCCGGGTCATAAAGAGCCAGATCCAAGAAGTAAATCGGGCGATCGCCTGACGCTGGCAGATTTGGCGCATTTTGTTGCTGCGCCTACTGTTTCATTCCCCCGCTCGAACCTGACTGTGCCTTGGTTGACCACTCCGACCGCAGAGACGCAGGGGCGATCGCCCGATTCTCATTCAAAACCTCCTCAAGCGGCAGAGCTATCCCCAGACCACTCAATCCCAGACCATCAGATTGGGGTACTAAGGGGACACCAACGCGCCGTGTGGAGCGTTGCTTTTAGCCCCGACGGACAGCGCCTTGCCACTGCCGGAGCCGACGGCACAGTCCGCCTGTGGGACGTTGCAGGTCAAGAGTTGGCCCAACTGATCGGCCATGAACGTGCGGTGTGGAGCGTTGCTTTTAGCCCTGATGGTCAGCGCCTTGCGACTGCCGGAGCAGACGGTACAGCCCGCCTCTGGAACTTGAACGGCGACGAAATGGCTGTATTTGCCACAGACGATCGCGCAGTGTGGGATGTTGCCTTTAGCCCCGACGGTCAGCACCTCGCCCTCGCTGGAGCCGACGGCACGGCTCGCCTGTGGGCACTAGACGGACGAGAACTGACGGTGTTTCGCGGACATAACCGCGCGGTGTGGAGTGTTGCCTTCAGCCCTGACGGTCAACGCCTTGCGACTGCTGGAGCCGACGGCACGGCCCGATTGTGGACTCTAACAGGTCGTCAGCTTGCAGTATTTCGGGGACACGATCGCGCTGTGTGGAGCGTTACTTTTAGTCCCGATGGCGATCGCCTGGCCACTGCCGGAGCCGACGGCACAGCCCGATTGTGGAACCTAACCGGGCGATCGCTAGTGACTTTTGGGAAAAATGAACGGGCCGTTTGGGATGTCACCTTCAGCCCCGACCAAGTGCATCTTGCCACTGCCAGCACCGACGGCAACGTTCGCCTCTGGAACCTAAAGGGCGACCTTTTGGACATCATTGAGGGACATCACCGCGCAGTTTGGAGCGTTAGCTTTAGTCCCGATGGCAAATGGCTGGCTTCCGCAGGCGCAGATGGCACGGCTCGGATTTGGAAACTCCCTTTGTTGCTCCAAAGCCCTCCCTAATGAGGAAGTTTCATCATTAACGATTTCATGCTCATATCGCTCATATCGCATTCGATTTAGCCCTGCTTAGCCCTGCACCTTCAGCAGCTTTCAGGAGCTAAAGACCCTGTTGCATAACACCTGGGCCAAGAAAAAAATTCGTGGCGACGGAGATAGTTGCGACTTGTCTCGATGCCCCCATGAGTAATCAAGTCTACCTCTCAGTGAAAGAGCGTCTGTAGCTTGGTTTCCATTTGCTCTAGGCTGGCAAAGGTAGGATGCGCGTCGGCATGAAACTGCACCATTACATCAATGTTGTACATCGTTGTACATTGTCGGCATGAAACTGCACCATTACATCTGCACCATTACATCCATTACATCAATGTTGTACATCGTTGTACATTGATGTTGCTGTCGGGACAGAAGTCTTCGCGCAAAACGGAGCCAAACAACGCAAATTCCACAACCTGCCAGCAAGCGCAAAATTCGATAATCTGCGCCATCGGTGGAAGGCAGCCATGATCAAGTCCTCTGGCTTCTATCTTAGGGTCGGCGAACCGAGGATGATATTACTTCTTACTCTGTCTGCCAATCAGTGCCCACCTGAATGGTCACGTCCGATTGCAGGTTGCCAGTTCCTTCGACCCGCACTTCGCCAATGCCGAGCGATCGCCGCACGGCTTCTGCATTCACTAGGTCGCCACTCTGGGCAATAATGCGGGTTTCGCGCAGGGGTTCGCTCCAGCTTTCGTCAATGTAAACGTTATAAAACCCAGCATCCCGCAGCGCAAACATCAGTTGCTCAGCCGCCGCAAGGTTTCCCGTAGAGTCTTGAATCGCAATCTCAATGCCATAGTTTGTTTCCGCTGAAATGGACTCAACGCCTAGCTCAGCCGCCGGATCAGCAACCATTCCGCCGGACGCTGGATGGAGGCCAAAGTATTGACTGCTCATCTCCTGAATGCGGGAACGGCTCGGCAGCCAATAGCTGGCTTCATAGTCACCTGCCCCGCTAAAGTCTCCCGGCAGCATCAACATTTGCAAGTCGGCTCGCTTGAGTTGCGCGGCAAACCCAACCAGGGCCACCAATTCCTCAACCGTTAGATTGGTATCGACATTTTCCTGAATCACCGACAGGATTTGTGGAATGCGCGTCAGCGTGGCCGGGCTGAGGGTTTGCTCGACCAGCGCCCGCATCAAGGTTTGCTGCCGCTGAACCCGACCAATATCGCCATAGGCATCGTAGCGAAACCGCAAAAACTGTAGCGCCTGTTCGCCGTTGAGGTGCTGTTTGCCTTGCTTTAGGTCAATGTAAAGATGCTGGGAATGGTCAGTGTACTTCATGTCCTTGGGCACGTAGACCGTCACGCCACCCAGCGCATCAATCAGCTTTTCGACCCCCTGCACGTTGATCCGCACATATCGATCGACCGGCACACCCCCCAGCAAATTGCTTACCGACTGCGCTGCCAGGGCCGGGCCGCCGTAGGCATTGGCCTCATTGAGCTTCGTCACGCCTAGTCCGGCGACGCGGGTGCGCGTGTCTCGTGGAATCGACAGCACAATGAGTTTGCCTGTTTCCGGGCTAAACCGCAGCATCAGCATCGTGTCGGATAGCCCGTCGAAGGAGTTGACCAGCGCATGATAGCCCAGGTCACGGACTTCGGGCGGCGGATTGTCCACATCGGAACTTAGCACCTTAATCCCCAGCACCATGATATTGACCGGGCGCGTTAGCCGGGGCAGGCGAAAGTTTAGCCCGGTGGCGATTTCGCCCTGGCCAAAGACTTTGGACTCCTCTGGCGAAAGCTGGCTCTGCAACAGCGGTGTGCTAGCGAGTGTCATGGCAAGTAACGCCCCTGCCCCAGCGGAAACTACTGCCACACCCAATAGCCCCAGCAATAGCCAGGGGAGCTTAATTTTGTGGGGTGGCAAGGGCTGGGTTTGAGGAGACAAGGAAGATCGGGCCTTTGGGGATGTCACGAGGGGTTGCTGAGTGAAAACAGGTCTGGGGATGAATGGTTGCTGAAGCGTTGACGGTTGTGGCAGTGGGGTTAGTTCCGATGCTTCATGCAGCATCTTAGCAGCGATTTTGCAGAATGGATGATGGAACCTCGCTACGGGAGGCGATCGCTCACGTCACTAATACCCGGTAGCCGCAGCGGTTTGCGCTGCCACAGCCGCAGCATCAGCCATAGCATGACGACGAAATAGCCGGAGGTGAGGGCGCTGTTGGCGATGAGCAGCGGCATCGCGGCGGGGTCGGCCGCGTGGGCCCCTGCTGCGAGTGCGACATAGCCGACCAGCCAGCCCAGTCCCATCGTGGTGGCCAGTCGCGCTGCCTGCCGCTCACGGCGATTCCCGTAGGGATCGCTTTGCGAATCGCCCTTTCGCACCGCCAGTGCCCACATTGCCGGAATCACGCCCAGCACGGGCACCAAATAGACAAACATGCGAATCCGCCTGAGTTGCTGGGGGTCGTAGGGGTCGTCGTAGGGGTTGGGCATTTGGGGTGGGTGGGATGGTAGGGGGTGAGGGGATGGGGTGAAGGAGGCGAGAGGCAGAAAAAACGAAAAACGAAAAACGAAAAACGAAAAACGAAAAACGAAAAACGAAAAACGAAAAACGAAAA
>JBDNCP010000102.1:0-17851 GCA_046719575.1 Cyanobacteriota bacterium
GTTTCAGGACTTACGCACCTGCGATGAATTTTTTGGATTTCGGACTATTTCTCGCGGGTGCAGCCCGCGAGAAATAGTCCAACTGCGTAAGCCCTAAGTTTTTCGACTTGAATTTTTCGGCAACAATATTAACGAGTGCTAGCTAACCCCTCATCGTCAGCGCATGAGTAGTGGCATTGCAATGCTCTAAGCACCACTAGCGGCTGAGAATTCATACGCTGAGAGTTCACAATGAGAGTTCAGAATGAGAGTTCAGAATGAGAGTTCAGAATGAGAGTTCATAAAACGATATCTAGTTCCTCCACGCACCCGGAGCCACCGCAACAGGCAGTGCCGACCCCAAAACCGCAGCAGGATTCCTTCAACTCCGGATCTGAATCGGCATCACCAAGTAGGTCATCTTTAGTCCACCCAGCGGGGTTAGAATCGCCGGACTTGTGGCAGTGTTGCACTGCATCTGCACTTCGTTGGTCGTTAGAGCCTTCAACCCCTCCAGCAGATAGCGGACATTGAAGGCAATGTCTAGACTGTCGCCGGAGATTTGCGCCGGCAGCACCTCCCGACCACTGCCTACATCTGGCGCATCGACAGAGATCACCACTTCTTGCCCAGCCGCATCCAGACTAAATTTCACAATGTTGTTTTTCTTATCCGCCAGGACAGAGATACGTTCCAGTGACCCAATCAGCAGCTTACGTTCGACGGTCATCTGACGCGAGAACTGGCGGGGAATCAATTGGCGATAGTTGGGATACTGCCCTTCGAGCAGGCGGCTGGTGAGGCGCTGATTGTCCCACTGAAACAGGAGTTGTCCCTGGTCAAACCGGAGGGCGATCGCCTCCCCAGCCGGGTGCAGTTGCAGCATCCGCTCCAGTTCCCGCAGCGCTTTTCCAGGAACCGTCACATCAAACGCTGCTTCTGCTTCGCTATCTCCTCCCTTACCTGTCGCCTCCGATTTCGCAGTATTCACCACCGATAGCCGATGCCCGTCTGTCGCTGCAAACTCCATCTCACCGGCCGCCACCGCTATATGCACCCCAGTCAGCACTTGCTTGGTTTCGTCTGTGCTGGCTGCAAACAGTGTCCCCCGCAGACCGTCACCCAATTGCTCCACGGGCAAATACACTGCTTCCCCCGCTTCCACGGTCGGCAGGTCTGGATATTCGGCTGCGTCAAGTCCTTGCACCTGATAGCGACCTAATGCCGAGGTCAGTGTAGCCAGACAGTTGTCTGGCTCTGTATTGAGGGTGATTTCTTCATTGGGCAGACGCGATACGATGTCGGCAAGTAGCTTCGCAGGCAGCGTCAGCAAACCGCCTTCTTCTACCTGCGCCGCAAAGCTTGTTTGCACCCCCAAGCTCAGATCAAACCCTGTCAGGCTGATTCTCTGCTTGTTTTCATCCGCACACATCAGCACATTTGCCAGTATCGGATGGCTTGGATTTGATGGCACGGCACGACTCACCAAGGACAAGTGGGTATTGAGTTCGCTCTGAGGACAGATAAGTTTCATAGCAGGAACCAAAAAGAACTCAGCGAGCGGATTTGTGGAGCAGTGATTTGGGGAACCCTGACAGCAGAGTACCCATCAGTTGCGACTCTCCAAAGGGTCGGAACGTCATCCTAGCACCGTTGCCCGTCAGGTTTAAACTGGTTCATTTGGTTCATTTGGCTCTTGGGGGAGAACGGGTTCGGAAAAGCTTTTAAAGATAGAGGAATAGTAGTAGGGACTGTGGAAATTGTGGAAAAAGTTGGGGATCATTGGCTGAATCGTGATCGGAATCTGATTTGTCCTGTGGAAAACTTGTGGAAAACGCCACTCTTTTTCCACAGCATCCTTTGGATTCCCAGACTTTTCCCCGATCGAAACCCGCTTTCCACGATCGTTTCAACAGGTTTTCCACAGAAACTCACAGGTTTTCCACAGGTCAAGGATGTAAGACTTTGTCTTTCTTTAGAATCCTTCTAAGCACAGTTGGAAAACTTTGAAAAAATTGACCTGCTTTAGGGAATCCTGAGCTTTAAAGCCATGCGGTGGTGTTCCTAACCGGACAGCAGCGGTAAAAGGGTGTAAGTATTAAGAGGGGAGCATCACTCATGGGTGCAACAGCGATTGGGACTCGACTTTCTTGGACATGATTTGTGTCAATTCGCTACTTTGGGTTTGTGATTTGGCATTGCCCGTCGAGCATTTGCTGGCTCTCTGGCAGTTTCATTCGGCGTGCTGCTTAAGAGAATGGATATTACAACTTCGTATCAGATTTGTATCAGACCGCGTATAAGACCGCATTCTGGAACCTGAGCCGTGTCAGACTTGCCTAAGCCTATTTCTACCCCTCGGCTGCCCCCAAGTGCCGACAGGCAATCTGATGTGAGTGCGGCCTCTGATGCCCTGCTGCGAGAGCAGGAGCAGTTTCTCCGCAGCATTTATGAAGGGGTAAATTTTTCGGTGTTTGTGTGCGACGTGCGGGAAGATGGCGACCTGTACGTGGCGGGGTGGAATCCCATCAGCGAGATGGATGTGGGCAAGCGCTCGGCAGATGTGGTCGGCAAGACGCTGGAAGAAGTGTTTGGCCCGCAGCAGGGCGGTGAGATTGCTCAGCGGTTTCGCACCTGTGTTGAGCGGGCCGATGTGTATACCTATGAGGAACTGCGGGTTTTTCAAGGGAAGGAGCGCTGGTTTTTGACGACGCTGAACCCGCTGAAGGATTGCAATGGGCGCGTGTATCGGTTGGTGGGCACGGCGATGGATATTACCGACCGCCGTTTGGCGGAGGCAGCGCAGCGGGAGAGCGAGGAGCGGTTTCGGCTGGTGGCCGAGCGCACGGGCCAGTTGATCTATGATTGTGACTTTCAGACAGGGGAGATTCTTTGGGCGGGGGCGATCGCCAGCATCACGGGACATAGCCCCGAAGCATTTCAGCAATTTGGCTTTGAAGGCTGGAAGGAGCGGGTGCATCCGGATGATTTGCCTGATGTGTTGTCGCGCCTGGAGCGATCGCTACGACTGCGACTGCCCTACCAAGTGGAGGAGTATCGCTTTCGCAGGGCAGACGGTAGCTATATCTACGTAGAAGATAGTGGTGCGTTTGTCGAGAACGCGGAGGGTGAAATTTATCGCATGGTGGGCACCATCAGCGACATTACCGAGCGCAAACAGGCTCAGGTAAAGCTGCAACAGTCGGAAATCGAGTTGCGGCAGAAGACCCAGGATTTGCAAAATACGCTAGTTGAGCTACAGCGCACCCAGAGTCGGATGATTCAGAACGAAAAAATGTCGAGTCTGGGGCAGTTGGTGGCGGGTGTGGCGCATGAAATCAATAACCCAGTGAACTTTATCTATGGCAACCTCACCTACGCTAGCCGGTATATTCGAGATCTGCTAGATATCATCCGCCTCTATCGGCAGCATTATCCCGAACCGCATTCCACGATTCAGGAACGGGCGGAAAAGGTGGATCTGGATTTCTTGATGCAGGATTTGCCCAAGCTGCTGGCATCGATGAAGGTGGGGGCAGACCGCATCCAAAAAATTGTCGCGTCGCTGCGGACGTTTTCCCGCATGGATGAAGCCGAGATGAAGGCGGTGAGTCTGCACGACGGCATCGACAGTACGCTGATGATTTTGCAGAACCGGCTGAAGCCGCGCCCCGTGCCAGGAACCCACGGCGAACAGTGTGTGGCGATCGCCATCGAAAAAGACTATGGCGACCTGCCCGCCATCGAGTGCTACGCAGGTCAGCTTAACCAAGTGTTTATGAACTTGTTGAGTAACGCAATCGATGCGCTGGAAGAAGAACTGGAGCGGCGACCAGGGTTTGAACCGAAAATTGTGATTCGGACGCAGATGATGGGTGCAGATCGGGTCTGTGTGGCGATCGCCGACAATGGCCCCGGCATCCCGCCCGAGATCCAGCAGCGGCTATTTGACCCGTTTTTTACCACCAAGCCCGTCGGCAAAGGGACGGGGCTGGGGCTGGCGATCAGCTACCAAGTTGTGGTCGAAAAGCATGGCGGCGAACTGCGCTGTCTTTCTGCCCCTGGCCAGGGCACTACGTTTGAAATCGAGATTCCTCTCGTGTCGGGTCAAAATCCAGAGCCTACCCAAAATTTGGGACCCCAGGTAAACTAGGGAAGGGAAATATTACATCTTGCTTAACGTAGAGCTTGAGTGCAAGTTTTATGCTGATGACTGCCTCTTTCGCACCGATGGCGATGGCTTCTGCGCCGACGATCGCCCCCGATAAGACAAGTCAGACAGTCCGCAAACCCTACCCAAACTACAAAGTCATCGTGCTAAACGACGACTTCAACACGTTTCAGCATGTGGCCGAGTGTCTGATGAAGTATATCCCTGGTATGTCGGGCGATCGCGCTTGGGATTTGACGAATCAAGTCCACTACGAGGGACAGGCTACGGTCTGGGTGGGCCCGCAAGAGCAGGCCGAACTCTATCACCAGCAGCTTCGCCGTGAAGGGCTAACGATGGCTCCACTGGAAGCGGCATAGGCAGTTTGAGAGTCTGAATGCTTGCCATTTCCTGCTGCCTTTTGCAACGGTTTCTGCCATCAGCCGTCAATAAACTCATCCATTAAGCCGCCAATAAACCATCAATAAACCATCAATAAACCGTGCAATTCCTGAGCTTGGCCACCGTCTTCCCCTAAAATGCTATTCGGGGAGCGGGTGCCGGAGTGAATGCATCCTGTAATCCGCTTCCATGCAGGTAAAAAGTAAGAGTGAGAACTGGAAGAAAGCCTGTCAACCTGAATCGGCTGGTGTCCGTTCTGATTTCTATTGTGTTGGCGGGGTGGGGCGATCGCCCCGCCATGCCTGACCCTGCAACAACTTGAACCCTTGCGCTGGAGAAAGAACAGTGGATTTATCGCGTATTCCCCCTCAGCCGAAACCCGGACTGATCAACGTGCTGATCGAGATTCCGGCGGGCAGTAAAAACAAGTACGAGTTTGACAAAGACCTGAACGCCTTTGCGCTGGATCGGGTGCTGTACGCCTCGGTGCAATATCCCTACGACTATGGCTTTGTGCCCAACACGCTGGCAGACGACGGCGACCCGCTGGATGGCATGGTGATCATGGATCAGCCGACTTTCCCTGGCTGCGTGATTGCGGCGCGACCGATCGGGATGCTGGAAATGGTAGATGGGGGCGATCGCGACGAAAAGATCCTCTGCGTGCCCGACAAAGATCCCCGCTATGCCCATGTAAAATCGCTTGCAGACATTGCATCGCACCGTCTGGATGAGGTTGCCGAATTTTTCCGCACCTACAAGAACCTAGAAAAGAAGGTGACGGAAATCCTCGGCTGGAAAGACGTAGATCAGGTGCTGCCGCTGGTGGAGCAGTGCGTCGCCGCTTATAAATAGAACCGTCACCTTATAGAACTGTGACGGAATGGGCGATCGCCCTGTTTCCACCTGCTCACTCGCAACCCGTCTGGAGTCCTACCTCCAGATGGGTTTTGTCGATGGAATCTCCCCAACGCCCTCCCTCTGATGGCATCAGTTTGCATTAGTAAAGCGGCGAGTAAAGCGGAAAGTGTTGTAACCTGGTTTTCAACCTACTCTTCAACATTAAACCTCTTGCATGGATGCTGTTTTGAGGGCGTGAATCGTGGGGCAGCGGCACCGCGCCACGATTCACACAAGAAGTCTATTGAATCACTGGAATTACTGACCCCTACGAGAGATTTACTCATGATTGCCCGACGCTTTTCCCGAACTACGCGCCGCCGCTTTTTGCAATTTTCTGCGGCGGCCGTATCTGGTGTTGCCTTGAGCAACTGTGGTCGCGCCCCATCTGATTCGGGAACAGTTCCAGGCGCTTCGCCTGCCGCCAGCAGCCCCACTAGCACTGCCTCTGGTCCGCTGCACATTTATACTTGGGCCGACTATTCCAGCCCAGCACTCTATCAGCGGTTTCAGGAAAAGACAGGCATCGAGGTAATCGCCGATGTCTACGACGGCAACGAGGTGATGCTGGCCAAAATGCAAGCGGGCGGTGGCAACCAGTACAGCATTTTGTATCCGTCGGACTATATGGTGCGGCAGATGATCGAGTTGGAACTGCTGACCCAGATCGACCAGTCGCGGCTGCCGGGGCTAGCGAACCTGCGCGATCGCTGGCAAGACCCGCTCTATGACCCCAAAAACACCCACAGCGTCCCTGTGAGCTGGGGCACGACCGGATTTATCTACAACAGTAACGTACTCAATCCTGGCCCCGAAGATTGGGACTATCTTTGGCAAAACAAAGATAAGCTAGCCCGCAAGATGACGCTGCTTGACGACCCGCGAGAAACGATGGGCGCAGTGCTGAAATCTCTGGGATATTCCTACAATTCCACCAACCCTGCCGAGCTACAGGAAGCCTACCAAAAACTGCGGGAGCTAAAGCCTGCCGTGCGGGCGTTTGAGTCCTTTGGCTGGGAAGATCGGCTGATTGCGGGCGATTTGGTGCTGTGCATGACCTATTCCATTCTGGGCAATGCGCTACCGGCAGACCACCCCGAATTAAAATACGTGATTCCCAAGAGCGGCACGTCGGTCTGGACGGATACGATGGTGATTCCCACCACCGCGCCGAATGTGGACGCGGCCTACGAATGGATGAACTTCATGCTCGATCCTGAAACGGCGGCCTTTGCCTCCAGCGAACTGAAGTTTGCTACGCCCAACCAGAAGGCATTTGACCTGTTGCCTGCCGAGCTTCAGTCCAACACCAACCTCTATCCTAACGATGCAATGATGGCGACGTTTGAGGGCATCAAAGATCTGGGCGCAGACAATGAGCAATATGACAAACTGTGGACGCAGTTGAAAGCTAGTTAGCTAGCAGAGATTGGGCGCATCGCAATGGAGTAATGGGGAGCAAATTATTTGTTTCCAGATAGTTTTTTGCCCCAAGCAACCGAGCGGCTGATTCTCCGGCGCTTCATGGCTCTCGATCTGGAACCGTTTCTGGCTTATCGCCAAGATCCTGGAGTTGCTCGATTCCAAAGTTGGGCAACGCTTTCTAACTTCGAGAACTCAGCACTCACTGACTGCGCGGCAATGGGTTGATTCATGCTTCCGGCGTAAGGCAACGTGCCCGAAGCATGAGTCTTTTTTACAGCCGATACCGCTCCTCTAGCCAGCCGCGCACTTCGTCCTCGGAGGAAAAGGTGGCGGAGAGATTGCTGGCTGGATCGTAGGCGTGCCAAGTGATGTGTCCAGCGCGATCGCTCCTTTGCCAGACGCGGGGTTCTGGTGCGCTACCCAAACGGTTGAGGACTGCTTCAACCCACTTGCCTAAGGTGCGAGATTTTTGCAACCTTGCCCTATCGGTTAGCTGCTCTAGGCTATCGAGACTGTCGATGCCAATGAGATTGAGGGAGTTTTGATTGAGGGACTCGGATGAGCTACGCATGGCGGATTCTCCTGAGGGGGTGATGTAATGCGCTGGAAGAGATTGCTCTGTCTGGCTGTTTCGTGTAGCTGCTTTGGTGCAGCGGTTTCTGTCCAGCGGATGCTCCCACTCTAGGCAGCGTGAACTGAAGAATCAAAAGCTTAGATGAATGCAATTCATGAATGAAATTCATGGATGAATGAGGAGAGAACGGATAGTCTGAGTAAAAGAGTGGGGGACGAAGAACTAGCTCCACCCCATCAACACACCACCCCAACCCCCCAACCAACACACCATCCCCAGAGCGTGACTTGTTCTTTACCCTTCTAGCAGGCGGTGGCCATGAACCAGGACAATATCAAGCTTTCGCAACTGCGGGCGCTGGTGGCGGTCGCAGAATTGGGCAACTTTGGCGAGGCGGGGCTGCAATTGGGCATTTCGCAATCGGCGGTGAGTCATGCGATCGCCGCTCTCGAATCGGAACTGGGTGTGATCTTGTTCACGCGGGGACGGCGCGGGGCACATCTGACTCCCGTGGGCGATCGCATCTTGGGTCATGCCCGCCAGATGCTGACCTTGCTCGATGTGATGGATAAGGAAGCCAACCTGGCCAAAGGACTCCAGGGCGGGCAAGTGCGGGTGGCTTCCTTTCGCAGCGCGGCGACCCACCTCCTGCCCGACATCATCGCCGAGTTTCGGCAAGATTATCCCGGCATCACCGTCAGCATTGAAGAGTTTCGCGGAGCCGCCGAAATCGAGCAAAGCCTGCGCGAAGGACGGGTCGATATTGCCTTGTTTTGCTGGGGTGCGTCGGTGGAAGAGTTTGACACCTGGACGCTGTTTCAGGATGAATATGTGGCGCTGCTGCCGCCCGATGCTGAGGTGCAGCATTCGCCGCTGACCTGGGAAGAACTGACCAGCTTCCCGATGATCATGCCCGTAGACACCGACCACTGCTATTACCTGATTCGCACCCACTTGGCGGCGCACAAGGTTCCTATCCAGCCTGCCTACAAAATCAGCGAAGACTCCACCATCGTCAGCATGGTGATGCGGGGGCTGGGCGCGACGATTATGGCGCAACTGGCGGCCGAGCCACTGCCGCCGGGGATTCAGGTTTACCCGCTGCCCGTGCCGCTGATGCGCGAGTTTCAGGTGGCGGTTCGCAAAGACGCGCTGCACCCGCCTGCGGTATATGCCTTTTTGGATGCGCTGAAGCGGTCAGCCCCGCCAAAACAGCAGCCAGATTCTGGCGATCGCCACCAGCACCCCCAGCACCGCCCGCCGACTCGCGCGATCGCCCAGCGCAACGGCAATCGGAATGACAAATAGCGGAAGATAGTACGAAACAAAGTTGGCAATCCTGCGGGGTGCAATTCGCGCTTGCTGACGCGCTTTCTGAGAGGCTTCCTACTTTAGTTCTAGCTCTGAGTTAGTAGATCAAATTAAAAACCGGATTCCAACCCCCGCGCCGTCTGCTGCGCGGGCAGAGCAGGGTTCTTTATTTTTATATTTTTATGATTTTTATGTTTATTTGTGTCCATCTCCTTCGCTCCCCAAAAACTGTGTTCATTACTTCGTTTTAATCTCTCCTTGTTTCTACGGAGACTAAGCCTAAAATTAAAAACAAAGATTCTCCGGGTTTTAACGCAGGCAACGGCCCTCCCCCTATTTCTATGCTGGGCTATAACGTTAGGGTTTGCAAAAAATATACACAAGAAGAGAAAGATTGACGCTTCATTGTAGCTACGGCGCTTGACGGTTATGCATGGCTTTTCGCCAATGCATGATCTTCATCAATGCACGATTATTTCTACGAGCCAGGGTGCGTGTTATTACAATATGCGATCCATATGCGATCCATATGCGATCCATGCTCATCTCCTGATCTGGATTCTCTTATAGAAACACTTCTATGGGAATACTCGCATGACCCCTATCACCATGAATCATCATCTGCTGGAGCAATTGCGTGCTTGTTGTCGAGATGATGTTGCCTTTGAACGGTTGCAGCAACTCCTGGCGGAACCGATCTCTGGGCAAGTTGAGCTGGCAGCTACCGATCAGCAGCGATCGCTCTCCCGCGTGATTGGCAAAATTCGTGAATCCCTTGTCCTAGAATCCATCTTCAAGACCACTGCAACCGAAGTGCGGCAATTGCTCAAGGCTGACCGCGTAGCCATGTTTCGCTTCTTCCCCAATTCTGGCTACGATGACGGCGAGTTTGTGTCAGAGGATGTGCTGCCTGGTTTCGACTCAGTGCTACAAAAACGAGTGTTTGACCATTGCTTTGGCGAACAATATGCCATCCACTATGCCAAGGGGCGTATCCAAGCTGTTGCGGATGTTTACAACACTGGCTTGAAGGATTGCCACGTCGAGGTGCTGGGGAGGTTTCAAATTCGGGCTAATCTGGTCGTACCTCTGTTACAGGGAGATAAACTGTGGGGGCTACTGTGTATCCATCAGTGTGCAACAGCGAGGGAGTGGTCTCCCTCTGAGATCGAGTTTGTCAAGCAGATCGCGGCCCATCTGGGGGTAGCCCTACAGCAGGCAGAAATACACCAGCAGGTAAAGATACAATCTGAGCGGTCGCAAGCGCTATATCGGGTTGTCAACCGCATTCGGGAGTCGCTCGATCTAGAAACAATTTTTCAAACAACGGCAACAGAGGTACAACAACTCCTGCAAGCTGACCGAGTGGCCATGTTTCGCTTCTTTCCCGACTCTGGCTACGACGATGGCGAATTTGTCTCCGAAGCAGTGCTGCCTGGTTTCAACTCAGTGCTGCGGAGGCGAGTGTTTGACCATTGCTTCGGCGAACAGTACGCCATCCATTACGCCAAGGGGCAAATCCAGGCTGTTGCTGATATTCACAAGGCCGGACTAAGGGACTGTCATGTCGAGGTGTTGTCCCAGTTTCAGATCCGCGCCAACTTGGTTGTGCCGCTGTTACAAGGAGATAGGTTGTGGGGACTCCTTTGCATTCACCAGTGTGCAACTCCTAGGGAGTGGCAGCCATCGGAAATCTCCTTTGTGTCGCAGATCGCAGCCCAACTCGGCGTGGCTTTGCAGCAGGCAGAACTGTTGCTACAAACGCGGCAACAGGCGATCGAACTCAATGATGCGCTGGCGCACCTACAGAAGGCGCAGACTCAGCTCATCCAGCAGGAAAAGATGTCGAGCTTGGGGCAACTGGTCGCTGGGGTCGCCCACGAGATTAATAATCCGATTAACTTCATCAACGGCAACCTAGACTATGCCCATCAATACGCGCAGGATCTCATGGAGTTGGTGCGATTTTATCGCCAATCGGTGGGGCAGTCGTTGCCTGAGTTGAGCGATCGCACTAAGGAAATTGACCTGGAGTTTTTGCTGGACGATTTTCCCAAAATGCTGACTTCCATGCGGCTTGGGGTCGATCGCATTCGTCAGTTGGTGCTTTCCTTGCGAAACTTCTCTCGCCTCGATGAGGCTGCCATGAAACCTGTGAATATCCACGAGGGCATTGAAAGCACGCTCCTCATTCTGCAATATCGCCTGAAGCCTAAGTCTACAGATTTCACCATTCATGTGGTGAAGGAGTATGGGGATCTGCCCTTGATTGAGTGCTACCCTAGCCAACTCAACCAAGTCTTGATGAATCTGCTCGTGAATGCCATCGATGCCCTGGAGGAGCGCGCAGCAGCACAGCAAGCCACAGGGACTCCCCCCACTCCAGGACGGATCACCATTCGGACTACCCTCAAGTCTGACCTGGAGAGCAAGTCTGCTTTTGCGGCTATTTGTATTGCTGACAATGGCCCTGGCATTCCCCCAACAACCCAGCAGCGACTATTTGATCCCTTTTTCACCACCAAACCCGTGGGTAAAGGCACAGGACTGGGGCTTTCAATTAGCTATCAAATTGTGGTGGAACGTCACGGTGGCCATCTGAGATGTTGTTCTGAGCCTGGAAAAGGGACGGAATTTTGGATTGAGATTCCCCTAAGACAAACTCGGGTTGCCGAATAACAGCCAGATGCCGGCGATCGCCACCAGCACCCCCAGCACCGCCCGCAGACTCACGCGATCGCCCAGCGCAACGGCAATCGGGATCACAAATAGCGGACTCGTTGCCAACAGCGATTGGGCAATGCCCGCCGGAGCAAACTTCAGCGCCGTTTGCTGGAGCCAGATACCCAAAAACGTGCTGGCAAAAGCCGTCGCGGTGACGATGCCCAAAAATCGGGGCGATCGCAACTGTCCCATTTCTTTGCCCACGCTGCGAAATTTGGGCAGTTTGAACGCCAGCCACAGCAGCAGCACCAGCAGCCCCGCCACCAGCCGAATCAGCGTGCCCCACAGCGGGCTGATGTCGGTGGTCGAAAGCGCCGCCCGCGACAGCACCGCCCCACTCGCCTGCCCCAGCGCCGCAATCAGCCCAAACACCACCCCGCGCACTGGGCGATAGTGAGCAATTGCCAAGTCGGGCGATCGCTCCACAATCACCCACGCCACGCCCGCCACCGTCAGCCCGATGCCCAGCCACGCCGCGCTACTCAGCCGCTCTTGCAAAAACAGCAGCGCCAACAGCGCCGTCAGCGGCGGAGCCAGCGACTCCATCAGCAGACCCCGCCGTGCCCCAAGGCTATTCAGCGCTTCAAAATAGGCCGTGTCGCCTAGCCCAATGCCGACTGCTCCGCTGAACAATAGAAGCCCCACAGCCGACCCGCTCGCCGCGGGCAACTCCGCCCCACGCAGCCCCAGCGTCAGCCCAATCAGCCCAATGGAAATCAGCCCCTTAGACACATTCAGCGCCATCGGCGAGAGGCGCTGTCCAAGCTTAGTGAAGGCAATCGAGGCGATCGCCCAGATCAGCGCCGCCGCCAGAGCCGCAATTTCGCCAGTAAACGCTGCCAACCCCCGTCACCCAGCAAACTGCCGCAGCAGCACCAAAAACCGCTCCCGGTCAAAACTGCGCGGATCGCTGCGACTGCCAGAGCGATCGACAGCGCGATGGGTGGTGATGCGATTGACAGGAATGCCCGTGCGGGCAGTCAGCCAGGCCAAAGATTGATATTGAGCCTGCGTGTAGCCGCTGTGTCGAGCCTGGTTGCCGCGGCCGTCGCCAGGGGTTTCCAGGGAAATGTGATAGGCGAAGTTATTAACCGAGGGCGGAAACTGTGGGTTGGTGTTCACGGTTTCCCTGCCGTTTGGCCCGTCAAACACCGAATTGCCCGCACCAAAGGCTCGATACTCCGGCGGCACGATATACACCACTGTTCCGTTTTGCCGGATCAGCGCATGATAGCTGCGCTGGTCGGCATCGTTGGGATGGGGAGTGCGGAAGGTGTTGATGGCGCTGCTGGCCGAGCCGACGGTTTCATGCAGCACCACGATCGGATCGTTGTTGACGGGGCGACCCGCCGCATCCGTCAAAAAGCGATAGCCAAAATTGCTCGGATGGGGCGGCGCAATTTCCTGACGCGGTGTGTAGCTGGATGCCAGTTCGCGCATGACGGGATAAGGCACGCGCACACCCGAAAAATCTGCCTTGCCAGGGATGAGAACCTGGCGCTGGTCGTTGGGAATGGGGTCGGGGGGCAGCGGCAGCGGTACGCGGTCAGGCGGAATGGCAGGGTCGGCAACGGCGGAACCCTCCGGCGGGGGGAGGCGGGGTGTAGGCTCGGGCCGCGAAAACCGGGGAATCGCCCCTGCGCCTCTCATGAGCAACACCACTAGCAGCGCCGCCATCGTTGCCCGTAATAGCCGTCGTCTCATAAAAAGGTCTCTAGAAGTTGTATAACTGTAGGGTTCCCTGTTTAAGGGGTGGACGGTTCGTATAGCTTTGCCAAGCCCCTCATGCAGAGCTACCCTAATCTAATGCCTTCTCATCTATTTCGGAAAGGGTTCGGAAAGGGTTCGGAAAGGGGAAGGCCGATTGAGCAGTGAATGTAGTGATTGGCAATCTATATTGGCACTCCTCCGTATTTGGAATAGCAATCATATTTGGAATAGCAATTTTGGAATAGCAATATAGATTGGCAGTTTTATGTTGGCAGTTTGTGTGAGTGTCATTGCGACTGATCGCAATGTTCCACAAGCCTTCAAAGACTTGCAGAGCGGCGCATTTCGATAAAACCTTGATTAAATTATGAAGGCGGCACCCAGATTCGAACTGGGGGTGAAGGTTTTGCAGACCTCTGCCTTACCACTTGGCTATGCCGCCGGACTAGCTGTTTTAATGCGAAACTGTTTTGACAGCAAAGCCATTTTGACAGCAAAGCTGCTTTGACAGCCAACTTTTTTGTGAGGGAATTCGTGAAAGAGCGATCGCCCTTATAAAGTAGATTCCCCATCCCACGAGGATCTAGTATATCACTCGATG
This sequence comes from Cyanobacteriota bacterium, assembly GCA_046719575.1. GTDB lineage: Bacteria > Cyanobacteriota > Cyanobacteriia > Elainellales > Elainellaceae > Thermoleptolyngbya. The sequence continues at coordinate 13,777 of JBDNCP010000102.1, forward strand.
GAGTTGCGATAATTTCAACATGAAAGATTTCTAACGGTTTCCTATGCCATCCTCTGCGGGTTCGCCCTCTGCGGGTTTGAAAATTGTCCAACTGACCGACACGCATCTGTTTGCCGACGAGCAGGGCGAGATGAAGGGTTGCCAAACCGCGCGATCGCTCCAAATCGTCCTTCAGGCAGTGGCCCAGCGCCAGCCCCGACCCGACTTGCTGTTGCTCACGGGCGACCTGTCGCAAGACGAAACCGAGGACTCCTATCGCCTGCTGCTGCGGCTGATTTCGCCGCTGGGCATTCCGGCCCTGTGGCTACCGGGAAACCATGATCAGGCGATCGCCCTGATGGAGCAAGTGCTTTCAGCATTCCCCACGTCCCCCCAAAAGTGCGTGCAGCAGGGCGGATGGAACCTGATCTTGCTGAATTCCAGCCAGTGGAACGAGGTATCCGGGCGGCTCTCTGACAGCAGCCTGCGCTGGCTCGATGACCAGTTGCGCCAGTTTGCCCACCTGCCGACCCTGATAGCCCTGCATCATCCGCCGCTGGCCATCGGCTCTGCCTGGATGGATGCTATCGGGCTGCAAAATCGAGAGGCGCTGTTTGCAGTGCTAGACCCGCATCCCCAAGTGAAGCTGGTGGTTTTTGGGCATATTCACCAGGAATTTGACCAGATCCGGCAGGGCGTGCGCTACCTGGGCGCACCGTCCACTTGTATCCAGTTTTCGCCAAAAATCGATGAATTTTCGATCGACTCGACCCGTCAGCCGGGGTTTCGAGAAATTATGCTGTATCCCGACGGGCGCTACGAGACGCAGGTGGTGCGGGTAGAGATGGCGATGCACGGGGCAACGACCATTCCCACAGTCTAGACTTTGCTGAAATTGTGCTTCTGGGGTTCAGTGGAGGACGGTTACGGAGGTTTGAATTGGTGATTTGGGCTTACCGCGGGAGCCTCTGCGGGGCTTGCAGCCACTTCATGAGTCGCTCTACTGAGGTGAACTCTACTGAGGTGAACTATATTTAGACGCTTATTAGACACTCTTCGAGGCTCCTGCCTTGCAGGAAAGCAACCGATTTAGAGGCGTTTGCGGCTCGCTGTCCACTCTGTCCCCCTCAAGCGGTACAATGTATCGTCGGTTGTTCTTCTCTCATCACCTCGATTCATGATTTCCAGCAACGACTTTCGTCCGGGCGTGAGCATTGTCCTCGATGGTTCTGTATGGCGCGTGGTGGAATTTCTCCATGTGAAGCCTGGTAAAGGGTCGGCGTTTGTGCGGACGAAGCTGAAAAATGCCCAGACGGGCAATGTCGTGGAGCGCACCTTCCGCGCTGGTGAAACCGTGCCCCAGGCCATCCTGGAAAAAAGCGTGATGCAGCATACCTATAAAGAGGGTGATGATTACGTCTTTATGGACATGGAGAGCTACGAGGAGGGTCGGCTGACGGCGGCGCAAATTGGCGATCGCGTTAAATACTTGAAAGAAGGCATGGAAGTGAACGTGGTTCGCTGGGGCGACCAGGTGATGGAAGTGGAACTGCCCAACTCCGTCGTTCTGGAAATTATCGAAACAGACCCCGGCGTGAAGGGCGACACTGCGACGGGGGGCACTAAGCCTGCCATTGTGGAGACGGGCGCTCAAGTGATGGTACCCCTGTTTATTGCCAAGGGCGAACGCATCAAGATCGACACCCGCACCGATACCTATCTGGGGCGCGAGACCTCGTGAGTGTTTGGGGCTGGCTTGCTATGACCGCTGGTGGCGTGGGGCGATAAAAACCGTGGAATTAAACTTTAATGAGATTCGTGAGCTTCTTTCTCTGCTAAACCAGACCGATTTGGCAGAGTTTACCTTGAAAAGCAGCGATTTTGAGCTGATTTTGCGGAAACAAGGCAAGGATAGCGATCGCCCCAGTGGGGTTGAACCCGCCGATGTTGCCCGCTTTGCCCCGCCGCCCGTTGCCCCAGTTGCGCCCGTTGCGCCCCCTACTCCTGCGCTTCCCTCGCCTCCGTCTCCGCTGGCAACCGAAAAGCTGGTCGAGATTACCTCGCCCATTGTGGGCACGTTCTACAGCGCCCCTGCCCCGGATGAGCCGCCGTTTGTGAATGTGGGCGATCGCATTCGGAATGGCCAGACGGTGTGCATCATTGAGGCGATGAAAATTATGAACGAAATCGAGGCCGAAGTGAACGGCGAAATCGTCGAGATTTTGGTAAAAAACGGTGATTCGGTGGAGTTTGGGCAGGCGTTGATGCGCGTGAATCCAGGCTGAGGGCGATCGCCCTTTCTTCAGGGTGCGCCTGGGCAAAGGCGCCTTTAATTTTTGAAAAACGGCTTATCGAAGCGCTCCCTAGCCCCGTGCAGTCGCTATTCTCTCAGTCAAAATTCATTTAGAATGCAGGCAGTTTCCCTAAGCTAATTTTGAACTCGGGGATCTAAGCGGCATTGTGGTTCGTAGTCGCTTTAGGATTTAGGGGTTCATGCTGCTGAACTAATGCGGATCTAACCTGCCATGAGTGTTGAAGATATCGCTACACTGCTGCATCCGGCGATCGCCGTTTTCTTTGTGTTTCCGCTGATTGGGTCAGTGGTGTATTTTGCATGGCAAACTCGCCAACGTCGCCTACAGCTTGCCGCCGGAGACAAGAGCAAGATTCCGCCTATCGTCGGCCCAGACCATTTCAAGCTGGGTAAATGGTTGAGTGCTTCGGTGATTGGCATTACGCTTCTGGGCATGGCGCAGCCGATCTACAAAAAGCTTGTATTAGACAGCGGCAACTGGGCGGCAAATTCAACCCGGTTTTATCTCATTTTGGGGTTCTTTGTGGCCACCATCGCCGCGCTGGTGTTCCTCTATCGTGCCGCCTCGCTGAATCCGCAAACTGCCTGGGTTTGGCGGGCCCTGTTTGCCAGTCTGACGGGGTTGGGGTTGTGGATTATTGGCTTCCAAAAGTTTCAGGCCGGCGACGGAAATTTATACGATCTCGTGTTTCGGCGCGATTTTGAGTGGCAGGTGTCGCATTTCTACTACGGCATGATCGCTGCCATGCTGATGATCTTTTCGCTGGCGATCGCCCCCGACATTTACAGCCGAGACAAGGAAAAGGCTCTGGCTTGGCGCAGAGTCCACACTGCGCTAAATATCATTGCGCTGCTGTTTTTTGTAGGGCAAGCGCTGACGGGCCCCCGCGATTTGCTAGAAATTCCCCTGAGTTGGCAAAAGTCCTACATTGAGCAGCTTTATATCCAGAACTGCCAGACTCAGCCATGCCAAGTGCAGGCTGCGCCTGTGGAAGAAGCGCCCCCCGATCAAACCACTCCGTAGTTTAGCTAGAGGTTGTTAGCTTTAACTATCGGCTAGGGCGACTGGGATTTTTCGCCCATCCAGCGCTGAGTGTGGCGGACGAGGGGCCGCTGGGCAACTATGGCTTGATGGATCAAGTTGCGGCGCTGGAATGGGTGCAGCGAAACATCGCGGCCTTTGGCGGCGATCCGGGCCGGGTGACTCTCATGGGCCAGTCGGCGGGCGGCATCTCGGTGATGTATCATCTGACCGCGCCAGAGTCGCGGGGCTTGTTTCACCAAGCGGCGGTGCTGTCGGGCGGCGGGCGCACCTATCTGCTGGGACTCCGCAACCTCCGCGAGCGCAATGGGGTGCTGCCTTCTGCGGAACAGAGCGGGCTGGCGTTTGCGCGTCGGTTTGGCATTCGGGGGCGCGGCACTTGGACTTCGGACGGGCCAAATCAGCTCCAGTTTGGCCCGATGGCGCTGACCCGCGCCCTGTGTCCGCCCGATTCGCTCCACGATCGCGTCATGCGCGACCTGCCCTACATCCGCTCCTACGTGCTGCAAGACGGACACCTGTTTTTGTCGCTGATGGCAGATGGCGGCATGTACAAACGGCATTTACAAATTTGAGCCAGCGCCCCGCTAAGAGGGCGGCATTGCTGAATACCGCAGGAGTTACGCAGTTGGAGTTAGAACGAAGCGAGGAGCGGCTAAGTAAGCGCGAATCGCATCCCGGACGATCGCCAGCTTTGCCTCGTACCAACTGATGCCAGTTGTCCACATATGAAGCTCCAA
>JBDNCP010000103.1:0-17825 GCA_046719575.1 Cyanobacteriota bacterium
CCTGACCCAAGCCCTCAAAGACCGGGGCTATCCGGTCATCCAGGCAGAGCCGCGCTGGTTCCCAAACAACAGCGTCGAAGTCAGCGACCCCGCCCAGGCTTCTGACCTCTTGCGGCTGATGGATGCGCTGGAAGACCTAGACGATGTGCAGTCCGTCACCGCCAATTTTGAAATGTCGGACGAGCTAATGTCGGTCAGTATGGCGGGTTAGGGGTGACGAGGGGAGGGACGAGAAAAAACGAAAAACGAAAAACGAAACCTCTTCTTTCTTCTTTTTTCGTTCTTCTTTCTTCTCTCTTCCTTCCCTCTTCCCTCGCTTCAACATCCCGCTACTGTACTAACTTCCTAGCAAAAAGTACGTGGTCATCTCGCCTTTGCCCTTGACCTCGATGGGGCCGCGCTTCTCGAACTGGAACTTGTCTTGCAGGCGTTCGTAGGTGGCGGCGCTGACCTGGATGCGGCCGGGCAGCGAGAGCGACTCCATGCGGCTGGCGATGTTCACCGTGTCGCCCCAGAGGTCGTAGGTAAATTTTTTGATGCCGATGACCCCTGCGCCGACGGGGCCCGTGTTGATGCCGACGCGCATTTGCAGTGGGCCAAAGCTGGGATGGATGTGGCTGATGTTGATCTGGGCGATCGCCCGTTGCATATCTAGCGCCATCTGGGCGATCGCCTCGGCATGACCCGCCTGGGGCACGGGCAGCCCGCCGACGACCATGTAGGAGTCGCCAATCGTCTTTATCTTCTCCAGTCCGTACAGTTCTGCAAGCTGGTCAAAGGTGGAAAAAATCTGGTTCAGCAGTTCCACCAGTTCTGCGGGCGAGAGCTTGGCGGAGAGTTCGGTAAAGTTCACTAGATCAGCAAACAGGACGGTGACTTCGGTGAAGTTGTCGGCGATAGTTTGGGAGCCTTGCTTAAGCTGGTCGGCGATCGCCTTGGGCAGCACGTTCAGCAGCAGGCGCTCAGACTTTTCTTGCTCTGCCTGAATCAGCTTCAGATAGGACTGTTCCTGGTCACGCAAGCGCTTTTTCTCCAAACAAGCGCCGATTCGCGCCTTTAGCAGCGTCGGGTTAAACGGCTTGAACAGGTAATCTTCTGCGCCTAGCTCGATGCAGCGCACGACGCTGTCGATGTCATCCAGCGCCGAGATCATGATCACAGGAATGTGGCGCAGGTCGGGGTCTTGCTTTAGCTGCTCCAGCGTTTCGTAGCCGTTTAGCTCTGGCATCATCACGTCTAAAAGTACCAAATCAAAGGGCTGCGATCGCATTTTGTCAATCGCCTCGCGCCCGTTGTTGGCCGTCACAATCGTATGCCCCTGGCGCTGGAGCCGCCGAGACAGCAAATCGCGGTTCATTTCGTTGTCATCGACAACTAGCAGAACGCCTTGCTCAGGAGTCATTTCAGCACGCCTTCCCCCAAAATCGCCTGAATTTTGCTCGTTAGCCGCGCAAAGTCAACAGGTTTTGTATCGTAATCATCGCATCCTGCTGCTTGACACTTTTCCTGATCTCCCGCCATCGCGTGGGCAGTCAGGGCAATAATCGGAATTTCCTTCGTTTCAGAGGCCGCCTTGAGGGTGCGCGTGGCCTCCCATCCATCCATCACGGGCAGGCTCATATCCATCAAAATCAGATCCGGTCGCTCTGCCTGCGCCATTTCTACTCCTTGCGCCCCGTCTACTGCAATCAGCACCTCCGCACCCCGCCGCACGAGTCGCCGCGAGAGCATGTCCCGGTTCATTTCGTTGTCTTCTACCAAGAGTATCTTAGGCATTTTTCAGGTTTTTCTCCTTTTGTCATCTCTTTCTCTGCAAATCCTGATTATTGTCTGGCTATTTATCTAGCTATTTATGTGGATTGCTGGTTATGTGGATCGCTCGCAGGCAGCCACAAGCTGTCGAATCCTCACTAGCAAGTCCTCTTGGCTGTAGGCTCCTTTTTGCAGGATTTGTTCGACGTAGCCGCGTAGGCGAAACTGGTCTTCGGCGGTAATGTCTTTGGCGGTAATGATAATGACCGGGAGCGATCGCCATTCGTCGTGCCGCTGCAATTCTGCAACGAAACCAAAGCCGTCGAGTTCCGGCATCATCAGATCTAACAAGATTAGCTCTGGCTGGATGGTTTGCAGCTTTTCGAGCGCCACCCGCCCGTTTTCGGCTTCGATCACCTGCCAGTGTTCTTTTTCTAGAAGCTGGCGCAGCAGGTCGCGGTTGGTAGCATCGTCTTCTACTACCAAAATGGGGCAGGTGGGGCGATCGCACGTATACTTTTTCAGCACCGAGAGCAACTGTTGGCGATCGATCGGCTTGATCAAATAGTCCGACGCGCCCAGCGCATAGCCCATGTTTTTGTTGTCCAGCATTGTCAGCATGATCACCGGAATGCCCGCCAGGTCTGGATCGCTCTTAAACGCCGACAGCAGCATCCAGCCATCCATCTTGGGCATCATCACATCCAGCGTAATGGCGATAGGGCGGACGCTTTTTGCCAGGGTCAGCCCTTCCTCGGCGGAGAGGGCGCTGTGGACGGTATAGCCCTCGCGGGCAAGCTGGCGGCGGAGCAGGTCATGAATCGCCGGGTCGTCGTCGATGACCAGTAGCGGCCGATCGGGGCGGGGCAGCGTGTCTTCAGGCTCCTCTCCGTCGTCAGTCGATGCCATCAGCCGCTCTTTGGCGTCGGGTGTAGTGTTGGGATGATGAACGACCTGGGGCAAAGTCATAGTGAACGTGCTGCCCTTGCCCAGTTCACTAGTCACGGTGATTTCGCCGCCCATCATCTGGCAAAACCGCTGGGCGATCGCCAGCCCCAGCCCCGTGCCGCCATACTTGCGCGTGGTCGAGGCATCTGCCTGGGTAAAGGCTTGAAATATCTTCTCCAGTTGCGCTTCGGTCATGCCAATACCGGTATCCGTCACCTGAAAGCAAATCATGGGTTGGGCCGTTTCTAGGTGCAGACGCTTTTCGACCGTGAGCGTAATCGTGCCATTTTCGGTAAACTTCGCGGCGTTGCTCAGCAGGTTCAGCAGATTTTGCCGTACTTTGGTCAGGTCGGCGTACATCGTGTCTAGCTGAGGATTTGCAACCATCACGAGGGTATTCTCGTTCTTGCTGACCAGCGGGCTGACCGTATGGACGACCTCGTTAATCAAATCGGGCAGACAAAACTCTTCCAGATACAAATCCATCTTGCCCGCTTCGATTTTCGACAAATCGAGGATGTCGTTGATCAGGCTGAGCAGGTGCCGTCCGGCGGTGTGGATTTTCTGCAAATCGGGAATGAAATCGTCTTGCCCCAGGTCTTCGGCTTCTTCTTGCAGCATTTCGCTATAGCCGATGATGGCGTTGAGCGGCGTGCGGAGTTCGTGGCTCATGTTGGCCAAAAATTGGCTCTTGGCGCGGTTGGCTTGCTCCGCCGTTTCCTTTTGCCGCAGCAGTTCCTCGGCCCGCTGGCGCTCGGTGATGTCGCGCAGCGTGAGGATGATGCTTTCCACTGCTGGATTGTCTAGTAGGTTTGTGCCCACGGCCTCTAGTCGTGCCCAGGAGCCGTCAATGCGTTGCAGTTGGATCTGAAATGGCAGTGTAATTCCTGGCTGGTGGACGGCGTGGCTGAGGGCAATGCGGGCGGTGGTGTGGTCGTCGGGATGGACGAAATCGAGCAAGTTTTTGTCGTATAAATTCTGTGGGTCGTAGCCGAGGACGGCTTTGAGGGCGGGGCTGGCGTAGCGGAGCTGGCCGTCGGCGCTGAGCAGCGTCACGATGTCGGAGGTGTTTTCAATGATGGAGCGGAAGTATTCTTCGCGGCGGTGCAGTTCGGCTTTGGCTTGGTGTAGCCCCTGCTCGCGATCGCGCACTTCGCCTACCATCCGCTGAAAGACTCGCGCCAGCGTGCCCAGTTCGTCGCGGCGGTTGGCCACGTCTGCTAGAGAGTCTGTATCAAACTCTTCAGTTTTCATGGCAGATTTGATTGCGTCGGCGGCATCGGTGAGGCGGGCGACGGGCTGGGTGACGCGCCGCGACAGGAGCAGCGACCCCAACAGGCCGGCGGCCATGATGCCCGTCGAGGCTAGGGCTACGTGATAGAGATCGCGCTGGAGGGCGCTGCGGACGGAATCGGTGGACAGATAGACCAGCGTTGCGCCCTGAATCCAGTTGGCGTTGCCCCGAATTGGCGCAGCGACCTTGAGCAGGTTTCTGTCTAGGTAGGTGGCCGATTGTCCCGTTTCTAGGACGCGACGCAGCTTGGCGCGATCGCCCTCCGATAAACTCACAATGTTGCCGCTGCTGGAAGTGACGCTGCGGGCCAAGTTGTTCAACTGGCGATCGACAATCCGAATACCCACTACCGCATCGCCATCCACCAGTTCATTCGTCAGGCGCTCCAGCCCAATCTGCTGCGGCAGAGATTTGAGAATTTCGGCATTGTGCCCGATTTGCACAATGCGGGGCTGATCGATCCCGGCAACGGCGACATACTTAAACATCTTGCCGTCGGTGTCTCGAGGTCGCGCATCGACATTGACCGTTGCCGCGCCCCCTGTCAGCAAAGACTGAAAGCTGAGCGCCTGGGGTTGCTGACTCACTTGGGCAGACTGGTTTTTATATTCCACCTGGCTATTGCGATCGGTGATCCAGAACTCGTCAATTGCAGTAGTTTGGGCTAGTTCTTCGAGGTGCTGGTTGATTTCGGCGGGGCTGAGATTGGCTTGCTGGGCGATCGCCACTAGCCGTGCGGTCAGCGCTGCCTGTGCCAGCATTTGGTCGCCCATCATGGTGTCTACATCGGCGGGCACCTGGTTGGCAAACCGCGACATCCGTGCTAAAAACTCCGCAATCAGCAACCCGTTGGATTCCGTCTGCGCCAGGATTGACTGGCGAGTGCCCCAGGACAAAACGCCTGTCGTGACGGCGACCGTCGCTGCTAGCAGCGAGGTCACCATTAGCAAAATGCGGAGTTGAAGCTTCATAACGCACTCGACAGATGAAGGAGGACAGCATCGCGAATCTGGTTGAGAAAATCACCCGAAGAACCAGCGTCGTGCTGATCCTGCTGAAGAAACTGCTCTAGGCGACCATTCAGCCGGGACTGGTCGGCGGGGCTGAGGTCGCGGGTGAGCAGGCTGATCACTGGGGGAACGCGCCCGCCCATGGTTCGCAGCGGGTAAACATGCTGAAACCCCTCTTTGGCCAGCACCAACAAGTCCACCAGCAGCACGTCGGGCAGCAGCGCATCGACGGCTGAGGACGATTTTGGACTGGGGTGGGGCAGGGTGTCTTGGGGGCGATCGCCCTCGGTGACGCGCCAACCCGCCTGCTCTAGCACCTGTCGCAGGATCGAGCGCGTGGCCCGGTCTTGATGCACCAGCAACGCACGATTGCCCGTTTTGGACGGTGGCACTTGGTAGGCTTGCAGCAGCGCCGTCAGCCGAGAAAAGTCTGCGGGTCGGGTAAACTGATCGGCAATGCCCAGCACTAGACCGTTTGGTGCATGGAGGCTAGTGGAGAGATCGGCCGGGGGCGTGGCCGTCAGCATGACAGGAATGCCAGCCAGCAGCGGCTCTGCCTTGAGAGTCGCCAGCACAGCCCAGCTATCCAGCGCAGGCATCAGCACATTCAGCACAATTAGATCGGGCTGTAGCTCCTGTGCTAGCCGCAGCCCCTCCTGTCCACACCAAGCCGTAACCACGCGATAGCCTTCCTGGTTCAGGCTTTGCACCATCCAGTCGCGGATGCTCCGATCGTCGTCGATGATCAGCACTAGCGGGCGATCGCGCGTCGAGGGTTCCTGGGGCTGATAAACAGGGGGCAAGGGGGAGGGGCGATCGCTGCTCACCAGAGGTAGCCGCAGCGTAAACGTAGACCCGCGTGCTGGCTCACTTTCCACCGAAATCGAGCCGCCCAGCATCTCGCAATAGCGGTAGCTAATCGACAGTCCCAGCCCCGTCCCCCCATAGCGGCGGGTAAAAGACTCGTCGCCCTGAGCAAACGGCTGAAAAATCTTCTCGCGCTGCAATGGGGCAATCCCAATCCCCGTATCGCTCACTCGAAACTCGACAAACGCCCCGCCCGATCCAGGGAAAGCTCCTTCTACCGCAAATTTCCCCGATTCTACGGACTCTGCTGCAAATCTCTCTGCCGCAAAACTCTCTCCGTCCTCCCAACCTGCTGCTTCTTGCCCCCTCACCGCCACCGTCAGCACAATAGAACCCTGCTCTGTGAACTTGGCAGCATTGCTCAGCAGGTTTACCAAAATCTGCCGCACTTTCGACAGATCGCTATACATCGTGCCCAGATGATCAGGACACTGCACTTGCAGCGTATTGCCATGCTCCAGCACCAGTGGACGCACTGTGTTCACCACTTCTTGCAGCAGCGGGTTCAGCACCACCGTCTCCAAATTCAGCGACACTGTGCCCGCCTCCAGCGCAGAGATATCGAGGATGTCGTTGATGATGCCCAGCAGATGTTGCCCAGAGGTGCGGATCTTCCGCAAATCGGGAATCAGATGGGTAATTCCCTCCGCCTGCAAGTCTTCCTGCATAATTTCGCTGTAGCCGATGATGGCGTTTAGCGGCGTTCTCAGTTCGTGGCTCATGTTGGCCAAAAACACGCTCTTGGCGCGGTTGGCGGCTTCGGCCGACTCTTTTTCTGTCTGGAGCTGCCGCAGATAGGATTGCTCCTGGTCGCGGAGCCATTTGCGCTCTAGGCAGGCTCCTGTCCGCGCTTGCAGCAGGACAGTGTTCAGCGGCTTGAGCAGATAGTCTTCTGCCCCTAGCTCGATGCAGCGCACCACGTTGTCCAGGTCATCGGCGGCGGAAATCATGAGTACCGGAATGCTCTGAAGCGCTGGATCAGCCTTCATTTTTTCCAAGGTTTGCACGCCGCTGAGGCCGGGCATGATGATATCCAGCAGCACCAAGTCAAAGGGCTGATTTTGCAGCAGTTCTAGTCCTTCCTGCCCGTTGTCTACCGTGGTCACCGAGGCCACCCGACCTTGGAGGTGGCGTGCCACCAGCAGGCGCGTCACTGCTTCATCATCAATGACCAGTACCGAGCCCCAGCCCAGTTTCATAGGGAAGCCTCCCGAATCCTAGCGGGACGTTGGTGAATGCAGGTTAACACCAGATCGCGGACTTCATGTAACAGTTCGTCGCGGCTATAGGTTCCCTTTTGCAGGATTTGCTCGACATAGCCATTGAGCCGCAGGCGGTCAGCAGGGGTGAGGTCGAGGGCCGTGACGACCACAATTGGGAGCGATCGCCAGTCGGGGTTCTCCCGCACTGCGCTGATGAACTGAAAGCCATCCATCTCTGGCATCATCAGGTCGAGCAAGATCAGGTCGGGACGCTGCTGGCTGAGGGACTGTAGCCCGACGTGCCCGTTCTCGGCCTCGACTACTTGCCAGTGTTCCCGCTCCAACATTCGGCGAAACATCTGGCGGATGTCGGCCTCGTCTTCTACCACCAGCACTCGACAAGTTGCCAGGGCATCTGCCGAGCAATCCGGCTGGAATTTTTGCAGCAGGTGGGTAAGCCGCTGATAATCAATGGGCTTGGTGAGATAGTCGGCTGCACCCAGGGCAAAGCCCCGATTTTTGTCGTCTACGATGGTCATCACCACAACGGGAATTTCCGCTAGGTCGGGATCGGCTTTGAAGGCCGACAGCACGCTCCAGCCGTCTGTGTCGGGCATCAGCACGTCCAGCGTAATGGCATCGGGGCGGATCTGGCGGGCAAGCCGCAAGCCCTCTGCACCGTTGGCGGCTGTTTCCACCCGAAAGCCTTCTTTGGTGAGGTAGCGCTGTACCAAGTCGCGCACAGCAGGGTCGTCGTCGATCACCAGCACGGTTTTGCGATCGCCCGAATTGGGGTGGGCAGGGTCATACGGCGGGCAATATTGCTCTGCAACGCTGCCGCGATCGCCAGTCTGAGCCGTCCCCTGAATCACCCCAGTCGCAGAGGGCAGCGTAGGCAGCGCCTCCACTTGTTTGGCATCGACCACCTCCATCGGCAGCCAGATGGTAAACGTACTGCCCTTGCCCACCTCGCTCGACACCGTGATATCGCCGCCCATCATCTGGCAAAAGCGGCGGCTGATGGCCAGCCCCAGCCCCGTGCCGCCATACTTGCGCGTGGTCGAAGCGTCTGCCTGAGTAAAGGCCTGAAACACCTTGGACATTTGCTCGACTGTCATGCCGATGCCCGTGTCAGACACCTGAAACAGGATGAAAGTGGCAGGCGCAAGGCTGAGCGGCGCGTCGGGATTTGCGGACGAGAGGCTGGTGACTTCGCGCTTTTCGACAGTGAGGGTAATGGTGCCGTTTTCGGTGAATTTGGCGGCGTTGCTAAGCAGGTTAAACAACGACTGGCGAACCTTGGTTAGGTCGGCACGCATCATGCCCAAGTCGTCGGGGCACTGAATCGAGAAGGTATTGCCGTTTTTAGACATCAGCGGCTCGATGGTCGCCTGCACCTCCAGCAAGAGAAGATCTGGCTCGAAGGTTTCCAGGTATAGCTCCATGCGCCCCGCCTCGATCTTGGAGATGTCGAGGATGTCGTTGATCAGCGCTAGCAGGTGTTGCCCCGCGCCGCGAATTTTTTCCAGATCGGGCACGATGTCGCCATAGCCGACGTCGTGGGCTTCTTCTTGCAGCATTTCGCTATAGCCGATGATGGCGTTGAGCGGGGTGCGTAGCTCGTGGCTCATGTTGGCGAGGAACTGGCTTTTGGCGCGGTTGGCCTCTTCGGCGGCGGCTTTGCCTTTCCGCAGGGCTTCTTCGGCGGCTTTGCGATCGCTGATGTCGCGCTGCACCGAGATCCAGTGGGTATAGTCTCCCTGCTGGTTGGCGACCGCCACCATTTCGATTTCCACCCAAAATTCGGAGCCGTCTTTGCGGTAGTTGATTAGTTCTAGCTGAACCGATTTCCACTGCGCTAGGTCGGCCCGCGCCCGTGCCACCTCTTCCCGATTGGTTCCCGGCCCCTGGAACATGGCTGGATTTTTGCCGATGACCTCTTCGGGCACGTAGCCCGTCATATTGGTAAAGGCTTCATTAACATAGACAATCTTGAGGTTGGCCGGGTCGCCCACCTCCATAATCATCACTGCGTCGTTGGTGTTGACGACAACCGACTCCAGCAGGCGCAGGCGCTCCTCGGTCTGCTTGCGCTCGGTGATGTCAAACATGACCCCGTCTAGGCAGAGCAGCTCGCCATCTTCATAGATTCCCTGTCCTTTTTCGTAAACCCAGCGCGTGCTGCCGTCTTTGTGCTGGATGGGATATTCCAGAATATAGGGCTGCTGTTGGGCGATCGCCTGTTTCACCGTCTGGGCGATGATCAGTTGATACTCCGGTGGCGTAATGTCGTTAATACTCAGTCGTCGATTGCCGATAAAATCCTCTGGCTCGTAGCCCGTCAGGTTACGAATCGGGTCGCTGATGTATTCCATCGTCCAGTGTTCATCGCAGGCGCAGCGATAGACCACGCCCGGAATATTATTCACCAGCGAGCTAAAGCGGGCTTCTCGCTCGCGCAGGGCGGCATCGGCTTGACGACGGGCGGTGATGTCTTGCACGATGCAAACCAGCCCGCCATCTTCCAGCGCCGTCAGAAACACCTCTTGAGGAAAGGTGCTGCCATCTTTGCGAGTGCCAATTGCCTCACCACGCCACTGGCCGGTGCGGGCAAACTCCGGCATTACCTCTTGCTGAAATCGCGCCAGTTCTTTGGGGCCATAGAGCTGATGCCAGGATTTGCCGACTAGCTCGGCCGGGTCGTCGTAGCCATAGATTGTGGCGTGGGAGCTGTTGAGATAGAGAAATTTGCCTGCGGCGCTGAGAATACCGATGCCTGTTGCGGAGGCTTCGATCGCCGCCAATTGTCGTTTCAGTGTCTCTTCGGTTTGCTTGCGGGCAGTGATGTCTTCGACGGTGCCTTCGTAATACAGCAGCTTGCCCTGGTCATCTCGAACGGCGATCGCATTTTCAGAAATCCAGATGACTTCTCCATCGCTGCGATAGACCTGCGACTCAAAATCTTCGACCGCCCCGTGGGCCGCCATCAAGTCGATAAAATCCTGTCGCCGAGACGGGTCTACATAAAGCTGATGCTCGATGTCTTGCAGTGCCTCCATCAGTCGCTCCACAGAGGCATAGCCGTAGATTTTGGCCAGGGCAGGGTTGGCGCTGAGATAGTGACCATCGGTCGTGGTTTGAAAGATCCCTGTGACTGCGTTTTCAAAAATGCTGCGATATTTTTCCTCGGCAGCCCGCAGGCGGCGCTCGCTCTCGGCCAGGGCAAGCTCGGCCTGCTTGCGCTCGGTGATGTCCATCGTCACGCCGACCAGCCGCGTAGGGTTGCCTTCGGCATCGCGCAGCACCCGGCCGCGACTGGTGATCCAGCGCAGGCTGCCGTCTCGTAGGATGATGCGATATTCCGGCGCGTAGTCGTCCCCATGCCGGAGCGCTCGCGCTTGGGCTTCGTTCACCTTGTCTCGGTCTTCGGGATGGATAAATTCAAAGAAGTCGGCATAAGTTCGGGTAAATTGTCCGGGTTCTAGCCCAAAAATGCGCTCTGCTTCTTGGGACCAGTTTTCTTCTCCGGTCAGCACGTTCCAATCCCACGCGCCCATCTTTGCTGCACTTAGCGCCATTCGTTGCAGTTCCTCGCTCTGGCGCAGCGCCTCCTCCGACAGGCGAATTTTGATAAATTGCCCAACTTGGCTGCCAATGGTCGTCATCACCCGGAGCAGGTCGGCATCGGGCTTTTGCACATCGCGGCTGAGAAACGACATCACTCCCAGCACCTCATCCCCGCTTAGAATGGGGAATCCCAAACAGCCGCGTAGCCCCAAGGCTTGCAGGATGGCCCTGCGGACAAACCGCTCGTCGTCGGTAATGTCGGCAAGCCAGACGGGTTTTTGGCTGAGGGCTACCTGTCCCAACACACCCTCGCCCTCGCCAAAGGGACGCTGCCACTGCGCCGAGTCCAGTTGGGTTGCATCCAACTCTGGGCAGTGCCAGCCTGCTACATAGACCAGCATTTTGGTTTTGGGGTCGATGCGACGCAATTCGCCCACATCCCACCCAAAGCTTTCGCAAATTGTCTGGAGGATTTGGGGTGCAGACTCTTCCAGAGTAGTGGCTTCCGATAGCGTGCGGGTGAGGGCGTACTGGGCTGCGAGGCGAGTCTGCGATCGCCGTTGGCTAACCAGATTTCGGGCAAATGAAATAAACACGTAGAACACCGTCGCCAGCACCAGCAGCACAAACGCCTCGACGATATAAATCTTGCGAGCAAACCCCTGAATTCGGCGCTCTAGCAGATGCTCAAGTTGCTCTGACGCTGCCCGCCAGACGGCATGACTGGCAGACAGCATTTCAGCGACGGCGGTATCATAGGCAGCGGGGTCGGGGGCGGTTGGCTGCACCTGTAGCGTCTGGGACGGGACGATGTTGCTAGGCAATGCGGGCGCGATCGCCTCCTTCAGCACTGCCAGAAACCGATTGGCCTGGTCGATCAGCGTTTGCATCGACGCTTCCAAAGGAATTTGCAGCGCTGGGTTATTGCGAATTGCGGTGTGTAGGCTGGTGCGACTGTCTTCGAGGGTTTCCTGAAGCTGACCCATCAGCACCAACAGGCGGCTCTGTTCTGCGGACGAGAGGGTTTGCTGTTGGGCGACCCGTTCCCCAAGCTGCTGCACCTGCGCCATCAGCTCTTGAGCTTTGGGCAATTTAAGCAATACCAGATCCACCAGGTAATAGCTATCCAGGTTTGGATCGAGAATCAGGTTAGACGCATCGCCCACTTGAAAAATCAGCCTGCGTACCTGAGTCATAAGCTGGGCATACCCAGCCTGCACCTCATCTGGGACAAGTGGCCTGCCCGTCGCGTCTACGCCAGGATGAAGCACCTCCCAGCTTTGCACCAATGCCTGGTATTGCTCTGAGGTTTGGAGGCGCTGTCCAAACTGCTGTTCGACCGCTTGCAGATTTGCTAAGTCTAGGGCGATTTGGCTTTGAAACGCTTCCTGAGAGAGCGTCTCTGCCTCTAGAGACGCATCTTGCGCCGCCTGCTGGGCCAGTCGCTGGCCCTGGGACAAGTCCAGCATCAACTGCTCCAGTGGGCGCAAGTAGGCGTTGCCAAAAATTTCATATTGGGCAAAGGTGATGCGCTGGTTGACCTCCGCCACCAGTTGGTAAACCACCATGGCAAACGGCAGGATAAAAATTAGCAGCAGCGCCACTAAGCTTGCCCGCTCGGTGGTGCGGTTTTGCCCAAGGTTCTCCATATCCACCCTCTTTGGTGTGTGCTGGGGTCAGGTACGAACGGTGAGCGGTCGGGGGGGTGAGGCTAAAAGCCAGACCGCATTCAGTGTTCAGTATTCAGTGTTGCTGAACCTCCAGTGTCGCCGAATCTTGCCAGACTGTAGTTGTACGCGCTCTGGGACGTAAGCGGCCCAGTCTCTCGCAAGGGATGGGTGAACAGGATGCTCAAGCTATCAGAAACTGACATTTTGCGGTTTGGCTCGGAGCCGTCGCTCAATTCGGCTTAACCCGATGGCTCTCTTGTCCTATTCCCTGTATTCCCTGATTCGCTTCAAAAATCAAGATTTGGGCTGCAATTGGTTAGTTTGGTTTTGTCTGTGTCCCAAATGGCAAGGGATAGATGCTGGGATAGGATTGCGCTGGTGGGTTGGGCGATCGCCCTTGGCAAGCCCCCTCCTTTGAAATAGCTTTATTTCGCAATAGGCAAGCAGTAAAGTCGCTCTTTCAGTAAAAATGCGGTAGATGAAGTTCAGTATTCGCCCAGGGTTGCAGCGAGACTGTCTCTGGACGTAGTTTTAGAGTGCCCGAAATCTCAGTATTCTCGACTAAGGATCAGAAGTTTTAACGCAAAGCATACGCAAGCTTCAAATTAGGAGCCGTTGGAAGTGTGGAAATGTGGCAGTTTTCGGGCGATCGCCAATTAATTTGGGGCGATCGCACTTACCTGATGGGCGTGCTAAATGTCACGCCGGACAGTTTCAGCGACGGCGGTCAGTTTGACCAGCTAGGCTCCGCGCTCCAGCAGGCGCATCGGCTGGTCAAAGACGGTGCAGACGTGCTAGATATTGGCGGCGAGTCTACCCGTCCTCAGGCCGAAGCCGTGGCGCTGGCAGAAGAACTGCGCCGCGTGGTTCCGGTGATCCAGGCGATTCGCCAGGGGGCTGCCGACTTTGCACCGCTGAACACGCTGATCTCCGTCGATACGACCAAAGCCGCCGTGGCCAGAGCGGCGATCGCTGCCGGAGCCGATCTTGTGAACGATATTTCGGGGGCCACCTTTGACGAAGCGATGCTGCCCACCGTGGCGGAACTGGGCGTGCCCATTGTGCTGATGCATATTCGCGGCACGCCCAAAACCATGCAGCAGTTGACCGATTATTCAGACTTGGTGGGCGAAGTGTACGACTTTTTTGCGCGGCGCATCGAGGCGGCGATCGCCCACGGCATCCCCCATCACCACATCGCCCTCGACCCCGGCATCGGCTTCGCCAAAACCGCTGCCCAAAGCCTGGAACTGCTGCGCCGCATTGAGGACTTTAAGCCCCTCGGTTGCCCCATCCTGATCGGCCCCTCCCGCAAAAGCTTCATTGGACACATCCTCAATCAGCCCGACCCGCAGCAGCGCATCTGGGGCACCGCGGCGGCTTGTGCAATGGCGATCGCCCACGGAGCCGACATCCTGCGCGTTCACGATGTCGCCGAGATGCGAGATGTCTGTCGCGTGGCGGATGCAATCGAGCGGCAGGGGTGAGGACAGGCGTGCAGGAGCGGTGCCAAGTGAGATAGCGTGATAGAACAATAGAACACGTCTACTGCGTTATCCAACATGCCTCGCTTTCTCCACATTGCCGACATTCACCTGGGCTTCGACCGCTACGACAACCGAGAGCGGACGCAGGATTTTTTCTATACGCTGATGGATGTGATTGAGCGGTATGCAATCGCCCCTCAAGTAGACTTTGTGCTGATTGCAGGCGATTTGTTCGAGCATCGCAATCTCCAGCCCAATATCCTGAACCAAGCGCAGGCAGTGCTATCGCTCCTCAAAGACGCGGGCATTCCCGTCTTGGCGATCGAGGGCAACCACGACAACCGCCCCTACGGGGTCAACACAAGCTGGCTGCGCTATCTGGCAGATTGGGAAATGCTGCATCTGTTGGAGCCGGGAGACGTGGCGCAGGGCGAGCCGTTCTATGTGCCTTGGGATGCTGAGACGAAGCGCGGCGGTTACATCGACCTGCCCTGCGGCGTGCGGGTGCTGGGGTCAAGCTGGTATGGCTCCACGGCTCCGAGGGCGATCGAGCAAATTGCGGCGGCCATTCGAGACTTGCCGCCCGCGCCGGGGCCCACGGTGCTGCTGTTTCACCACGGGCTGGAGGGGCAGATCGCCCGCTATCAGGGAGCGCTGCGCTATAGCGACCTGCTGCCGCTGAAAAAAGCAGGCGTGAACTATCTGGCGCTGGGGCACATTCACAAAAATTACGAAGTAGAGGGCTGGGTGTTCAATCCTGGTTCTCTAGAAGCCAACAGCATGGACGAAGCCCGGTTTGAGCGGGGCGCGTATCTGGTGGAAATTGACTCAGACGGCATCCGCGCAACGCTCCAGCGCGACTATCGCCAGCGCCCGATCGTGCGGCTGAAGCAATCTCTAAACGGCTCGGAGACGGTGGAGCAGGTAGAGCAAACGGCGATCGCCCTCGTCCAACAGGCCATTTCTCTAGGCAAGCTCCGGCCCGACCCACAGCCCATTGTGGAACTGCGGCTGGAGGGCGAGGTCGGGTTCGTGCGAACGGAGCTAGACACGCGATCGCTCCAGCAGCGGCTCCAGTCCTTGAGCAATGCGCTAATTTTCCTGCTGAAGTTTGAGGCGGATGTGCGAACGTTTGAATCACCAGTCGGAGAAGAGGCCAGCCGCGACCAAGTGGAGCGGGAAGTTTTTCTCGACCTGCTGACTGCCAATAGCACCTACAAACATCGCGCCCCCGCTCTGGCACAGGGACTGATCGACCTGAAAAATCGTCAGCTCGAAGGGCGGGCAGAACCAGAACTCTATGAACTAGTGGAATCTTTGCTGACGGGGGAGGAGGGCGATCGTAGGGAGTAGGGAGGTTGGCGGCTCGTGAGCCTTGCCGAACGAGGACAGTCGGGCAATACGCCGCCCTCGGCACACCGACTTTTGCCCCAAGTGCGCTAGTCTAGCCATGACAAAAACCCGCTCTCGAAGTGACTGGAAAGAGCCGAGACGGAAAAGAGCAAGCAAACGATGGAGCATCCTATCAGGCTTACTCAGCCAACCGCGCAACGCTAACCCCGCTTGCGTTAGCGTTGCGGAGCAACAACCCCTCCTTCGGCAAGGCTCACGAGCCGCCAACCGCCAACCCCTAAAACCCGCTCCCAGTTTATTGACAAGCATCATGACTCGAAACCGTACTCGTTCCTTTTCTGCTTTCCTGGTGTCTCTGGTTAGCTTCACGGCTTTTGCCCCCTTCACGGCTGCCCAGGCGCAAACCTCTGCCAACCGCCCTGCGCCAACCGAAACCGTAGACTGCGAAATTCTCGTCGTGGGTGGCGGACTGTCGGGGGTGGCGACATCCTACGAAGCGCTGCTGGCGGGGCGCACGGTTTGCATGACCGAACTCACCGACTGGATGGGCGGCCAGATCACCTCGCAGGGCACGTCGGCGCTGGATGAGGCGCGACGACAGCGGCAGTTGCTCCACTATTCCAAGGGCTATCTAGAACTGCGCGATCGCATTCAGAAGAAATATCGCCGCCTCAGCCCCGGCGACTGCTGGGTGAGCGTTTCCTGCTTTTTGCCCCGCGATGCCGAAAAGATTCTGGAAGATATGCTGCGTGATGCGGCGCGGAAGGGCAAAGGTCGGCTCAAGTGGTTTCCCTCAACGGTGATCAAGGAACTAGACTACACTGCCGACGGCAAGCAGATTGCCGCCGCCACCGCCATTCAGCACAGCCCCGCCCCTGGCACGCCGCCGCTGAATACCGAGCCGCTGTCGAAAATCATCGAAGATGCCTATCGCTATGAAAACTCTAGCCGCCTGCAAAAGAAGGTGATTCGCTTTGTGCCCAAGGCGCGGCGGCAGCCAGGAGTCGCAGATTGGTATGTGGTGGAGGCGACGGAAACCGGGGAACTGATCGCCCTAGCGGACGTACCCTATCGACTGGGACTCGATCCGCGATCGCACCTTGACCCCTCCCTCCCCACCACCACGGGCGACCCCTACTGTACCCAGGGCTTCACCTACACCTTTGCGATGGAGCGCACAGCCGAACCCCAGCCCCAGCAAAGGCCGCCTTTTTACGAACGCTACGAACCCTACTACGGCTATGACCCCAATCCGCGCCTGGCAGACATCGACGTGGTGTTTACCTATCGCCGCATCTGGAGTCCCGAACCCCGTTCTACCGAGCGGGTCTTTGGCGTGTCGCGCCCCAAACCCGGCGACATCTCCATGCAAAACTGGGTCTGGGGCAACGACTATCGCCCCGGAACCTCTCGCGACAACCTGATTTACACCCGCCAACAGTTGCAGGAGCGGGGACAGCTTGCTCCGGGCGGCTGGCTGGGTGGCCTGCGGACGGAAACCCTGGCCGCAGGCGAGGAACTGGCGCTGGGCTACTACTACTGGTTCACAATGGGCACGACGGATTCGCAACTGGGCGACGGCGTGAAACAGCCCGCGCCCAACCATCGCCTGCTGACGGGATTGGATTCGCCGATGGGCACGGTTCACGGCCTGTCGAAATATCCCTACATTCGCGAAGGGCGGCGCATCATTGGTCGCCCCACCTATGGCTATCGCAATGGCTTTAGCATGAACGAGCTAGACATTTCCAAAGCCGACTTCCGCGCCGATTTCTATCGCCAAAACCTGTCGCCGGAGATGTATCGCAACCTGTGGATTGCGCTGGCAGGGCTGGAAACCGTGTCGGCGATCGCCAAAAACACGCCGGTCGACCAAATCCAGCGCCGCACCCGATCTACCATCTATCCCGACGCGGTGGGCATTGCCCAATACGCCATCGACTTTCACCCCTGTATGGCTTACTCGCCCCCCGAAGCACCGGGCAATATCGAGCGGCCGGGCACGCGCCAGGGCCACGGCCAGGCCTATCCGGGGCAAATTCCGCTGCAAGCGATGATTCCCCAAAAGCTGGATAATTTACTAGTCGCGGGCAAGAGCATCGCCACCAGCACGATGGTCGCTGCTGCCTACCGGGTTCATTCCTTTGAATGGTCAGTGGGCGCAGCCGCAGGCACGACGGCCGCCTTTGCCCTGCGTGAGAATGTGCTGCCTTACCAGCTCGTGGATGACCTGCCCCGCCGCGAACCCCAGCTTGAGCAACTCCAGCGCCTCCTCGTCCGCAATGGCAACCCAATCGAGTTTCCCGACACGTCGATCTTTAATCTTGACTGGGCCGATTGGGCACCGTGGTAGGAGAGTCATGGGGGGATGGGTGAGCGGGTGGGAGGGTGGATGGGTGGGCAGAGATAGGGGGATGGAGACTCAGGGGTATTGCTCCGACACGCCCACCACTCCGCCACTCCACCCCCGTTAACCCTCCTGCCTCACCACCCCACCACCCCCCTTAACCCACCACCCCCCTCACCCCACTCCCCACTACCCCTCAAAATGCTCCCCCCCTTTGTCCTTGCCTCTGCCTCTCCTGCCCGACGGCGACTGCTGCAACTGGCGGGCATCGAGCCGATTGTGTATCCCAGCGCCTTTGATGAGTCGCAGGTGCGGGAGCCAAATGCCA
>JBDNCP010000104.1:0-17412 GCA_046719575.1 Cyanobacteriota bacterium
CTTCTCTCTTCGTTCTTCTCTCTTCGTTCTTCTCTCTTCCCTCACTCCATTCTTATCCTCCGATCACAGGCTCCAGTGCAGCAATCAGGCGATCGCACTCTTCCACGGTGTTGTAATGCACCATGCTGACGCGCACCACACCGTTTTGCTGAGCCAGATTCAGGTCTTCAATCAGCCGCCGGGCATAGAAGTCGCCGTAACGGATGCCGATGTGGTGTCGATCAATCTGCGGCGGAATGGTGGCGCTGTTGATCTGACCGACCGTAAAAGCGAGGGTGGGCACACGGCGATCGCGGTCTGCGGTGGGGTCGCCCCAGATTTTCACGCGGGGCTGGCTGCGGAGGTAGCTAAGGAGGCGATCGCTCAACAGTTCCTCATGCTCGGCAATGCGGTCGAAAGCGTCGCTAAGGCGACCCGAAAGGTCAGAGGAGGGGCGATCGCTGCCATGCTGCACAGCCAAGTCGCTCAGGTAATCTACAATGCCCGCAGCGCCATAGCTCAGCTCAAAGTTCACGTTTCCGGGCTGAAACTTATAGGGAATCGTCTCCTGGCTGATGAAGTAATGGTTGATTCCTGGCATTGCCAGCAGGTGTTCTCGCTTGCCATAGAGCAGTGCATAGTGCGGCCCGTAGACCTTGTAAAAACTGAACACATAAAAATCGACATCCAGCGCCTGCACATCGACTCGGCGGTGGGGCGCGTAGGCCACGCCGTCTACGCAGATCATCGCGCCGCGCTCATGCACAAAGTCAGCAATTTGGCGAATCGGGTTGATCGTGCCCAGGATGTTGGAAACGTGGGTCAGCGCCACCAAGCGGGTGCGCGGCGTGATCAGCCGTTCCAGCGCCTCCAGATCAAACTGGAGTGTTTCGGGGTTGAGGTTCCAAAATTTGACGATCACGCCCTGTTTTCGCAAGTCCAGCCAGCAGCCGATGTTGGATTCATGGTCGCAGTTGGTGACGATCACTTCGTCGCCAGGGCGAAAGGTCTGCCCCAGACACAGCGACAAAATCCGCAGCAGCAGCGTAGTAGAGCCACCCATCACCACTTCGCCCGGATCGGCGGCGTTGATCAGCGTGGCGGCGGCTTGGGCAGCCTCGGCAACTCGTGCGGTCGATTGCTGCGACACCTCGTAAGACGCGCCAAGCTGCACGTTTGTTGTCAGCAAATAATCGACGATGCGATCGCCCACTCGCTTCAAGGTTTGCGAACCACCCGCATTGTCAAAAAACACCCACTCTCCTGCCAGGGCAGGAAACTGGGCACGGACGTAATCCAACTGGAGCGGACGAGCAGTAGTAAGCATGGCGAATATTGGAAATAGCGGGGTTCAGAACAAGACCGCGTGATTCTAGTCCAGAATACCCGGCGATCGCCCCTCTGTTCTCAATGCCACCGCTTAGCCTGCGCCCCTAATCAACCCAGACCACGCGCACAAAATGAGTCGGCTGTCCCCAGCGATCGCCCTGATTTTCTACCGATTGAATCGCCAGGTTAAACGGAATCGCCGTTGTGAGATATCGCTGGGCCACTTGCCCTGCATCGGGCGCAACACCCGCCGCCGCCGCTGCCGCCAGGCCCAGTCCCAAAATCTGCCCCAGCGGATCTTTGGGCAACACCAGTTGAGCACCCATCAGCAGCCCCGCCGTCAGCAAAATGCCCACCGACAGGTTCGTACCGCAGCGGGGATGCACAGCCAGATCCCAATCGCCCCCCACCAAGCGATGCAGCGCAGTCTGAGCCGCCCGCCGCAGTTGCTCCGTCTCGACTGCGCCATAGATATAGAAGCCCGTTTCAGTAGACATACCGCCCAGGCGATCGCCCACTGCCCCGTCTGCAACGTTACCTGTCATCTCACTCAGCACCCATACCGTTGCGTGTTCTAGCGCATGAACCTGGCGCACCGTCAGCAGTTCCTTTAGCCCCGGCACAAAGGAAAGCTGCCGCAAAACATCAGCATCCTGCGTGGGCACAGGGGCAAAGCCGAAGGGCGCATGATGTGCGGTTGAGGCAGTTGCAGTCATGACGATCTCCTTAAAAAAGCAGACGTGTGCATTGAACTGAACTCTCTGCACACGCCAAATTGCAAGAAACTATCCAAACAAGCGATGCAAGCAAAACCAGCAAACAAGACCTTAAACTCAGGGTGTGCTGCAATTAATCCCGGCACTCCACTATGCCCCAGGCCCAGATGCAGGCGGTGGCCCACCCTGCCCAACGGCAATCGGCACCTCTATGCCATACTGCTCCAGCACCACCACTGGCTCTTCCGCACCGCGATTCATCTCAATTCGCTTCACCAACACCTCACCATTCGACAACCGCTGCCCCACCCGGACATAGCGGCTAGTCGGCTCGTTTGGAGCTTGCACAATGGCGTGAGCCGTATTGCCAATTTGAATGACCCCCATCACCTTAACCGCACGGGCCATCGTTGGCTGGGGCGGTGGCGGCGGTGCAGGCGGGCGCCGGGCCTGACCATTTAGCGTTTGCCCAGTCAGGTTGGGAATGGGAGCGAGTTGGCCAGTTCCTGTGGGTGTACCCGCTCGCCTAGCCCCCGTGCCCGCCTGATCACTTGGTAGCGAAGGAACACGACCCGTTGCTAGGGGTGGTACTCGCACACCCTGCCCTGCTGGGGTGACAAAAGGACGACTCGTCGCCCCATTCCGATTTGGCGATTCAACCACCACCGGGGTAACCGTAACTTGGGCGAAGGGATCAGGACGATTGCGTTGCACCTCTTGAACACGCGCTTGGGGATTTGTGGAAGCAATGAGTTCGGGGGGCAGAGTGCCCGCAGGCAAGCCAGGAGAGGGGTCGGTTGCGGTGGGCGGGGCAGCAGCCGGAGCAACCGGAGCAGCCGGAACCGCAGCCGGATCGGCAGGCATTGCGTTGGGATTAGCTGCTGCATTGGGGTCTGCGGGCGCATTGGGATCGGGCGCTGTAGCCGCAGGTTCTTGTGAGCCACCTCCACAGCCGCCCAGCCAGAATGCAAGCGTTCCTAAAACCATGACTAGCGTAGTTCGGCGCATATCAGCCCCCAAAAGATCTATTACCCTCTACAAACCCTTTCACAAGGCCAATCCCAACATACCAATCCACCGCTTGCTTCGTCTGGATTGCTCTGCGTGGATTGCATGGATTGACTCATTTAATCGACCCGCCCTAACACAAACCATCCGCTGATATCTATTAAAGATAATGCAGAAAACTCGGATCTGGCTGAATTTCATCGGTTGAGCGCCCCAACCTCAGCGCTCTGCTTTTCCAGAGTTCTGCTATTCCATAGCCTAGCGCTGTGCAGACTGGGTAGGCAGCGAGAAGGGGAAGTTGGCAACGGGCTGCTGATCGCTGACGGAGCCTTCGAGCGTGCGGGTCGTGCCCTGAACCAGCAGCGTCAGGTTAAAGGGAATGCTGCCACCCCCCCCACCGGGGCAGCGAGTGAACAAGTTCACTTCAATGGAAAACTGTCCCTGGGGTGCCCCTCCGGTTGGCCAGAAAATATTTTCGATGGGGCTGGTGTTTTGCTCTCCACAGCCTGCGTTTGCATCTACGTCGAGCTGTCCGCCAGAGGGCACGGTGCGGTTGTAATAAGCCACGATGTTGCCGGAGGGGTCACGGACTGCCAGATCCAGGTCGTCAACTGTCGTCCACCGGAGGGTCACCTGGATATCGCCTGTGCCGAGGGTGGGCGTGGAGCTGGCCTGGGCAGGCGGCGCAAAGGGCTGGGCTGAGGGGCAAATTTCAGACAGGTCGATGAGCCGGCCGGCTTGGGTAATCATGAAGCAGCCCTGGCGCTCTTGAGTCAGTCCGGCGGGCGTGGCCACCCCTAAAACAGAGGCCGCCGCCGCAGCCGCCAGGAGCCACTGGGCGGTGGCTGGGATTTGCATCGGGGAGCTGATGGGTGAGGTGAATGGTTTCATGGGCTTTGGGCGGGTCGCAAGGGTGTTGGTGCTAGAGTTCCCATTCTGATTTAGAAGGGTTGCACGGGCTGGCTTGAAATGCGGGTTGCCAGAGCGAATTCGGCGGGAAGCAGGGGAATCCGGCAAATTTTCCTGGAGTATTTTCCCGGAGTAAAAGCTGGAATAACATCCAACTTTTAGCGCAGAAGTCGCAGATTTTTTCAAAAAAACGGATCTCTCGCTCAAAGATAAGCTAACCTTTGGTAATTAAATCTTATTAGATGAATCCGCTAGACGGATCTCATCAGGAAAAGTCATTGTCGTTTGTTAAGACTGCTTCGGCCCTGACAGGTCAGGTTTTTATTGAGTTGCCCTTAGTTTTTTCCAGGCTACGGCCTTGGAGTTTAAAAAGCTTTTTTGTCGGCTACTTGTTTGGATGCTGAACTTTATGACTATCAGTTTTTTCTGAAAGGTCTGAAAGGTATCTAAGGGGCTAAGAAAAAATCCTACAAAAGCTACCAACTCGCTCTGTCAATTCGCTCTGTCAATTCTGAGTTCACGAGTTCCTAAACCCCACCGATGAAAAACTACCCCCAGCGCTTTGAGTGTGAGGAAATTGGTATGAACTGTTGCGCCGCCTTCGTTTCCCGCTGTTTTTGTCAGTTCCATGCAGCGCTTGGCCCTTTGCCGATCGCCCGGTTTGCAGCGGTTTTTGGGGGAGTTGCTCTGTTGGGTGGGCTGTCGCTGATGGCGAGCGCCCCTGCACAGGCACAGGCAGCCTACGGCAGCTACGTGGGGATCGGCGGCTCCTTTGGGTTGACGGAGGGGGATGATGCGTTTGGTGAAGATTCGGCCTCTGGTGCGGTGATTGCGGCCCGCTATAAGTTGCTGCGAGTGCCCCTCTCCATTCGGGCGCAACTGCTACTGAGCGATCGCAGTGCTTTTGTACCGACGGTTTCCTACGACATTCCGTTGAATTGGCAGACGGATTTGTACTTGGGGGCGGGCGCGTCTATCATGCTCGGCGGTGGCGACGACACCTCACCTATTGGCAACCAGAGCAGCTTTGTGCTGCAACCGGGCATCGACCACGCATTACCCAATAGCAATTTGGTTCTTTTTGGCAACGCTATTTTTGCCTTTGATGGCTATGACGAAGGCAATAACGCTGCGATTTCGGTGCAGGGCGGGGTCGGTTTACGCTTCTAACCACTTGCACTCTTGGCACCGAGGCTTTAACCATCGAACGGTCGAAATTTATGAATTCCTGAACCCGTAAGACGGGACTGCGGTAGGCAGTGTATCCCTGGAGATTTAGGGTGCTGTTCTGGAGGGCACGCAGGATTTCAGTTGCAAAACCCGCATCGCTTCACCTAGAATTCATACTCTATCCTGATAGGTAGATATTCCAAACTGAAACGTCAGAGGAGGTCGCTAGCGATCGCCTCTGACTCGGCACAGTGCCAGTTTTTCAGCCTCCTATCTCTCAAAGCTCGGATCAAAACCTGGACATAGTGTTACGTATGCGTCTCTCCAGAAAGAAATCCGACCCTAGAGTGGAGTAGCTGGGAACAGTTGCGATCGCCCGGATTGAGGACTTCAGCACTGCGGCTTGCATGGATTAATGCAGGGCGACGGTTCTGAGATGAGTCGATGTATTGGGGACAAACGCTCGCTGGAGAGGCTATGGCCGACAGCGGATTCTCATTGCCTGCGCGAGTCGCCCTGAGTGAGCAGGTTACAGAATGCTCGCCTGTTCTCAATTCCAAAATCCAGGACAGTTTTAGCATTGGGTTGGTTTAGCGTTAGTTCAGGGTTATTACAAAACAGGTCTTTCCGTAAAAGTTGCTATGGGTGGAATAGGCGTGAACCAAAACGAATGGATGGGTCAGGGAACCACGGGCTATGCAGGACAGCGATGGCTGGTGGAAGAGCGCGACGCTTGTGGTGTCGGGTTTATCGCCGATTCGCAGGGTAGAGACAGCCATGACTTGGTGCAAAAGGCGCTGGTGGCGTTGTCTTGTATGGAGCATCGCGGAGGCTGTAGCGCCGACCGGGATTCTGGCGATGGCGCAGGATTAATGACGGCAATTCCCTGGGCGCTAATCAGCGAGTGGTGTGGGTTCCAAGGCATCACTCTACCCGCAGCAGAAAATTTTGGACTGGGTATGGTGTTTCTGCCCCAGTCTGAAGCAGCCGCGGCGATCGCCCGCGATACAGCTACCAAAGTTTGGACAGACTGCGGGCTGAAAGTCCTGGGCTGGCGCAAGGTGCCTGTAAAACCTGAAGTGCTGGGCATCCAGGCAAAAGAAAACCAGCCGCAAATTGAGCAAGTGCTGGTGGAATCGGCCGACTCTGGCGACGACCTGGAGCGCGACCTCTACTGGGCCCGCAAGCGCATCCTGAGCGTGTTGGCAGACTATCAAGGTGAACACGCCGAAGCGCTGAAGGAGTTCTACGTCTGTTCTTTTTCGAACCGTACGGTTGTTTACAAGGGCATGGTGCGCTCGGCAGTGCTGGGTGAGTTTTACCTAGATTTGCAAAACCCGCTTTACACCAGTGCCTTTGCCACCTACCACCGCCGCTTTAGCACTAACACGATGCCCAAGTGGCCCCTGGCGCAACCGATGCGGCTACTGGCGCACAACGGCGAAATCAACACGCTGCTGGGTAATATTAACTGGATGATGGCGCGGGAAGCCGAACTCGACCATCCCATCTGGGGAAACCGCCTAGAAGACCTGAAGCCTACCGTCCGCCCAGAAAACAGCGACTCCGCCAACCTGGACAACGTGATGGAACTTCTGGTGCGGTCGGGGCGCGACCCGCTGGCGGCGCTCATGATGATGGTGCCAGAGGCCTATAACAACCAGCCCGACCTGGCGGATCATCCCGAAATCGTGGACTTTTACGAATACTACAGCGGCATCCAGGAACCGTGGGACGGCCCAGCGCTGCTAGTGTTTAGCGATGGCAAGAAAGTGGGCGCGTCGCTGGATCGCAACGGCCTGCGGCCGGCTCGGTACGCCATTACTCGCGACGGTTATATTGTCGTGGCCTCGGAAGCGGGCGTGGTGGAACTGCCGGAGTCTGAAATTGTGGAGAAGGGGCGGCTAGGCCCTGGGCAGGCGATCGCCGTTGATCTGCAATCTCACGAAATCCTGAAAAACTGGGACATCAAGCAGCGCGTGGCCAAGGCGCAGCCCTACGGCGAATGGCTGAAGCAAAATCGCCGCGAGTTGGAGCCGCAGCCGTTTACGACCGAATCCTACCTGGACAGCGTTTCCCTGCTGCGCCACCAGACTGCCTTCGGCTACACCTCCGAAGACGTGGAAATGGTGATTCAGGACATGGCCCAGAAGGGCAGCGAGCCGACCTTCTGCATGGGCGACGACATTCCCCTTGCTGTGCTGTCCGAAAAGCCACACTTACTCTACGACTACTTTAAGCAGCGCTTTGCTCAGGTGACGAATCCGCCCATTGACCCGCTGCGCGAAAAGCTGGTGATGTCGCTGACGATGGAGTTGGGCACACGCGGCAACCTGCTGGAGGAAAAGCCGGAATATGCCCACCTGCTTAGCCTTAGATCGCCTGTTTTGAATGATGCAGAACTGGATTGCATCCGCAATTCAGAGTTTGAAACGGCTAGCCTGTCTACGCTGTTCGATATTTCTGCTGGGCCCGATGGTCTGCAACAGGCTGTCAATGAACTCTGCCAACAAGCAGCAGCGGCTGTCCGCGCTGGCAAGTCAATCTTAATCTTGAGCGATCGCCTTTTGTCTGACGGTTCCCTCACCACCCTCAGCGCCAACACCAGCTATATCCCGCCGCTATTGGCGGTCGGCGCAGTGCATCACCACCTGATTCGCCAGGGCGTGCGGATGCGGGCCTCGCTGATTGTAGACACGGCGCAATGCTGGAGTACGCACCACTTCGCCTGCCTGATTGGCTACGGAGCTAGCGCCGTGTGCCCCTACCTAGCACTGGAGACGGTGCGCCACTGGCACGCCGACCCCAAGACCCAAAGCCTGATGGAGCGGGGCAAAATCGACGCGATCACCCTCGAAAAAGCCCAGCAAAACTACCGCAAGTCGGTAGAGTCGGGTCTGCTGAAGATTCTCTCCAAAATGGGCATTTCGCTGCTCTCTAGCTATCACGGGGCGCAGATCTTTGAGGCCATCGGTATTGGTAGCGACCTGCTGCACCTCGGCTTCTACGGCACGGCCTCGCGCCTAGGCGGACTGAGCGTGGCGGATTTGGCTAACGAGGTGCTGTCGTTCCATAGCCGCGCCTTCCCGGAGCTATCAGTCAAGAAGCTGGAAAACATGGGCTTTGTGCAATATCGTCCCGGCGGCGAATATCACATGAACAGCCCCGAAATGGCTAAGCACCTACACAAAGCGGTGGAGGACAAGAGCTACGACCATTACGACCTGTATCAAAAATATCTGGAAGAGCGCCCGCTGACGGCCCTGCGGGATTTGCTGGACTTCAAGAGCGATCGCCCGTCGATTCCGCTGGAAGAAGTGGAACCCGTTGCCGACATCGTGAAGCGCTTCTGCACAGGCGGTATGTCCCTGGGGGCGCTGTCGCGGGAGGCGCACGAAACGCTGGCGATCGCCATGAACCGCATCGGTGGCAAATCCAACTCTGGCGAGGGTGGCGAAGACCCCGTGCGCTATAAGGTGCTGGAGGATGTGGATGATGCTGGACTGTCGCCGACGCTGCCCCATCTAAAAGGACTGAAGAATGGCGATCGCGCGGCCTCTGCTATCAAGCAAATCGCCTCTGGTCGCTTTGGCGTAACGCCAGAATATCTAATGAGCGCCCAACAGCTTGAAATCAAGATGGCGCAGGGAGCAAAGCCTGGCGAAGGTGGACAGTTGCCAGGGTCTAAGGTCAGTCCCTACATCGCCATGCTGCGTCGCTCAAAACCCGGCGTGACTTTGATTTCGCCGCCGCCCCACCACGATATCTATTCCATCGAAGACCTGGAGCAGTTGATCTTCGACCTGCACCAGATTAATCCGGCAGCGCAGGTGTCGGTGAAGCTGGTGTCGGAAGTGGGCATCGGTACAGTGGCGGCGGGCGTGGCCAAGGCAAATGCCGACATTATTCAAATTTCTGGCCACGACGGCGGCACGGGCGCATCACCGCTGAGTTCCATCAAACACGCAGGCAGCCCGTGGGAACTGGGCTTGACGGAAGTTCACCGCGTCTTGATGGAAAACGATCTGCGCGATCGCGTGCTGCTGCGGGTCGATGGTGGCATCAAGACGGGCTGGGATGTGGTGATGGCGGCGCTGATGGGCGGCGAAGAGTTTGGTTTTGGCTCGATCGCCATGATTGCCGAAGGCTGCATCATGGCCCGGATTTGCCACACCAACAACTGTCCTGTAGGCGTAGCCAGTCAAAAAGAAGAGCTGCGGAAGCGCTTCCCCGGAACGCCAGAGCATGTTGTTAACTTCTTCTACTTTATTGCCGAAGAAGTGCGATCGCTCCTGGCTCGGCTGGGCTACCGATCGCTGAATGAGATTATCGGCAGGGCTGATCTGCTGAAGGTGCGTGACGGAGCCGCGCTAACCAAGACCAAGGCGCTCGATCTGTCTTGCCTGATCAGTCTGCCTGACACCCGCGAGGATCGAAGCTGGCTGGTTCACGAAACCGTCCACAGCAATGGCCCTGTGCTGGATGACGAAATCTTGGCCGATCCCGCAGTGCAGGCTGCAATTCAAAATCAAACCACCCTTACCAAAGCGGTCGGTGTAGTCAATACCGACCGCAGCGTGGGGGCCCGAGTCTCAGGGGCGATCGCCCGGCAATATGGCGACACGGGCTTTGCCGGACAGATCACACTGGAGTTTCAGGGCAGCGCTGGCCAGAGCTTTGGCGCGTTTAATCTGCCCGGCATGACGCTAAAGCTGGTGGGCGAAGCCAACGACTATGTGGGCAAAGGAATGCACGGCGGCGAGATCATCATCAAGCCCCCGGCAGCAGCCACTTTCGACCCAGCCAGCAACGTGATTGTCGGCAACACCTGTCTCTACGGCGCGACGGGCGGCACGCTCTTTGCTAATGGTCAGGCCGGTGAACGCTTTGCCGTGCGGAATTCTCTGGGTCGGGCGGTGATCGAGGGTGCAGGCGATCACTGCTGCGAATACATGACGGGCGGCGTAATTGTGGTGCTGGGCAAGGTGGGGCGCAACGTCGGCGCGGGCATGACGGGCGGTCTGGCCTACTTCCTCGACGAAGACGGCAGCTTCCCCAGCAAGGTAAACCCGGAGATTATCAAAATCCAGCGCGTCACCAGCCCCGTTGGTGAACAGCAGCTTAAAGACCTGATCGAAGCCCACGCCGATCGCACGGGCAGCGCCAAAGCGAAACACATTTTGGCAAACTGGGCGGAGTATCTGCCTCGGTTCTGGCAGGCGGTTCCGCCATCGGAGGCCAACAGCCCCGAAACCACATCAGCAGAAGACAAGGTACTAACAACTACTCCCTAAACCTTAAACTGCCGAAAAGAGTGCTATCTGTGATTTGGATGGCACTCTTCTTTTGGAATTTCTGCTGGTGCAGAGTTTCAGCGCCAACCCTATTGTGGATGGACGTAGTGCCTAGCCGGTCGCTCATCCACTGAGTCACTTTGGAACTGAGCGACTTTGGAACCAGTCTAGAGGCCTCCATCGCTGGGTTGTTCTTGGAGCGCTTGTCACAGAGCGCTTGTCACAGAGCGCTTGTCACAGAGCGCTTGTCACAGTTGAGCTTGCTGCACCTCGTTGAGCAACGGAGCAGCCCCTAGATTTTCCTATTGCTTGTCGTCTAGGGCATCGGCTCCCATCCGGTTGTACCCTCTCACGAGTTCGTATAAATCCAACCCCGGCTATAACTAGGCTATAACTAATTGCTTAGGGCGAATAGTTTTGGATGGTATGGGCTTTGTTTGCCTACAAAAAATGGGCGCTTTGCAAGGGGGGTATGTTGCGCCCTCCTCCAAAACGCCCTCAGATTGTTCTTGATTTTAATTTGGCGATTCTGGCTTAGCAATCCCTATTCGCCGTTGCTGCGGGCGAGGACGCGCTCTGCGACTTTATCGGGCACTTCTTGCAGGTGGTCAAACTGCCAGCGGAAGAAGCCCACGCCCATCGTGAGCGATCGCAGTTCGACAATCAGGTCATGCATTTCTGCCTGGGGCAGATAGGCCGATACCTCATCCCAGCCGCGCCAGTTTTCCTTTGCGTCGTAGCCAAGAACCTGCCCGCGCCGTCCGCTCACCAGCCGCAGCACCTTGGAGGTGAACTCGGCGGGAATCGAGATGGCGATCGCCAAAATGGGTTCTAGCAACTGCGGTTCGCACTTGGGCAAGCCCTCCTGCATCGCCAGTCTTGCCGCTTGTTTGAAGGCCTGCTCCGAGCTATCGACGCTGTGATAGGAGCCGTTGGTCAGCGTGACAGCGACATCTACGACCGGGAAGCCCAGCGGTCCTTGGGCCAAGTATTCCCGCACGCCGATTTCTACACCAGGAATATATTGCCGAGGCACCACGCCACCCACAATCTTCTCACTGAACTGGAAGCCCTCGCCACGAGGCAGCGGCTTGATGTCGATGTAGACATCGCCGAACTGGCCATGGCCACCCGTCTGGTGCTTGTAGCGGCCGTGAATATTGGCTCCGACGCGGCGGATGGTTTCTTTGTAGGGAATCTGGGGCAGGTGGGTACTCATGGGCAGGCCGTATTTGCGGCGCAGGCGATCGAGCGCCACCTTGAGGTGAATATCGCCCTGTCCCCAGAGAATTACCTCCCGCGTGTCGCCGTGCTGCTCCCAATAAAGCGACGGGTCTTCTTCCAGCAGTTTGGTGAGGGCGCTGCTGAGCTTCACTTCGTCGTTGCGGTTTTCGGCTGTCAGGGCGAGGGCATAGACGGGGGCGATCGCCTCTGCTTTGGGCAGGGCATCTTTTGCCATACCATTGGCGCTCAACGTGTCTCCCGTTTTCACCCCTTCCATCCGCGCCAGCGCCACCACACAGCCCGCATTGGCCCGCTGCACACTCTGCTGCTGTTGCCCCATCAGGCGATACATGCCGCCCATCCGCACGCCGTTGAGCGTCATGCCGTCCGTCAGCGTACCGCGCCAGACGCGCACTAGCGACAGCTTGCCGCCTTGGGGGGTGTAGTAGGTTTTTAGCACTTGGGCCAGCGGTTCATCGCCTGCGGGGATGCCGCGATGCTCCGCAATCACGCTGGGTTCGGGACATTCGCGCAGCAGTGCTGCCAGTAGCGGCCGCACACCAAAGTCTTTTTCGGCCACCCCAATGAACACGGGCACAATCAGGTCTGCGCCCAGTTCCATTTTCAAATCGGTGATAATTTCCTCTTCGGGCGGCTCGATTTCTTCTAGCAGTTCTTCTAGCAGATGGTCGTCAAAATCGGCCAGGGTTTCCAGCATTTCGGCGCGGGCGGCATGTTCGGCATCGCGCAATTCCTCCGGCAGGGGCACAGGGTCGGCGGGTGCGCCGGGATGATAGTGATAGGCCTGCTCTGTCACTAGGTCGATAAAGCCCTGCAAATGTTCGCCCTGACCGATGGGGTATTGATGCAGCACCAGCGGACGACTCGACACTTGCTTCAGCGCGTTCAAAATGTCGGCAAAGTTGTCATTTGCCCGATCCATTTTGTTAATAAAGACGAGGTGGGGGATTTCCCAATCGTCGAGAAACTGGAACAGCGGAGCCAGCGTCAGCACTCGCGCCTGATCGGGTTCGCAGACGACGACAGCGGCATCGACCCCGATCAGCGCGTTGCAGGTTTCTTGGGCAAATTCTACCGAACCGGGGCTGTCGAGAAAGGTAAACAAAATGCCGCCATGCTGAGTGCTGGCGGCATTAATTTCAACGGTCATCTGGCGATCGCGGGCTTCGGGTGACGCATCCCCCACGGTGTTTTTGTCGTTCACGCTGCCCTTGCGGGAAATGGCTCCAGTCACAAAGAGTAAGCTTTCGAGAAGCGTCGTTTTGCCGCTGAGATAGGGCCCCACGATCGCCACTGTTCTAGTACGGCTTTCTGCATGGTTGCCGACGTTTTCAGACATAAAAATTCCTCCAAATGTTCAGCTTGATGGCTTACCCAAATAGGGTTCAAGCAGTTGCGAACAGGGGACTTCTGCCGATGTGGTTCGGAATTTTTAAGGCGA
Organism: Cyanobacteriota bacterium; assembly: GCA_046719575.1. Lineage (GTDB taxonomy): Bacteria > Cyanobacteriota > Cyanobacteriia > Elainellales > Elainellaceae > Thermoleptolyngbya. The sequence goes on from JBDNCP010000104.1 coordinate 13,092, forward strand.
TGGGCCGGGCGTTTTACTAGATCAATCGAAGCGCTTTTTTCTCAATCGCTCTCTCGATGAAGGTGATCAGAGAGTGTTGAGAATCAACCTTTCCCACAGGTTTTTCAAACGGCACTCCGCCAACAGAAGAAGATATAAAACGACTCATGCTTATGTAGAGAAGCACGAGGGCGATCGCCCCATTCCAATTAACCAATCTCAAAGAATTTGCTGGTATTTCGCACTGGTATTTTGCAGAGATGTTCAGGCAGGAATCCTTGATCGAATCCTTAATTAATACTTAATTAATGCAAGATCAATGAGTGGTCCCAACTGCATAGCTTTAGATTAACCTGGCCATAATCTGGCGATGATCTCTAGTTAAAAAAATTCACCGATGGTAACAGTTTGCATTAGCTTGGTCTGATCTGAAGCCGTCGGGATAGCAGAGAACGGAAATCAGGGATTCGTGCCCTGACTCAATGTCTTCATTACTCAATGCCCTCATTCACTGGGAAGCGATCGATCAGGGCGATCGCCCGTCGGGCATTATCCCGCAGGCTAGACGGCAGGTAGGGCACATGGGGAAGTTGCGACATAAAATCCAGCGTCCGCCGCAGCACCCGAACAATATCGCCTTCATCCAGGCTGGTATTCGCGCAAAGCTCCGTCCATTCCACCCCCAGCGCCCACTGCTCCACCAGCGGGATAAAGTCATACTCCATCCACACGGGCAGCGCCACCTGATACTGATGCTGGAGCTTGATCAACTGGCGGCGCGTGCTGCGGAGTCCGTCCAGCGCCGACTCTACCCCAGCAGAAATGTGATAGCTCGTCCATACGTCTGGGCGAGACACTTCTGTCGTCAGTGCGGCGCAGACCGTCACCAGTTCGTGAGGATCGAGGTCGTCCAGTTCTCCCGATGCCATTGCCAGCCCCAGCCAGAGTTCGTTGTCGCCCCGAATAGCAGCGGCGATCTGCCCCAATTCTGTTGGCACAACGCCATCCAGACAGTTGAACCGCCGCAGAATTTCCATCAGGTTGACGAATTCTTGCCAGTAGCGGTGGGTGTGGCGCTCTAGCTTGGCGCGGCGATCGCCCAATTCTTCCAACAACCGATCGACCTGCTTGCGCCGTTTCAAGATCTGCCCCGGATTGCCAAACTGACGTGCCGGGTGACGCTGTAGCTCCAGGTCTAGCTCACGCACCCTCGCCTGCTGCTCGATGACTTCGGGAGCCTGCTCGGTGGGAGCGGGGATTGGCGGAATCTGCTGGGCGATCGCGGCCGATTCTTCGGAGCCGGAGCGGACTTGACCCGGCTTCGGCGGCAATTCTGGCGGCACGGTTAAATGATCAACCTGCGCAATGCGGGGCAGGTCTGCATGAAGCCCCACCACATCGTTTGCCGTCACCACGCGCCAGCGGTTATCTTGCCCCAGGCAGATAAAATAGGGCAACTGCCCGCCGCCCTGGGTTTTGGCCACCAGCACAGCGGGCAGCGGCTTGGCCACAGGCACATATTTCCCTTTGAGCGAGAGAATACTCCCGGCGATCGCAAAGGGCAGCGCCGCGTGCATGTCTTTTACCTGCAACTCTTGCGCCTGCTGCTGGAGATATTTCAAAATGCGGCGCTCTTCTTTGATGCGGTCGTGCAGCTTTTCATAGCTGTTGAGAATGTCGGCATCGACATGGGCAATTTGCGCCTGCTGCTGCTCGATTTCGGCTTCCAGATCGGCGATCGCCAACTGCTGCGGCCGCAGATACAGCGTAGACAGATATTGCCCAAAGCTGCGCTCGATCAGATCCCGCGCCTCTTCCTCCGAGTGTGTTTGCAGCAAATTCAGCACCATGCCATAGCTGGGCGTAAACTGGCTCACCAGCGGATCGGGCCCCTGGGTCGCCAGATAGCCCGCCTCCATTGCCCCTTCAAACGGCGTTTGCACCGTCACCACATAGCCCCGGTCGTCCATGCCGCGCCGCCCGGCCCGGCCCGCCATTTGCAAAAATTCCGAAGCCGTCAGCAAGCGATGACCTCGATCTGTCCGCTTTGACAGGCTGGAGATAACGGTGGTGCGGGCGGGCATATTGATCCCGGCGGCCAGGGTTTCCGTGGCAAATACGACCTTGATCAGCCCCCGCTGAAACAGTTCCTCCACCAACACCTTCCACGCCGGAAGAATGCCCGCGTGGTGCGCCGCAATGCCCCGATACAGCGGCTCAATCTGGCTGGCGCGGACTGCCTCTGGGTTGCGCTCTAAAAAAAGGTCGATGAAAGCCTTTAGCTGGGCTTTTTCAGCCTCGTTCACCAGGGATAGGGTTTCGATTTCCTTCACTGCCTGGTCGCAACCCCGGCGGCTAAAGATGAAATAGATGGCAGGCAGCATATCGCGCTGCTGAAGCTGGCTGATGAGAAAGGGAATCTTCGTCGGCTCCTGTCGGCCCCTGGGCTGTTTGCTGCGTTTTTTCTTGAAGCGGGAGTTGAGGGCGGTTTTTTCATCATTTAGCAGCGGAAACAACCCCTTCGGTGACCCAAAGTAAAACTCCAGCGGCACCGGACGATAGTCGGAATAGATTAGCGCGGTGGGGCCGTGAACCCGCTCAATCCAGTCGGTGAGCTGGTCGCTATTGGCGACGGTGGCCGACAGCGCCACCAACTGCACCTCTTTGGGGCAGTAGATGATGGATTCTTCCCAGACCGTGCCCCGCTGGCGATCGTTCATGTAGTGGCACTCGTCCAGCACGACCGCATCCACGCCTTCCATCGAGGTGCCCACTTCGCCGATGGGCGTGCCGTAGAGCATATTGCGGAAAATCTCTGTCGTCATTACCAGAATCGGCGCGTCGCGGTTGATTGACACATCGCCCGTGAGCAGTCCGATGTTTTGCTCGCCAAAGCGATCGCGAAAATCGCGCAATTTCTGATTTGACAAGGCTTTCAGCGGCGTGGTGTAAAACACCCGACGGGGGCTATTATATTGTCCTGCAGCGCCGCCAGGCGTGCCGCGTTGGGCGGCCAGCATCTCATTTTGCTTTAGCGCCCGAATGATGGCGTACTCTCCAATCAGCGTTTTGCCCGAACCCGTCGGCGCACAGACCACCACAGATTTTCCTGCATCCAGGGCGGCGATCGCCTCTAGCTGAAAGGCATCCAGCTCAAATGGGAATACTTCTTTTAAGTCGAGCTGAAATGGGGCAGAAGAAACATCCACGGGTTTTGCCTGGGAACTTTAGGGTAGGTCTAGGATGGGAAACAATTGTATCGGCTATTTCATCGAACGATTCCAGTGTGTTGGAGAAATTGTGGATTTGCCCAATTTCAACTGGTTTTGGATTACCGTGAGCCGTTCAGGAAACCAGGAGCATGACAGCAGGGGGCGCGTGGAGCGAGATCAGGCGATTGGACGATTCGGGATTTGCCTATCCAAAGACCAGACGAGCCATCAGACAAGCCATCAGGCAAGCCATCAGGCAAGCCATCAGACGAACGACAGATCAACCTATCTCCTCCGGGGATTGCTAACCCCACGCTACTTCTACCACCAGCGCGATCGCCCCTTTCGAAATCTTTGATCACCCTTTTCAAAATCTGTCGAATCTGTTGAATATCCCTATAAACATTGCCCAAGTTGCTTAAATTGTTCAGCGTAATCGCTTAACCTATGGCTTAGCTGATCGTCCCGCTCTAGCATCCTATTCAACCTATCTCCCAATTCTGCCATTCTCAGCAAGATCCTGTGCCGAGTGTAGGTTTCCGAACCCTGTAAGCTTGCATCCTGTGGGTTTGCATTGGGAGGGTGAGGACAGGGTGAAAGCCTCCAGATCAAGTCACCGACCATGCAGTATCATGACCCACTTAGGTAAAGGCTCAGAGGTCGCTGGCCCGTGGCTAGAGTTACAACTGCTGGATAGACAAGTCTTGACCAACGGAGGGATAGGTCTCAGACCAGCAGAAAGCTGGAGCCTGTAAAGGATAGGGCTAGGGTTGCAGCTTGTAGGGCTAGGGTTGCAGCTTGGGGCGATCGCCCCAAGTGTCACTGCCGGAGAGGTAATTCCCCCTTTTGCAGTTGATGCTATGGTTATCACGGGGATTTCCCTATAATTCTGACGACATCTTCAGTCCAGCAGATCTGCCGGATTGCTGAAGCCGGGTTTTGGTCTGTGAAACAATGTCTCAAAGAACGATGTCTCAAGGTCCTTGCAGCGACCCACCCTGCCGCCCCACGAGGACATCTCGCCAGACAGCACTGGCCTCTACCTGCATCTCCCCTGCCACCCGCTTTTCCTCACCCACAAGTCTGCCGACTCAATGGGCCATTTCGCCTGATTTGGCGCTGAACAGATT
>JBDNCP010000105.1:0-17397 GCA_046719575.1 Cyanobacteriota bacterium
CCGCCGCCACCGCCGCCGCCACCGCCGCTGCCGCCAGCGCTCAGCCAATCCATCGACACCCAGCCGCCGCCAGACAGCCGTCCCCAGCCGCCGGACGTTTCGACAATAGTGACCGAGGTTCCGTTGAGCAGTTCCCCAACGACTGCAAAACCAGTGCCAGGGCCATTGCGAACCAGCAGCGTGCCGCCGTTAGTGGACACAAAGTAGTTGCCGCCGCCGCCGCTGGAGCCGTCACCGTCGTCACCACTTTCAACCGTCCAGTCTCGTGAAATCCAGCCGCCGCCGGAGATGTTATACCAGCCGCCAGAGGAACCGACTACCCGAACCACAGTGCCGTTTGAAAGATAGTCGATAGGCGCAAACCCAGTTCCTGGGCCGTTGCGAACGGTCAAGGGGCTGCCGTTGGTAGACACTCTGACAAAATCTGGCCCACCATCATCGATGGGGCCACCAGTGCCACAGCTAACGCCCACATTGTAGATCGAACCGCTAAGGCCGAGGCTGCTGGCGGTGGCGGGGCCCACAACACCATCTACGGCAAGCCCTTTCGACAACTGAAATCGTCTGACGGCAGACAGCGTGTTGGAGCCAAAGACGCTGTCGATGGAGCCGGGGCTAAAGCCCGCCGAAGCAAGGGCGCTCTGCACGTCGCCCACCTGAATACAGGTATCGCCAAAGCGAACCACAGCTTGGGCTTCGGGCGCAACGCCGCCCACAGCAGACACGACGACTGCGGTCGAGAGGGTTCCTAGCCAGACTGAGCTAGGAATTTCCAGGCTTACCTGAAGTTCAGGAGCCGAATTCGGGTCTTCGTAGGCAACCGCAGCATGAATATATGCTAGTGATTCCATAAGTCTCCTCACTCGTTGAATACGAGTTTTTCATGTTTTTAGACAGAACCGAGGCTCAGGTTTAGTCAGGTCAAAACCCAAAAAATCAACACTTCTTGGGGCTATTTAAACCCAGGCTATTTCTCCCTAGAGGACAACCGCAATATAAGAATCTGCGTGTTCTTGGAAGGAAATGAACGGCGAAGAAGGGCAGCTTTAAACCTAAACTATTTCCTGAATTATCCTACGAACTCTGGAAATCGCAAAGTAGATCTTGCAAAAATCTTGATTTGGCGAGGGAGCGATCGCCCTGAATATTTCCAAATATGCCTTATAGTGGCGATCGCAGCAGATCTGCAAAACAGGGCCGACTGAGAAACATACTCAGGAAATACCAAAGTTTGCTGTCAACATAATTGTGTCGATCCGCTACATTTTACTGTTAAACTTCTAAAGAAATTCTGAAAACCGCTAGCCTTAAAAGTGCCTGAAAAGTAGTACAAAGAGACTGATTCGTATTTTTTAATTGGTTCAATCTGGTGATGAAAACGACGGACCTGCTTTTTAGATCTGGCGGATCAAGGTGATGAAGCATACAAAGTCATGGCATAAATCGACCGATTGGATCAATTTGTTCCAGCTTTTGTCTGATTCTTTGAGCCAAATCCTTTGCAGGAGCAAAGCTTAGATTTAGTGTTTAGATTCATTGCTGGAGTTCACTTTATAGAGTTGGCAAGGGTCGCCCTAGGAATCAAAACTGCGACCGTAATTCTGCCTGATCTTCATCTCATTTACTTCATCTCATTTACTTCATCTCATTTAACGGAATTGACGGGCTGACAACTGAGATGAGGTTGCCTGACTGTAGGGTTGCAATTAGAAAACGAGATTCTCAGAATAGATTTGCAAAATCGGCGATCGCCCCAACCCAGTGAGCCGTTTATCAATTTGCGTCCTCAAAATCAGGTAATAGCCCATTCGAAACTTGCCGCCCCCCTGCTTCCAAAACTGGATTTAGCGGCTTTACAAAGCCAAACATGATGCCAAGCATGATTGATGAATGCGGTACTGTTTTCAAGGGGTCGGAGGTGCCGACGAGGGGCGATCGCTGCATCAATTTGCAAAGAAAACTGCAACAGATTGAAACGGATATTTGCATCAGCAAGAGAGGGCGTTCATCCTTGCTGGGATTGCGCTACGATTGCGAGAGAAAGAAAAAAGTTAGGCAAGTAAGAGGAAATATCGCTTCATGTTCGACGAAATTGACAAGTCGATATCCTTCGATGGTAGGGATATTCGGCTGAAGGTGGGGCTGTTGGCCCCCCAGGCAGGCGGCGCAGTGCTCGTGCAGTCAGAAGATACCGCCGTCTTTGTGACAGCGACCCGTGCCTCAGCGCGAGAGGGAATCGACTTTTTGCCGCTGTTGGTAGATTACGAAGAGAGACTGTATGCGGCGGGGCGAATTCCAGGTGGATTCTTGAGACGGGAAGGGCGGCCCCCCGAAAAGGCAACACTTGTGAGTCGATTAATCGATCGCCCCTTGCGTCCCCTGTTTCCCGGATGGTTGCGGGATGACATTCAGGTGGTGGCGACTACGATGTCGATGGATGAGCGAGTGCCGCCCGATGTCTTGGCGGTCACGGGTGCCTCAATCGCCACACTGCTCGCCAAGATTCCCTTCAATGGCCCAATGGCTGCAGTGCGCGTCGGGCTAATTGGCGACGACTTTATTATCAACCCCACCTACAAAGAGATTGAGGAAGGCGACCTGGATCTCGTGGTGGCCGGTTCGCCCGAAGGCGTAATCATGGTAGAAGCAGGTGCAAACCAGCTTCCAGAGCAAGACATGATTGAGGCGATTGACTTTGGCTACGAAGCGGTGCGCGACCTGATTCAGGCTCAGCTCGACTTAATGAAAGAACTGGGCATTGAGTTAGTAAAAGAAGCAGAGCCAGAAGTCGATTCTACATTAGAAGACTTCATCAGCGATCGCACGACGCAAGCCATCAAAGAAGTCTTGACGCATTTTGAATACACCAAGGGCGAACGCGACGAAAAGCTGGACGAAGTGAAAGCCGCCGTTGCCGCCGAAATCGCCGAAATGCCCGAAGATAGCCCCATCCGCATGGCGGCCGAGGCCAACCCCAAGGCCCTGCCAACAGTGTTCAAAGATGTTACCAAAAAGCTGATGCGGAAGCAGATTATCGAAGAGGGCGTGCGCGTAGACGGACGCAAGCTAGATGAAGTCCGCAAAATTAGCTGCCGCACAGGGGTTTTGCCCAGCCGAGTTCACGGCAGCGCCCTGTTTCAGCGGGAGCTAACCCAGGTGCTATCGGTAGTGACGCTGGGCACACCGGGCGACGCGCAGGAAATGGATGACCTGCACCCCGACGAAGAAAAGCGCTATATGCACCACTACAACATGCCGCCTTACTCGGTCGGAGAAACAAAACCGATGCGATCGCCCGGTCGCCGGGAAATCGGTCACGGGGCGCTAGCAGAGCGAGCGCTGGTGCCGGTTTTGCCCGAAAAATCAGCCTTTCCCTATGTCATCCGCGTCGTGTCCGAAGTGTTGTCTTCTAATGGCTCTACCTCAATGGGGTCGGTCTGTGGCTCCACCCTGGCGCTGATGGATGCAGGCGTGCCCATTTCTAAGCCTGTCAGCGGAGCCGCCATGGGACTTATCAAAGAAGGGGATGAAGTCCGCATTCTGACAGACATTCAAGGCATCGAAGACTTCCTCGGCGACATGGACTTCAAAGTGGCAGGCACCGACACGGGCATTACAGCGCTGCAAATGGACATGAAGATTACGGGGCTGCCTGTCTCGATCGTGGCAGATGCAATCAACCAGGCCCGCGCTGCCCGTCTGCACATTCTCGAAAAAATGCTGGCGGCTATCGATAAGCCCCGTGCAGAACTGTCGCCCTACGCGCCACGACTGCTGACGATCAAGATTGATCCCGAATTTATCGGCATGGTCATCGGTCCCGGCGGCAAGACCATCAAGGGCATCACCGAGCAAACGGGAGCCAAGGTGGATATCGAAGACGACGGCACTGTCACGATTTCCGCGATCGACGGCGAAAAGGCAAAGGCCGCCCGCGCCATCATCGAAGGCATGACCCGCAAGCTCAGTGCGGGCGATGTCTACGTTGGCAAAGTAACGCGCATCATTCCAATTGGAGCGTTTGTGGAGTTTCTTCCTGGCAAGGAGGGCATGATCCACATTTCGCAACTGGCGGATTATCGTGTGGGCAAAGTCGAGGATGAAGTCGCCGTCGGAGATGAGGTGATTGTGAAAGTACGCGAGATCGACCAGCGCGGCCGGATTAATCTAACCCGCCTGGGCATTCATCCTGATGAAGCAACTGCTGCACGAGCCGCGGCAGCGCAGTAGCCTGGGGAGGGCGCAGAATTTAGGGATCAACCCTTGACCCCTAACCCTGGCCCCCTCAAACTCGCTCTTTTGCAGCGGGCAGGATTTTGCTGCGGCTAAAGCTGGCATCCAGCCGCGTGAGCAATTCTAGGTCGGTGTCGGGTAGGGCGATCGCCCCTTCCAGTCCCGGTATGGGTTTTTCTAAAAAGGCAAAAGCGCGGCGAAACTGGCGCGAGTCGGTCGCTAGCGGTGCATCCAGATGGCAGGGCAGGATGCGACAAAAGTCCCAGCTTGCCACCCGGGTTGCCCAATCTAGGGTTTCTTGGGGGGCGCGGTTGAGGATGAGCTTTTGCAAAATGGGGGCAACGAGCAGCCGTCCGTCTTGCCGCAGTGCCTCGAAGGACTGTTGCCAACCTGGTTTCCAGCGGAAGGGGTAGAGTCCAAAATAGTTGCGCCGAGAGCGATCGCCCACCTGCATTGCCTCTGCAAACACCTCACCCCAAGGCGGCACTTCCAGCGCTCCGGGGCTGAAGTAAAAGGCGAATAGCGCAATTCGCTGCCAGCCTTTGATGCGGTTTGCAAGTGTGTCTTCGAGAACGTCCGAAGCGCGATCGCGGGCATGAAACAGCAGCGGAAACGGATCGAGCTGCACGATGGCGGGCGGCTCGGCAGGGATTGAAACAATAGAGTCGGTAAGGAGCAAAGAGTGCGATCGCCGATGGAAAAACGCCACCTCCTCAAAGGGGCCAATCCCCAGATGAATTGGCCCTAGCACCGCATAGTCAAACTCGTCGGCAAAGGGCGCATCTTGAGGGTCTTCTGGCAATGGCTTTGTGCGGCCCAGCGGCAGCCCCAGCCAGCTTAGCGGCAGATTCAGCGGAAAGCTCCACTGGTGCGGCGCAACGAACACCTGAGCCTTGGGAAACCGCCGCGCAAACGGCCCCACGAAGACCTTATGCTCAATGCCCGACACCGTAGGCAGAATGATGTATTTCACTGGGCCATGCTGGGCTTCTAGCTCTTGCAGCAGACGCACACATTCCCCAGTCGGGGCGATCGGCGCATAGACCAGCAGACCACCCACCGCCAGCCGCACCACCGTCATCCGAATCGGCACCACGACGTAAAAGATGCCCTGAATCTGGTCAAATGTCCAGACCGTATCTTTTACCACTTCGATTCGCAGCGTGCGCCGATTGCCATAGGGATAAAGCGGCACAACGGGCCAGAACGGCCAGCGCCAGTCTGACAAGTTTTCAAAAACCACGCTCTGCGGTGAGGCTGATGCCAATTCTGGCTGCCAGCCGCCGCTGCCGTTCAGAGTGGAATCATCCACAGTCGTTCGTCCAGCACTCAGATCACAAAGGATAGAACAGAAACTTCCATCCTATCCCTATCTAATCGCCAAACCAATCGCTTTAGCAATCTTGACCCGCGTTTCTAGTCTAGAAGACACCGTGCTGCCGGAACCAGTCTTGCATCCGCTGCCAGCCGTCGGCAGCGGCTTCGGCACGATAGGTGGGGCGATAGTCGGCGTGGAAGCCGTGGGGCGCATCGGGATAGACAATAATTTCGCTGGGTTTGTTGGTAGCTTTGAGCGCCGACTTCATTTGCTCCACGCTGTCCAAGGGAATGCCGTCGTCCTTTTCGCCATAGAGTCCCAGCACGGGAGCGGTAATATCTGCGGCCACATCCAGAGGGAATCGGGGCTGTAGCTCCGTCGGCGTGCCAACTAGTCGGCCGTACCAGGCCACACCCGCCTTGAGCTGCGGATTGTGGGCGGCATAGAGCCAAGTGATGCGTCCGCCCCAGCAAAAGCCCGTGATGCCCAGTCGGGTCGCGTCGCCGCCTGCGGTGGCTGACCAAGCGGCAGTGGCATCCAGATCGGACATGACCTGAGCATCGGGCACTTGCGCCACAATGAGGGCATAGGATTGGGTTAAGTTTTGTAAACTGCATCTGGGTGGATTGTAGCGCCTCAGGAGCGATCGCCCGAATCCCTCTCCAGACAGACAAAACCCACCCCTGCGCGTGCCGCTCTTGGTTTGATAGGGCTAAATCGATGCGATAGTCCGGGGTTCGGCTCCGCTCACCCCTCCACTATTGCGTGCTGAGCCAAGTCGAAGCACCCCATGCTAACCCATCACTCAAGCCCTGCCAGACCACTTTAGCTAATCAGCCCAGAGCGCAGCGCCAGCACCGCCGCCTGGGTGCGGTCATCCGCGCAGAGCTTGTTGAGAATATTGCGGACGTGGGTTTTCACCGTGCCCACGGTAATAAACAACTGCTCGGCGATCGCCGCATTGCTATAGCCCGCCACGATCAATTCCAGAATTTCCAACTCCCGCTCGGTCAGCGGCGAATTCTCTAGCAGTTGCTCCACCTCTGGCTTCACCGCGCTAATCGTCACGGTCTTGGTTTCGATGCCCATGCTGTCGGGAACGGCCTGCCGCATCTGCCGCAGCACGATCCCAGCGATCGTCGGATCGATCCAGGAGTTGCCGCCGTGGGTCGCGTGCAGCGCTTCCGCCAGTTTGTCGATGCTGATGTCCTTCATACAGTAGGAATCAGCCCCCGCTGCAAAGGCCGCCAGCACCGACTCTTCGCTGTCGTGCATGGTGAGAATCAGCACTTTGGTCTTGCGCCCATCGTCCAGCCCACTCTGTTGCTCCCGAAACTTGCGGGTTAGCTCGATGCCGTCCATGTCGGGCAAGCCAATATCGACAATCGCCACATCTGGTCGAACCTCTTGCAGCATTTGCAGCCCGCTGGCCGCATTTGCCGCCTCACCCAGCACCCGAATCCCCGCTTGCCGCTGGAGCGCCGCCCGCAAGCCGACACGGGTGAGGTCGTGGTCTTCGATCAGCGTGACGCTAATTTCATTCGTTGCGTCTGGCGTTGCGTCTGGTTGCATATCGTCCTGTTCTGGGGCCATGGTTTTCAGTGTCATAGTTTTTGATGATTAAATGCGGTATCTGCTTAATGATTTAGCCAAGATTTGTTCAGGAAATTTGTTCAAAGCATCTTGAAACATCTACCCAAACAAACTTGATTAGACCAGCTATTTCAGAGGAGCCGACTGACCCAAAGATCACTCCGCAGTCCGTCTCGCCACCTGGCTTATAATCTGGATCTTTAGTTTGAAAACCTAGCCCAGATTTTTCGTTTCAAACTGCAAGATAGGCAGCATTATGGTTTGCAACTTCCCCACTCGTCATCCATCAGCAGAGAGAGGCTAAATTTGCACAGGATGAAAAAGATACCCCCCAAGGCATAGCGTAGGGAATCCATTAAACTGCCAAGATTAAGAATAGTTGCAATGCAAAGAAAGGGATTGATAGCCGCTGAACCTTTTGAGATCTTGTCTCAGCCTCAGCAGCTATGAACTCAAGAGGGACAGCATGAGGCGTGGTAAGGGGCAATTTTCCGTCTTAAATCGACAGATTTTTAACAACTGGTCGAGGTTGCCAGTGGCATATCGAGGAGCGGCGATCGCCGCAATTCCAGCGACCTGTCTGGCGATCGCCCTTGGGTCTTGGGTTTGGTCGATGAATACGCTGGGCGCAATTCGGCGACAGATTGAGGCCACGCGAGATGTGATTACTGCCACCGACAATGTGTTGATTGACCTGCTCAACGCAGAAACCGGGGTGCGGGGCTACGGTATTACGCGCAACACCGACTATCTTGCTCCTTACAAACGAGCCAAGGCCAGCTTGGGTGAGAATCTGGCCCGGCTGGAAACGAGCTATCAGTATGGTTTTTCTGAGGCAGAGCGCGATCGCCGCAAGATAGATCTAGTTCAGATAGAAAAACTGGTCAACCACAGCATGGGGCTATTGGATGATACGGTCGGTATGCTGACTGTTCAGCCAAACGTTCCAATTACCGCCCCTTCATTCGTCGGTTTGTTAGACGAAGGAAAAGATACCGTCGATGAGGCACGGGAATTTGTAGCTCGATTGCAAAGACAAGAGCAGGCCCGACTCAATGCCTACACCGTCGAGCGCTCTCAATTGCTAAACACCACCTCCAGCATTATTGGGCTGACGGCTGGCCTAAGCCTGATGGCCTCTACGGCTGCGGTGTATCTGTTTCGCCAACTCGACCGCGACCTACGAAGCCGAGAGCAACTGCTGAAAGAGAGCAGACAACTGCTTCAGGCGATCGTGGGCAACGTGGTGGACGGCGTGGTGACGCTGGATGAACACGACGAAATCGAGATTTTCAACACCGCAGCAGAGCAACTCTTTGGCTATCGGGCAGAGGAGATCGAGGGTCGGCCGCTAGATGTGCTGCTAGCCCCGCAGGAGTCACGGCTGTCTGAAGCAACCCGTTCGGAGGCTGCAATAGCTCAAACGGCCAGGCCAGAGGCTGCTGGTTCAGAGGCTGCTGGTTCAGAGGCTGTTGGTTCAGAGGTTGCCAATTTAGGAGCGGCCAGGTTGGAGCCTGTAAATTCTGAAGAGGTGGCTCGCTTGGAGGCGACCAAGTCGGAGATGACAGGTTCTGAGGACGCGATCAGTCCGGAGACGGTCGATCCTGCGTCTGCTGGTTTTGTGGCAATTAGTTCTGAGTCTTCCGGTTCTGCTGAGCTTTCCAGTTCTGAGGCTGCTGGTTCTGAGGCTGCTGCGGTTCACGAACCTGGAAACCATGCCCTTTCGCGGATTCAGCCGGGGCAACCGCATCAGGTAATCGGGCGACGACGAGATGGGTCTCACTTTCCGGTGGAGATTTCCCTGAGCGAGATTCAGTTTGAAGATCGGCGGATTGCGATTATTCGTGACATCACTCAGTTTTTGGAAACAGAAGCTAAGCTCAAGGCGCGGGCAGATGAATTGGATCGCCTGACGCGGGATCTCGCCGAAACAAACGAAATGCTGGAAGACCGCAACCGCGAGTTGGAACAGTTTGCCTACGTTGCGTCCCATGACCTGAAGGCTCCTCTGCGGGCGATCGCCAATCTCTCAGAATGGATCGAAGAAGACCTATCGGGACAACTGCCGCCAGAAAACCAGCAGCAGCTTCACCTCCTGCGGGGGCGTGTGCATCGCATGGAGGCGCTGATCAATGGGCTGCTAGAGTATTCTCGCGTGGGGCGGATAGAGTCACCCGTAGAGCGCGTATCTCTGTCGGTGCTGCTCGACGAAGTGATCGATTCGATTGATCCACCTGATACGTTCACAATTACGATTCCGCCCGACTTGCCGACCCTGATTACGAAGCGGCTGCCTCTGCGCCAAGTGTTTGCCAATCTGATTAGCAACGCGGTCAAGCATCACGACCGATCAGATGGGCAAGTGCGAATTGGGATGAAGGATTTGGGCGATCGCTACGAGTTTTCGGTAGCAGACGACGGCCCGGGCATCGCGCCCGAATATCACCGCAAGGTTTTCATGATTTTTCAAACGCTCCAGGCCCGCGATGTAAAAGAAAGTACCGGCGTGGGGCTTTCCATTGTGAAGCGCATTGTGGAAACGGAAGGCGGCATAATTCGCCTGGATTCGGAAGAGGGCGCAGGCTCAACGTTCTACTTCACCTGGAACAAATAATCTCAGCAATGACGCAGTTGGAAGGATGTCTCGCAGGCTGCACCTGCAAGAAATTCTCCCAAATGCGGAAAATCATCACAAGTGCGTAATATCGGTTCTCAATTTTGGATTTGCGATTTGCTGATAATTTGCCGAATACTTCACCGAATCTCTGAATTGAACCTGGCGCTGCCACGGTTCCAAAATTACGACTTGAAAACCATGACTGCCGGTTCTCCCGGAAGTTTGGTGATAATCTTCGCTTATCACCAAACCAAAACCACTATCCTGAGAGTTTTGTTTTTGGTGAAAGAGTAGCTTTAGTTACTCTTTCACCGAAAAGCCGGAAGAACCGACTGCCTCAGGAGTCTGGACTGCTCCCGACAGGTTCATCTGGATACTGTCCCCTTGTAAACAAAAAACTCTAACTCTAGGATGACGGCAGAGATATCCCGTCTTATATAAAATTTAGCTGCGGTAGTAAACGCTTGTCGCCCGTGGCTAGTTTAGCTCTGTCCCTAGTTTTACTGGCTTTTTACAGGGGGCAAACCTTGCTCAGGTAGAGCTTGCTGTTCTGGATAGCTGTGCCCCTCGCAGCGATCGCATCGCCCCCATGTATGAGCAGCTTTCAGCAGGATTCGGAATTGCCTGCTGCTTGTATGACAGGATGCCGGACGATGGAGTGTTTAAGGGTTAGAGGTCGGGGTGATGTCGAGGTTAATGCGGGTGACTGAGAAGGGGCGATTGCTCTTTGACTGGGTCGCTCTTTAGACTGGACTGACTCGTTTGCTGAATGGGACTTGTTTTTGTTGGCACTTGTTTTTGTTGGCACTTGTTTTTGTTGGCAATAGAGCGCTGCAACGTTGGCCCCCTTTCTGTGCCTGCTGAATATGCCAAAGGTTCAGGAAATTGGCAAATTTCTCAAGCTCTAGGCAGGTAGATCAGGCATTACACTACTAGTCTATGGTGTAACTTAGTAGTCTTTGGCTAAAGTTCTCCAGGTTTCAACGTTTCTCAGGTTCTGAGAGAGCAATGGGTTAAAAAGAACTAGGCAGATGGGCTTTCCTGTGTCAAAACTGTCGTCTGTAAACGACCTTTACTAGGGTAACGAGAGATTCGAGATTCTCAGAATCAGAGGCATACCTTAGCAAAAGCGTTCTCCAAGCCGCAAAAAAGTTTGGTTTGAAGGTTTGGTTTACCTCCGATCCATTTTACGAAATCGGTTTGCGAGGATATCTTGCAGTTTTGCTTCAGTTTCATGTCTGCTTTCAAGACCTTTAATTCATGTCTGCTTTCAAGACCTTTAACCAGAAAAATATACGGATTTCTGAGAGTCAATTTCAATCTATTGTGTTATAGGCTATGCAAGTTCAAGAGCGTGTTATTAATATTCTCCTCGTAGAAGATGACGAGGTAGATGTTATGAACGTCCGTCGAGCGTTCAAGAAAAACAACATTACCAACCCACTGTACGTCGCCACGAACGGAATCGAAGCCCTGTCAATGCTGCGAAATGAGGGCGGCAATCCAGCCATTGTGCCGCCAACCCGTCGGCTCATTTTGCTGGATCTAAATATGCCGAAGATGAGTGGAATCGAGTTCTTGCACGAGTTGAGAACCGATCCAGAACTGAGAAAAACGCCGGTCATTGTATTAACGACTTCTAACCAAGATAAGGATCGGGTTGAAGCTTACAATCTGAATGTAGCGGGTTACATCCTGAAGCCTGTTACATTTACGAACTTTGCCGAGACGATGGCCACGCTGAATCGCTATTGGATGCTCTGCGAGTTGCCCTAGTCAGGGGCAATCTTTGGTGGTGATTTTCGGCTGAGATCTTGCGATCTACCGACCGTCTAAGAGTTTTGCTAACTGAGTCTTCCAGCTAATTTTTTAGCGTCTTTTGAACTAACCCTCCCTCAATTGAGAGGTGTGTGAATCATGTCTTTGAATGCTGCAACGGATGCCCTGCGGCAGGGTAGTCTCCAGAGTAGTCTCATAGATGCCCCGTTGTCTTTGCTGGTGGTGGATGACGATGCGATCGACCGGATGGCTGTGCGGCGATCGCTCCGCAACGCAGGCATTAACATGACTCTGATCGAGGCGGGGGACTATGCAGCGGCGATCGCGGCTCTGCAAGAGCGCACCTATGACTGCGTGTTTTTGGACTATCGCCTGCCCGATCGAGATGGCTTGGCCGTGGTGCAGGAAGTACGGGGGCGGGGCGACAAAACGCCGCTGATCGTGCTGACGGGCCAGGGCGACGAAGAAATTGCCGTAGAGCTAATGAAGGCGGGCGCGTCGGACTATTTGCCCAAGTCTAAGGTGTCGCCGGAGGTGCTGTCGCGTATTCTCCGCAACGCCCTGCGGATTTATCAGGCAGAGCAGGAGGCTGAGCTGGCCAAGCGTCAGCGCGAGCAGCTTGCCCGCCAGCGAGAGGATTTTGTTTCGCGCCTCACCCACGATTTGCGGACTCCGCTGGTCGCTGCTGACCGGATGCTGAAGCTGTTTCAGCAGGATGCCTTTGGTGCAGTGACACCCGAAATGAATGAGGCGATCGCCATTATGATCCGCAGCAACCAAAACCTGCTGCAAATGGTGAATACGCTGCTGGAGGTCTATCGCCATGATGCAGGCGAAAAGACGATGCTATTTGACCCCTGCTATCTGTCGCAGATTTTGCGCGAGGTTTGCCAGGAACTCACGCCTTGGGCCCAGGATAAGCAGCTTGCCCTGGAAATGGTGGATGACACAGAGGGCGGCGGGGTCGTGATGGGCGATCGCCTGGAACTGCGCCGCCTGTTTACAAACCTGATTGGCAATGCCATCAAGTTCACCGACCGCGGATCGGTGATCCTGCGCCTCAGTTGGGTTGTTGCCGATGCAGAAGCCGCCACTGCTAACGGCGATTCTCTTCGCCAAGTTCTAGTAGAGGTGCAAGACACGGGGCCTGGCATTCCGCCTGGGGATCAGAGCATTCTGTTTGAGCGCTATCGCCAGGGCAACCACAAGCGGGCGGGCAGCGGGCTAGGGCTATACCTGTCGCGCCGGATCGTGGAAGCGCATGGCGGGGCGATCGCCGTCCGTTCGGCCTTGGGCGAAGGGAGTGTTTTTAGTGTGTGGTTGCCGGAGAAGGGGTGAGGGAAGAGGGAAGAGAGAAGAGAGAAGAACGAAGAGAGAAGAATGAAGAGGTTCCGTTTTTCGTTTTTCGTTCTTCGTTTTTCGTTTTTTCCGCCCTTCATCCCCTCATCTCCTCGCAATAGGCTTTGACCTGTAAATCAATGCCCGTAATCGCCGTGCCCACGACGACCGAAAACGCGCCCAGATCCAGAGCTTTTCGGGCCATTGCGGGGGAGGAAATGCCCCCTTCGCAGATGGCAGGAATCGATAGCGTCTTGCAAATCTGACTGAGCAGGTCAAAGCCGGGTGGCTTTAGGTGGCGCGTTTCGGCCGTGTAGCCGTAGAGTGTGGTGCCCACCAGATCGGCTCCGGCGGCGGCAGCGGCGATCGCGCTTTCGAGGGTGTCCACGTCTGCCATGACGGGTTTGCCCAGTTCGGTATGAATTCGCCGGATCAAACTCTCTACCGTTTCCCCGCCAGGGCGCGGGCGCAGGGTCGCGTCGATGGCGATGAGGTCGGCTCCGGCCTGAGCGATCGCAGCGGCGTGCTGAAACTGGGGCGTAATGTACACGTCGCAGCCATCAAACGGCTGCTTCCACAGGCCAATGATGGGAACCTGCACCCGCTGGCGCACGGCGGCGACATGGGCGGGGGTGTCGATGCGAACCCCGACGGCTCCTTGGTTTTGTGCAGCAAGGGCGATCGCCGCAATCACGCTTGGCTCATACAGCGGCGAATCCGCCGGAGCCTGACACGACACCACTAGCCCACCCCGCAACGTCTCAATTTCCCCAACCCAATTCATACCCACTACCCCACCACCCCGCTACCTCCACACTCCCGCTCTCTGGCTCTCCCTACCGCGTCTGAAACGCCTCATCAAACCGCCGCGTGATCGGCTCAATCAAGAAGGTAAGAATGCTCCGCTGGCGAGTCACGATTTCTGCTGTGCCGGCCATGCCTGGGGTGAGGTCTACCCATTGCCCGTATACAGCCACCTGCGTCCGGCTCAGCCGAATTGTGGCGGGAAACACCGGGCCAAGCTCCTGGTCGATCGTGGCGTTGGGGCTGACCTGCACGACTTCGCCTTCAATCGTGCCAAACTCCTGATAGGGAAAGGTTGCTAGCTTCACCTTGGCCCGCATTCCCGGCGCAATGAAGCCGATGTCACGGTTGAGAATTTGCACCTCTAGCAGCAGTTCGCTGTCCTCCGGCAGGATGGACATCAGTTCCTTTCCGGGCTGCACCGTGCCTTCTGCCATTGTCACCTGGAGGTTGTAGACCGTGCCCGTCACTGGGGCCCGCACGGTGTCTTGTTCCTGGGCGCGGGTCGCTTGGGCGAGTTGTCCTTCGACCGTCGCCAGTTCTTCTCGCCGCTGGTTAAGCTGTGCCAAAATCTCGCTCTGGCGTTCAGAAGCAAGGCGGTCAGCGGTTTGGCGGGCGCTGCGATAAGCTTCCTCTGCCCGGCGGATGGCCTGGGTCTGGGCCACGATTTCTTGCTGGAGCGAGGCGATCTGATCCTGCGCTTGGGTCAGCCGATCCTTTGCCTCCAGATAGTCAAACCGGGGCACGGCTCCGGTGCCAGGTTCCACCAGGGGGCGCAGGCTGCGCTCTCGCTCTTCCGCATTGGCCAGGCTGGCGCGGGCGCTGCGCAGGTTTTCTTGCAGTCGAGCCAAGCGGGCACGGGATTCGGCGATCGCCGCCTGCTGTCCCTGCGCTTCGGCTTCGGCCGCCGCCCGCCGCCCCTCAAACTCACGCCGCCGCGCCGCCAGCAGTTGGTCTTGCAGGGCGATCCCGGTCTGTGTTTGCCCCGTGCGCTCGGCCTCTAGTCGGGCAATATCCTGGCGAATCAGCGTTGCGGCTTCCCGCAGACGGTCAATTTCGGCCTGGCTCACCTCGGTCGATTGCTCTAGCAACACGTCGCCCCGTTCAACGCGATCGCCCTCCTTCACCAGAATGTTTTGAATCTTGCCACCCTGGAGCGCTTGAATCGGGCGAATTTGTTGCGCCGGGATCAGCGCCCCCTGCGCCGTCGCTACCTCATCCACTTTGCTGAAATGGGCCCAGGCGATCGCCCCCAACACTAGCGCCGACAGCGTTCCTGCCAGCACCCGCGTATACAGCGGCGGCAACTCCTGCACGGCCTTTCCCAGCTCATAGGACAGATAATCTTCCGGCGTGGCAAACTGCTGCCGCGCCTGTCGCGCTTGGGCCGGTGAAATGGGCTGGATCATAGGAGTTGCGGACGGGAGTGGACTGGGAGGTTAAGGGTCTACTAGCGGATGAGGCAACGGCTGGGCCCTACAACCCCGGATCTGCCTGCCCGTTTAAGGAACCGGAATAGACTAGGCCGCGCTGAATATCCAGGGTCAGCAACGTGCCGTCGCGGATGACTTGGGCCGCGTCTTTGACCCCGACGATGACAGGAATGCCGAGGCGCAGGCCGATGACGGAGGCGTGTCCAGTGAGACTGTCATCCTCGGTGACGATGCCTGCGGCCTTGCGAATCGCGTCGAGATATTCGGCTCCGGTGCTAGGCACAACCAAGATTTCACCAGGGTTGAAGTTGCTGACTTCCTTGCTGCTGCGGGCGACGCGGGCGCGGCCGCTAATCAGCCCTTGCCCGATGCCAATACCGCGCCCCAGCACGGCGGTCACGACTTCGACTTTGATCAGGTCGGTAGAGCCAGACACTCCCTGTAGGGTGCCCGCAGTCATGACGACGAGATCACCTTCTTTGAGAAAGTTTTTTTCCTGGGCAACGTTGAGCGCTGCCTGGAACGTCTGCCCCGTAGAGGGCAAGTTCAACACCAGCAGCGGCCGCACGCCCCAGACTAATTGCAACTGTCGCGCCACATCTACATGGGGCGTGACGGCCAAAATCGGCGTGCTGGGGCGATATTTCGACACATTGCGGGCGGTGGCTCCCGTTTTGGTCAGGGTCATGATGGCGGCAGCCTGGAGTTGTTCGGCGATGCGACCGACGGCCTGGCTAATGGCGTTGGGAATGGAGTGGCCACCGGAGTTGCTGTCTACGTTGCGGGCGATCGCCAAATTTTGCTCAATCTGCACCGCAATTCGCGCCATCGTCTCAACGGCTTCTACTGGGAATTTGCCCACCGCCGTTTCGTTAGACAGCATCACCGCATCAGTGCCGTCGAGAATCGCGTTGGCCACGTCCGAGATTTCGGCGCGGGTGGCGCGGGGGTTGCTCACCATGCTGTCGAGCATTTGGGTGGCGGTAATCACAGGAATGCCGAAGCGGTTGGCCGTGGCGATCAGCCGCTTTTGCAAAATGGGGACTTCTTCGGCGGGCAGTTCCACGCCCAAATCACCCCGCGCCACCATCACGCCATCGCAAATCGACAGCACTGCCTCCATCTGCTCGATCGCCTCGTGCTTCTCAATCTTGGCAATCACAGGCACATCTTTGCCAGCGCTAGAGATAATTTCCTTGATTTCTAGAATGTCCTGCGGATTGCGGACAAAGCTGAGGGCTATCCAGTCCACGCCCTGATCTAGCCCAAACATCAGGTCGGTTTTGTCCTTGTCGGTCAGCGCTTTGATCGACAGATACACGCCAGGGAAATTCACGCCCTTGTTGTTCGACAGCACGCCGCCCACCACCACGCGGCAGTGTAGCTCGCGCTGGTCGAGGTCTACTGCTTCTACCCGCATTTCGACCCGACCATCGTCCAGCAAAATCGTTGCGCCGACGGGCACTTCTTCTGCCAGCGGCTCATAGGTGACGGAGCTGATGTCTTGTGTCCCCAACAGCGGGCGGCTGGTGAGGATGTAGGGGTCGCCCTTTTTAAGCGTGATGGGGCCTTGCTCAAATTTTCCCAGGCGAATCTTAGGGCCTTGCAAATCTTGCAAAATCCCTACAGGCTGGTTGAGTTCAAACGACACCTGGCGAATCGTGCGAATGTTGCGCTGGTGGTCTTCGTGGGTGCCGTGGGAAAAGTTCAGACGTAGCGTAGTGGCTCCCGCTTCAATCAAGCTGCGTAGAACTTCGGGGCTACTGGTGGCAGGGCCAATCGTGGCGACAATCTTGGTACGACGCAGATGTTGATGCGGTTGCATGGGTTCTCGAACTCTCTCAAGGAATACTTAGGATACAAACTCTGGGCGCGGAAGATGGGGAGCGGTCGAGACTGGCAGGTGGTTTGGGGCTGAACTTGGTGTAAGGGCCGGTGTGGAATGGGCCCCCGTCAAGTGGGGCGATCGCCCCATTGGAAAAGTGCCCTTTCGGAAAAGTACCCTTATGGAAAAGCGCCCTTTGACCTTTCCTCCTCGTTTCGCTCCTATTCCCAGCTAAACCGCTTTAGGCCCGGCCTTTCCATAATTTAGGGTAAATGTAATCATCTCCGATCAAGATTTCTCAGAGCTGTTTCCCAGACGTGAGGGAAGAAGGAAGAAGGAAGAACGAAGAAGGAAGAACGAAGAACGAAGAACGAAGAACGAAAATCCCCTCTTCCCTCTTCTCTCTTCCCTCTTCTCTCTTCCCTCTTCTCTCTTCCCTCTTCTCTCTTCCCTCTTC
>JBDNCP010000106.1:0-16785 GCA_046719575.1 Cyanobacteriota bacterium
AGCAGGTCGCTCTACGCGAAGCCGTGCAGCAGGCCCAGTCCCAGGCGGATACCGTCCTCGCAGCCTTAGGTCTGCGCCGTCAGGAAATTGTCGGCGTACAGATCAACCACGCATCTGCACCCCCGCCGATGCCCATCTTGCGCCAGTCGATGGCAATGGACTCTGCCGCCGCTGCGCCCACGCCCGTAATCGGTGGAGAACAGGAAGTGCAAACAACCGTTACGCTCCAAATCCGCTACTAGGTGGTCAGTCCCGCATTCCGCACAAGACTGTCATAAGTAGATAGACCAAATTAAAAATAAATCCTAAATCCTGCGCCGCCTGCTCAGCGGACGGCGCAGGATCTCTGGGTTTTATGTGTATTCATGATCCACCTACTTATCAGTAAACCGTAACCAAAACAAAAGGCTACATGGCGGAACATTCCAAACCATGCAGCCCCAATGAAATTTGAAAGAAAGTTTGAAAGCAACGAATCGAAGAAGAAATTACTCGGAAACCGCCTCGATCTTCTGCTTAATCTTCTCAGTAATCGTTTCTAGAGAAGGGGCAAACTCTTCTTTCTTCTTCAGACCGATCTTGATTTTTTCGGCAATTTCTTCAACCGTCGGCGCAACGCCATCCTTGCCAGGGGTGATGCCTTTTGCCTTCACTTTCTCAGCAATTTCTTCGGACGTCGGCGCAAACAGTTCCTTCTTCTTCAGACCGGATTTGATCTTTTCAGTGATCTCTTCAATGGATGGCTTGAATAGTCCCTTCTTTCGCATAAAGAACTCAGTCCGCTGCTCTGGGGTCAGGGTGGCAAAAAAGTCGCTCTTGGGTAGACTCTTAAGCAGGCTTGCAAGCTCAGACTTTTGCTCTGGAGTCAAGGTTAGCGACTTGAAGGCTTTGCGGAGGCTGTCACCGCCTGCAATTTCTGCGGCAAACTGATCAATTTGGTCGGGGCGCAAAACAGCGGCAAGTTGGGGCAGAACTTCCTCGTTTAGCTGCTTTAGAAGCTCCTTCTGAGATTCGGTCAAATCTAGATCACTGGTTTGCGTCAAACCTGGAAATGCTTTCAATAAATCAGAAATAGAAAACTGGGAAATTGGAAAGGCATGGGCAACACTCCCCAATAATAGGTTCAATCCCAAGATTAGGGAAACTGCTAAAGCCAGAAACGCACGTCTCATCAGATTTAGATCCTTCTTTTTTAGAGAATTAGGCTGATTTGGTTCTTGAATGTCAATCAGCTTTAAGTCAATCAGCTTTAAGTCAATCAGCTTTAGGTTAGCCAACTTTAAGTCAATGAACTCTAGGACAATCAGCTTTAGTCAAAATTGTGCTGGTGATGAGAAGATTTCCTCTTCACCCATCAGCATTACACCAGTGTATGAAGCTGCGTGTATCTGTAAATGCGAGAAAGAAAATGCGAGAAAGAAAATGCGAGAAATAATGCAAAGCGCGGTTTAGGCTGAGATGCCGCAAGTTAGATTACGCAGGAGAAGAGGCTTGGGCATGTTCTTTAAAGGCGGCGATCGCCATCACAGAAATAATAATCAGCGGAATAATCAAACTCCACCAGGTTTCTGAAACCATGACAAAGTAAACCGCCGACGCGCCGCCTAGGGCAAATCCCAGAATAACGGGGAAAACACGGCTCATGCGCTCAATCGCTTCGGCAACCTCCTGGCTGGCCTGGGGGTTTTTGTGCATTGTTAGCTTGCCCACGATGTACTGCACCAGGTCGATGGTGATCTGCGTGGTGTTGCCCGTCATCACAGTCGTCGGGATGTAGCTTTTAAACACGCCCTTGGCTTCTTTCATCAGCGCGTTTTGAATCGCCATTGCCACTACACCCGCCATTGCGATGGGGAAAATCAGGTCTTCTTGCACATCGACAAGTAGGGAGGGTGAAAGGCTGGTCGCTACGGCGAGAAACACCCCCAGGGCGATCGCCTCCATCGTCAGCAACACTGCAAACACTGGCCACTTCTTGCTGCGAGCCAATCGAGCCACAAGCGACGTGATGGCCACCGTCAGCATGAAGATGGGCAGCATGAGCAATCGCGTCACGGTGCTACCTTCGTCTGAGGCCACAAAGGACGACCCCGCCAGCGCAATGTTGCCTGTGACGTGGGCGGTGAAAATGCCAAACAGAATGATAAACGCTGAGGTATCCACAAACCCTGCTACCCAACTCAGCAAAAAACCTGCGGGCCCGTCGCTAAGCAAGAATGAACTGAATCGAAACGTTTCACCGTCTGCCCTCGAAGTCGCAACCATGAACGCCATTGCTCCTAGTAACAGTTCCTATGGGGGCCATTGCAGGGACGCTGTGGGGATATTGAACAGTACAGCAGCGCAAGAGCCTTGCTCCCACGCCCTAATCAAACAGCAAACAAGAGCAACTCACGAACAGCGGAGATCAGCGCCTCATGCCCCAAATCTAACCAGTCTTAAACCCCCTTGCGCGTAGCATATTATCCCCAAGGGGAAGGGTGTTTTGTGTTTTTTGATACGCTTTTTGGGAAAGGGGGAAGGGGGAAGAATAAAGAGGGAAGAACGAAGAGGGAAGGGGTGAGGAGGGAAGGGATGGGGCGGGGAGATGGGTTAGGGGAGTTCTGCGATCGCCTGAGAGATTGGGATTTGAATCACAAACTCGGTGCCCTGTCCCGGTTCTGAGAAGCATTTCAGTGTGCCGCCGTGCTTTTCGGTAACGATTTGATAGCTAATGGACATGCCCATGCCTGTGCCTTTGCCGACGGGCTTGGTGGTAAAGAACGGGTCAAAGATGCGCTGCCGGACGCTGGGCAGCATTCCGGGGCCATTGTCGATGATGTGAATGCTGACCTGATGATCGGGCAACACCTGAGTCTTGATGCGGATGGTGCTGGGCTGGGTTTGCTGGTCGACGATCGCCCGCTGCTGGTCGCGTTCCTCTAGCGCGTCGATAGCGTTCGACAGAATGTTCATAAACACCTGATTGAGTTGACCTGCGTAGCATTCGACGGGCGGCAGTGAGCCATATTCTTTGATGACCTGAATCTCTTCGCGACCGGAGCGTGACTTCAGACGATTGTGCAAGATCATCAATGTGCTATCGATGCCATCGTGGATGTCTACAGGTTTGGATTCGGCTTCGTCTAACCGGGAGAAAATGCGGAGCGATCGCACGATTTCGTGAATCCGCTCGGTGCCCACCCGCATTGAGGCGAGCAGTTTGGGCAAATCTTCGCGCAGAAACGCTAGATCAATCTCTTCGGCATATTGAGCAATGTTGGTCGTGGGTTCAGGATATTCCTGCTGGTAAAGATCTATTAGCTTCAGCAAATCCCGCACATAGTTGCGGGCGTGGGCCAGGTTGCCGTGGATAAAGTTCACAGGATTGTTGATTTCATGGGCGATGCCCGCCACCAACTGCCCCAAGCTCGACATTTTTTCACTTTGCACTATCTGGGCCTGGGTGCGCTGAAGCTCTTGCAGTGCGTGTTGCAACTCTTCGCTCTGGGCGCGGCTCTGGGCATAGAGTTCCGCTTGGTCGATGGCGATCGCCAGTTGAGTCGCCACCGATTGCAGCAAATCGCGCTCTTGCTCAGTCCACGGACGCACCTGCTGAAAGTGGTCGCCAATCAAACAGCCAAGTCGCTGAGAATGGGTCCGCAGCGGCACTAGCACTACCGACTGCACCCCCGATTCCCTCAGCAGCGCTTGGAAAACCGGGTCGCTGCATTGCGCCGTGTCGTCTACCCACACCATCTGCTGTTGAATCAACTGCTGCATTGTGCGATCGCCAATCAGCCGCAGCGGATATTGACCCAGCAGGCTGGGCGCATGAGTGCTTTTGGCTTCTTGCACGATCTGCCAGTGCGGCACGTCGGCATCCGGCAACACCCAGCAAAAGCCGCAATAGTCGATCTCTAGAAGGTTTCGCACGGCTTGAATCGTGGTTTCAATCACCGTGTCTAGGTTGAGGGAATTGCGGATCTGGTTGGCGAGTTGGTTCAGCAGGGTTTGGCGATCGGCGTAGTCTTGGATCGCTTCTTCGGCCCGCTTGCGATCGGTGATGTCAATGGCGATGCCGCCCACCACTAGCTGTCCCGATCCGTCCGACATGGGAAATTTGTAAACCAGCGAATCGCCAGTCGTGCCATCGGGCAGCGGAATTGGCTCAATCGTGGCCAGCAGACGACGGTTGCGAATCACCGTTTGCACGTTATGCAAAAATTCCGCTGCGACCTCCTCCGGATACAGGTCAAACAGCGACTTGCCCACCACATCGGATGTCGGCAGGGTAAACATTCTTAGATAAGTCTGGTTGATGTAGAGCATTTGCCCGTCGTAGCTGACTATCCAGGCGGCCGTCGGGCTGTGATCCATAAATGCCTGAAAGCGCTCCTCGCTGCGGCGGCGGGCCTCTTCTGCTTCCTTGCGCGGCGTGATGTCCATCACAGTGCCCACCATTGATAAGGGCTTGCCTTCTTCGCTCCACAAAACATCGCCCCGGCCCGCCAGCCAGTGAACAGAGCCGTCGGGCCAAATCACTCGATACTCCGCAGCATAGGCAGTTTTGCTGGCGATCGCCGATTCGATCGCCCGGTTCACCTGTACTACATCCTCAGGGTGAATTGACTTTGCACAGGTCGTCCAGGTGCCATCGAAGGTTTCATCGGTGATTCCAAACAGATGCTTTGCTTCGTCGCTGAAGTGTTCCAGATGATCGGTTTCAATATTCCATTCCCAAATTCCCGTTTGCGCGGCTTTTAGTGCTAGCCGCATTCGTTTTTCACTTCGTTGCAATGCCCTCTCGACCTCCTGACGCTGAGCCTCTAGCTGGAGGCGATCGCCAATATCTCGCCATATAGCGTGCAAGAGGGTGCGCCCCTGCCACTCAATCGCCGTCAGCGACACCTCGACCCACAGGTCTTCCCCGTTCAGGCGGCGGTGCATCCATTCAAAGCGATGGCTACCCTGCCGCAGGGCGATCGCCATCATCTCGTTTGCCTTTTCAAGGGAGGGTCGCCCATCCGGTTGAACCGTCGGGGATAGCATCGCCGGATGCAGCGATCGCACTTGCGCTTTGTCTACACCGCCCAGCAGGGCGATCGCCGCTGGATTGCAGTCAATAAACACATCGCCATCGATTAGCAGAATGGCATCGGCAGAGCGCTCAAAAAGCTGGCGAAAGCAGTCTTCGGATGGGGGGAAACCGAAACCAGCAGGCTCAACCATAGATGTTTAGAACTCGGAAAAGATGGGGGCAATATTCATAAGGTTAATGGCAAAACGGCTGACGGCAGATCGGCAAGCTGGCAAAGATTCACCCAGGGAAACGGCGATCGCACTCCGGCTCTATTCTGCTCTCCTCAGAGCAATCCCTACCCAGAGTGCCCCATTCTGCATTCCAGCTAACAAGTCCCAGCTAACGAGTCAATGATTCAGTAGGTGGACGAATATAGGTGGACGAATATTAGGTAGACGAATATTAGGTAGACGAATATCAGGTAGACGAATATTAGGTGGACAAATGTAGGTGGACCTAAACCGACTCTCTCCAAGACCCCACCCCCTTATTCTGTAATTCTCTGTGAATCGTTAAGAAGATCCGGAACCCTCCGAAATCCTCAAACCTGGCGGCGTAGACTTCAAGGTAGCTGTGACATGAGACATCAACCCTATGACGACACCCGGAAATAGCCCCTATTCCTCGTCAGGACAGCCCGAAACCACCGGTAGGTATCTGGTTCTGCTGGATACCGACAATATCGACGATGGACTCCGCACAATGGACGATTCGGCAGGGATTCGCCATATTGCCCATTCTGCCGACTTTCGCGACCACTCTCCCAGCGGCGAGCAACTAGCCAGCGAAGAGTCGCTTGTATTCGACGAACTGGGCGTAGCCGTGGTAACGATGGAACCCGGCCAGGCGCAAGCGCTAAATGCGGCGACGATGCGCGGTGGCTCGGTGATTGCGGTAGAACCAGAGCGGGTCGTGCGAGCAATCGAAGAACCCGACCCCGATGGCTATCTGTCCGTGCCGCCCGGCTTTGCAGACAAGGAAATGATTCCCCTTCCGGTGGACTATCTCAAGGGCTATCGGGATGCAGTGAACCACCTGGTAGATCGACTGCTGCCGCAGGAGCAAGAGGCGGAGGCGGTGCTGGGTCGCGGCGGGGCTGCGGCTGACGGTTCCATCACCTGGGGGCTGGAGGTGACGAAAGCCAGCACGTCGCAATATAGCGGGCTGGGGCTAAAGGTCGCCGTGCTGGATACAGGCTTTGACCTGACCCATCCCGACTTTGTAGGGCGGGCGGTGTCTAGCAAGTCGTTTATTGACGGCGAAGAGGTGCAGGACGGCAACGGCCACGGCACCCACTGCATTGGCACGGCCTGCGGGTCGAAACTGCCGGAAATTTTGCCGCGCTACGGCGTTGCCTACAATTCCGAGATCTATGCAGGCAAGGTGTTGAGCAATGAGGGCAGTGGCGCAGACGGCGGCATTTTGGCGGGCATCAACTGGGCGATCGCCAGTGGATGTCAGATTATTTCTATGTCGCTGGGGGCGATGGTGCTGCCGGGCCAGAGCCATTCTGCGGTGTATGAAAACGTAGGGCGGCGGGCGCTGCGGCGCGGCAGCCTGATTATTGCGGCGGCGGGTAACGACAGCTTCCGGCAATTTGGTGTGATCGTGCCCGTCAGCCATCCGGCGAATTGCCCGTCCATTATGGCGATCGCCGCTCTCCGCCCCAACCTCAGGATGGCTCCCTTCTCCAACGGCGGCATCAACCGCAACGGCGGGCAAATCGACTTGGCCGCCCCCGGTGTGGATGTTTACTCTAGCTGGCCCATGCCCACGCGCTATAGCACCATCAGCGGCACCAGCATGGCCACGCCCCACGTCGCCGGACTCGCTGCCCTCCATGCCGAGGCAACTGGCGCACTCGGACGGGAACTATGGGCACAACTCACCCAGCGGGCCTGGCGCTTGTCGCTGCCCTCGCGGGACGTGGGGAGCGGGTTGGCGCAAGCACCGGATTAATGAACGGTCTAATGATTTAGCAGAGCGTTGCTCTGTTAAACCATCAGGCTAATCCTTCTTCCCACATTCTCACTACCTCGTCGGCTCCGCCGCTGACGAGGATTTTTCCGTTGGGGCTAAAGGCCAGGGCGGCGATCGCCCAGGCTCCGCGCAGCGCGGTGGGTCGATGAGCGACGGTCAGCCCAATTTCGGGATGGCGGGTGAGGGGCCAGAGTTTGATGGTGTTGTCGTCACTGCCGCTGGCCAGGATCGTTCCGGCGGGGCTGAGGGCGAGGGTGGTGATGGTGTCTTTGTGGGCGACGACGGGGCGGGTCTGGGCCATGCGGTTGAGATCCCAAAATCGCAGCGTTTTGTCGGCTCCGGCGCTGATCAGGCTTTGCCAGTCGGGGGTGATGGCCAGCGAGGTGATGCGGTCGGTGTGGGCCCGCAGCGTGCCGATCAGCCCGTCGGTTCGCAGGTTCCACAGGCGGATGGTTTTGTCGTAGCTGGCGCTGATCAGGGTGTGTCCGTCGGGGCTGAGTAGCAGGGCGCTGATGCGATCGCGGTGTTTGCCCAGGCTGGCGATTTGCTCGCCCGTTTCCAGATTCCACAGGTTGATGCGGCCGTCGCCGCCGCCCGTGGCAAATATCGGCGCGTGCTGACTAAGGGCGATCGCCGACACAAGCCAGTCGTGCCCGTCGATCGTCCGTATTAGCGTTTGCGTCGCCAGGTCCCACTGTTTGATCGTGCCGTCGTCGCTGGTGCTGAGCAGCTCGATGCTGTCGTGAGTAAAGGCCAGGGCGCTGAGGCGATCGCCATGCCCATTGCCAAACAAGCCGCCGTTGCCCAGCGTGTGCAGCAAATCGCCCGTTTCCAGGCTCCACAGCTTGACGCTTTTATCGGTGCTGCCGCTGGCGATCCACAGGCCGTCGGGACTGGTGGCAAGGGTAGTAATCGGGCCAGTGTGGGCAGAGAGGGTGCGGGTGCAGTGCCAGGAAGGGAGGGCGGGAGGGGGTGGATGGGTAGATGGGTGGATGGGTGGATGGGTAGATGGGTGACGGGATGTTGGGGAAAGGGTTTTGGGAGGGGTGATTCCCAAATCTTTCATGACGGCGGTGGCGGTTTTGTAGCGGCTGCTGATGGGGCGCTGGAGGAGTTTGTTGAGGACGCGGGTGAGGCGATCGCCAATCGGCTCTGGCAGATATTGCCGCCAGACCCAGGCATCTTGCATGGGCGAATACAAATCAAACGGGTGCATCCCCGTCAGCAGGTGAATGCAAGTTACGCCCAGGCTGTAGAGGTCGCTGGCAAATTCGGCCCGCCCCATGACCTGCTCTGGCGCAGCATAGCCCGCGCTGCCGATCATCGTGCCCGTTTTCCCCAGTGCTGTCTGCGTGGCATATTTCGACGCGCCGAAATCTACCAACACCAGCGCCCGATCGCCCTGCCGCTGAATGATGTTTTCGGGCTTTAGGTCGCGGTGGATGACGCGATGGCTGTGGATGAAGGCCAGCACGGGCAGCAGGCTTTTGAGCAAATCCAAGACCTGCCCTTCGTAAAAAACCTTCTGCTCTTGCAGCAGCACCTCCAAGTTTTTCCCTGGAATGTATTCCTGCACGAGATATTGCCCGTCCTCATCTTCTAGATGAGACAGCAGACGGGGAATCTGGGGATGCTGTCCTAGCAGACGTAGCCGCTCAACTTCCTGCCGGAATAGCTGGGCCGCCCGGCGCGAATCGCCCCGCTGGAGGGGAAAAAATTGTTTGATCACGCAGTAGCGAGGGGGAAGGGGACGCTGAGCCGGAGTCTGGCGCTCGTCGATGGCTAGGAAGGTGCGCCCAAATCCACCCTGGCCCAGCAGCTTGATCGCCCGAAAGCGATCGCCCAGCAGCAGCGTCATCCCGCAATGCTGGCAGGTTTCCCCATCTCCAGGATCTTGCGGCTGCGGGCAGGCGAGATTCAGGCAGTGCATTGGCAAAGGGCGATGAAGGATGAATGGGGGGTTGGTGTGATGAGGGGTTGGTGTGATGGGGCGTGAGTGGCGCTACTGGGCGAGAGCATGACTGCTCATGGCCCAAGCTTTACCCTCAGTCCTTAATGGCATAAACCCTAACCCATTGCCCAATTCATCTATAGATATAGAAGATCCCTAAAAGATATAGATCCCTAAAGATCCCTAACCCTCATGTAGGAACCAGCTCACCCGGCCTCAGCTTTGCCCACTTACCCATTTCTTCGACAAAGCTGAGGCAGCCAACCACGTCCCACTCCATCTCGATGATGTCGTCTGCATCACCCTGGCGGATATTGACGTTAATCGTCGGCTCGGTCGCCTCAAAATCTGGAAATTCTGTCAGATGGGGCTGCTGGTGCTGGTGTTCAACCGCGTGATACGTTGTGCAGCGATCGACGTAATGACAGTTAACGCAAATACACATCTTAAAAGTTCTCCCGCCGCCAGGCCAGTGGGGATTTAGAGTTGTCTGCTTTTATGCTACTCTAGCTCAGTTTGCGAAAAAGCGGCGATCGCCCCTGAGAGATATAGAGAGATATATCAGAATGGAAGTATTCGCTTTCAGGGGCTAGGGGGCAGGGGGTTACTCGCTGGGTGCTATCGGGCAAGTGCGAGGCTCGAACACTGCCTCCCTCGCCGCAAAAAGCACTGTCCTGTTACCTGCTGCCCCAAAATTTGCCACCTCCGCCATTGTCTCGGAATTTCTGCTCCCTAACCCCTGAGTCTCCCCTCCCTTGACCCACCTCACCCTGCCCACAGACACGCTCACCACTGCGTCGGCACTGTCGCCTCACACCTGGCCCTTTAGCCTGGAATGGCTGCCGTCGGATGCTTATTTGGTGGGGGGTAGCGTGCGCGATGCACTGCTGGGGCGGCAGGCAGAATATTTGGATTTGGACTTTGTGCTGCCGGAGGGCGCGGTGGCGGTGGCGCGGGCGATCGCCAATCACTATCGCACGGGCTATGTGCTGCTGGATGCCGAGCGGCAAATTGCGCGGGCAGTGTTTGAGCGGGCCACGGTGGACTTTGCCCAGCAGGTGGGGCCGACGCTGGAGGCAGATTTGCAGCGGCGCGATTTCACGGTAAATGCGATCGCCTATGACCCCCACACCGAGCAGCTTTTTGACCCGCTGAACGGCTACGACGACTTGCAGCAGCGGCTAATCCGCATGGTCGCGCCGGAGAACCTGAAGGAAGATCCCTTGCGGCTACTGCGGGCCTATCGACAGGCAGCGCAGCTTGGCTTCGAGCTAGAGCCAGATACACAGACCACGATCCAGCGGCTGGCCGATCTGCTGGCGGCCATTGCGCCAGAGCGGGTGCAGGCAGAATTAAACTATCTGCTGGGCACGGCGCGGGGCACGCGATTTTTGCGAATGGCGTGGGACGATGGGCTGTTTTGCACTTGGCTACCCCACGCGACGGCAACGGGGATGGAGCGAGTGGCGCGGATGGACGAGGCGGCGATCGCCCTAGAAACGCGCTGGCCCGCGCTGGGAGCAGAGCTTTCCGGCTGGCTGCGCGATCAGCAAAAGGTGTCGGGGCTGGGGCGAAGCTGGATGCGGATCGCCAAGCTGACGGCGCTGGTGTCGCCCGATCCGGCCGAAGCCGAGGTGGAACTGCGACACCTGAAATATAGCCGCAACGAAATCCATGCGGTGCAAACGGTGCTGCGCTACTTGCCGCAGATGCCTGCTGTAGTACTGCCCAGCGCCACGGCAACAGAGCAATATTTCTTTTTCCAGGGCGTGGGCGCGGCTTTTGGGGCGCTGAGCGTGGTGGCGCTGGCATCGGGCATTTCCGAAGCGGCGATCGCCCCCCTAGTGACCCGATTTCTCGACCCCAACGATGCGATCGCCCATCCCCATCCCTTACTGTCTGGGCGCGACCTGATGACGCAGTTGAACCTGCCGCCAGGCCCCAAAATTGGGCAACTGCTTGAAGTTTTGCAACTGGCCCGCGCCGAAGGAAAAATCGCTACCCCGGCTGAAGCGCTTGATTTCGCGGCTCACTGGAGGCAGCAGCCGCCAGACTGCCTAGAATAACCGCCAGCCGTTCTGAAACTGCGGGCGCTATAACGGCGTTAGGAGGATATTTAGCAGGATGTTTTAGCTATGTGTTTTTCTGCAACTGCTAGCTTCAGCTTGAGCGCAGCGCTGATTCCAGTAGGCATTGCCTGCCTCAAAAAAGCTCAAGCAGAGGACAGGCGCTATTTGCCGCTGGCGGCGTTTCCGCTGGCGTTTGGCATTCAGCAGGCGATCGAGGGGCTGGTGTGGGTAGGGCTGGGCGCAAATGATGCGCGACTGGTGGCGCTGGCGGCGACCGGGTTTGTGTGCTTCTCCCACGGGTTTTGGCTGGTGTGGACTCCGCTGACGGCTGCGCGGGTGGAGGGCGATCGCCGCCGCAGGCAAATCTGGCAAACGCTCACAGGCATTGGCTTGCTCTACGGACTCTATTTCAACCTGCCCATCTGGCTCAACTTGCGGCAACTTGCTGTCAGCCTCCATAACCATTCGCTGGTCTACCAGCTTCAGCTTTGGCTCTATCCCACACGCTCCCTGGTGCTGCTGGGCTATACGCTGTACGTCCTGACGATTCTGGCTCCGCTAGTGCTGAGTGGCGATCGCCATATTCAGCGGCTAGGCGGGCTGGTGCTGGTCGCACTGCTGCTGACTGCCAGCTTTTTTAGCGCCGGATTTATTTCGGTCTGGTGCTTTTTTGCAGCCCTCGTTTCGCTGTATGTTGGCTATGTCTTTTTTCAAGGGCTGGAACCCCGCCCCCAGCCGCCCCTTGCCTAGCGTCGCGGCTTAAAGTTCCCACTCCCTCAGTTTCAAGCCTGAAGCCACTCCCAAGGCCCAATCTCGTCGCCTGTTCATGTCCAAAACCCTCACTCTGTTTGACTTTACCCAGCCCCAGCCAACCCTAGCAGCAGTCTGGGGGCCGCTCAACGATGGCGTGATGGGCGGCCTCAGCCAGAGCCAGTTTCGCCAAGTGGGAACGTCGGGCGTGTTCTCCGGGCGCGTGTCCACAGAAAATTCGGGCGGCTTTGCCTCAGTGCGGACGCGAGACTTTGAGCCACCGCTAGATCTGTCAGGCTACACCGGAATCGAACTGCGGCTGCGGGGCGACGGCAACCGCTACAAGTTCTTTTTGCGACCCGAAAACCGCTGGGACGGGCTGGCGTTTTGCAGCAGCTTCGACACGCTGAGCGATTCGTGGATCTCTGTGCAACTGCCCTTTGTCCAGTTTGTGCCTGTGATTCGCGCGAAGACGGTTTCTGGCGTGTCGCTGGATTTATCGCGGGTCTATTCCCTGCAACTGATGCTCAGCAAGTTTGAGCTAGACGGAATGCTGAATCCCCACTTTTCGCCCGGCCCGTTTCAGTTGCAAATTGGGGCGATCGCCGCTTATTGCTAGCTCAGTTGCCTGCTCTTCAGCCGCTTATATTGAGCTTATATTGAGCTTATATTGAGCCGCTTATATTGAGTCTCCTAGGCAGAATTCACTCATCGAGTAGCACAAATAGGACAAAACTCTGGCTAAATCTTGTGAATTTTGCTTATCAAAGCGCACCAATTTTATCTGCCCATTTGCTTTAGATTGAGAAGAGTAACCCGATCTTCATCTAGGCTTAACGGGGTAAATTATGCATTTGAGCGAAATCACGCACCCCAACCAACTCCACGGACTCTCGACGCATCAGCTAGAGCAAATCGCCCGCCAAATTCGGGAAAAGCATCTGGAAACTGTGGCGGCGAGTGGCGGGCATCTGGGCCCCGGTTTGGGGGTGGTGGAACTGACCCTGGCGCTCTATCAAACGCTGGATCTAGACCATGACAAGGTGGTGTGGGACGTGGGGCATCAGGCCTATCCCCACAAGCTGATCACCGGACGCTACAACAATTTCCACACGCTGCGCCAGAAGGATGGTATCGCTGGCTACCTCAAGCGCAGTGAAAGCAAATTTGACCACTTTGGGGCGGGCCATGCCTCCACCAGTATCTCTGCGGCGCTGGGCATGGCGCTGGCGCGAGATCTCAAAGGCGAGAAATATAAGGTTGTGGCGGTGATTGGCGATGGCGCACTGACGGGCGGCATGGCGCTAGAAGCCATCAACCACGCCGGGCATCTGCCCAAGACCAACCTGATGGTGGTGCTAAACGATAACGAAATGTCGATTTCGCCCAACGTCGGCGCGATTCCCCGCTATCTCAACAAAATGCGCCTCAGCCCGCCGATGCAGTTCCTCACCGACAATCTGGAGGAGCAGTTCAAGCATCTTCCCTTTGTGGGCGACTCGCTCACGCCGGAGCTTCAGCGGGTGAAGGAAGGCATGAAGCGGCTGGCCGTGCCCAAGGTGGGTGCGGTGTTTGAAGAACTGGGCTTTACCTACATGGGCCCGGTGGATGGGCACAACCTGGAGGAGTTGATTCACACCTTTACCCAGGCACACAAGATTCAGGGGCCGGTGCTGGTGCATGTGGCGACGACCAAGGGCAAGGGCTATGCGATCGCCGAAAAAGATCAGGTCGGCTATCATGCCCAGTCGCCCTTTGACCTGGCCACGGGCAAAGCAAAACCGTCGAACAAGCCCAAGCCCGCCGACTACTCCAAAGTGTTTGCTCATACGCTGGTGAAGCTGGCAGAAAACAATCCCAAAATCGTCGGCATCACCGCTGCTATGGCGACGGGCACGGGGCTGGACAAGCTCCAGCAAAAGCTACCGAAGCAATACATCGACGTGGGCATTGCCGAACAGCACGCCGTCACGCTGGCGGCGGGGTTAGCCTGCGAGGGAATGCGCCCGGTGGTGGCCATCTATTCCACCTTCTTGCAGCGTGCCTTTGACCAGATCGTGCATGACGTGTGCATCCAAAAGTTGCCCGTGTTTTTCTGTCTAGATCGGGCGGGCATCGTCGGCGCAGACGGCCCGACGCACCAGGGGATGTATGACATTGCCTATCTGCGCTGCATCCCCAATATGGTGCTGATGGCTCCGAAGGATGAAGCCGAGTTTCAGCGGATGATTGTGACCGGGGTAAACTATACCGACGGGGCGATCGCCCTCCGCTATCCCCGTGGCAGTGGCCAGGGCGTACCACTCATGGAAGAAGGCTGGGAGCCACTGCCGATCGGCAAAGCCGAGATTCTACGCCAGGGCGATGATGTCTTGCTGCTGGGCTACGGCACGATGGTCTATCCCGCCATGCAGGCCGCCGAAATCCTCAGCGAACATGGCATCGAGGCGACCGTGGTCAACGCCCGCTTTGCCAAGCCGCTAGATACAGAGCTAATCGTGCCGCTGGCGCAGCAGATCGGGCGTGTGGTGACGCTAGAAGAGGGCTGCTTGATGGGCGGCTTTGGCTCGGCGGTGGCCGAGGCGCTGCTCGATGCAGATGTTGCCGTACCGATCAAGCGCCTGGGCGTGCCGGATGTGCTGGTCGATCACGCCAAGCCAGAGCAATCGCTCAGCAGCCTGGGACTCACCGGCCCGCAAATCGCGGATACCGTTCGAGCATGGGTTTCTCCTGTCGAGGTCGAAGCCGTCCACTCTTAGCGCCAGTAGTGGTTTGACAGGGCTAAATCGATGCGATAGTCCGGGGTTCGACTCCGCTCACCCCTCAACGATTGTGCGCTGAGCGAAATCGAAGCATCCCACGCTAATCCATTATTCAAGCCCTGTCAGACCAGTAGAACGTGCTAGCGTCAGCGTAAAGCATCAAAACCAGATGTGTTGAAAGGTAGATGAAACGATGAAAAAAGGGCAGAATTTAGTGTTCTGTCCTCTAATAAACAAAAAGTAATGGGATCTTCTGAGTTTTAGGTAATTCCTGTAAGATGAACCACGTTTAGTTGTTACTTTGATAGGTGCTCAACGCCTTACGGCATCAGAGGTTTGGCAGCCAAGGATAGTCTTCTGATTCCCAAGGACGATGCAGTGCTCAACGCCTTACGGCATCAGAGGTTTGGCAGGGCTTTTTATCGCTATGTCGTGATCAGATTCTGTTCCCTGTGCTCAACGCCTTACGGCATCAGAGGTTTGGCAGAGAAAAATGTGCTGGGCGTTACAACCAATTCGCCGAGTGCTCAACGCCTTACGGCATCAGAGGTTTGGCAGGCGGGGCTGATCGGCGTTTGTGCTGTTTCCCCCCACAGTGCTCAACGCCTTACGGCATCAGAGGTTTGGCAGAAAACCAGCGGTGCGATCGCCCTTAAGTCACAAGCGTGCTCAACGCCTTACGGCATCAGAGGTTTGGCAGCGGGCGGCGTGGCAAGTGGTGGCACAGGCAACGGAGGTGCTCAACGCCTTACGGCATCAGAGGTTTGGCAGAAGCCAGGTATACTTGATACCCGGCTTATTTAGCTAGTGCTCAACGCCTTACGGCATCAGAGGTTTGGCAGATCTCTTCTATGGACTCAGTCAAACTGACAGTTTCGTGTGCTCAACGCCTTACGGCATCAGAGGTTTGGCAGAAGCTGTGGGCATCGTAGCTCTCATCATATAGTCGGTGCTCAACGCCTTACGGCATCAGAGGTTTGGCAGTCCGAGTGACTAAAGAACAAGCGGCTAACTTATCTGTGCTCAACGCCTTACGGCATCAGAGGTTTGGCAGACAAGCCACTAAAACACCATCCACAATCTTCTTGAAGTGCTCAACGCCTTACGGCATCAGAGGTTTGGCAGAACAGGCTCTCTACTAATGGTTTAAGTGTTTCCCGGTGTGCTCAACGCCTTACGGCATCAGAGGTTTGGCAGTTAGAGAGTCAATGTTGCAAATTCTGAATCTGGTGGGGTGCTCAACGCCTTACGGCATCAGAGGTTTGGCAGCACCAATCCTAGCCAGATAATCAGCTTTAACTGTGCTCAACGCCTTACGGCATCAGAGGTTTGGCAGATCAGAGCGAATCTCTTCCGAAATTCCCTCATCGGTGTGCTCAACGCCTTACGGCATCAGAGGTTTGGCAGTAGGCGGATGATTTCGTTTGCCAGGTGAGTGGTCAGTGCTCAACGCCTTACGGCATCAGAGGTTTGGCAGAGGATGGGTGCATTATAAATCTGCCAGGTCAAAAACAAATTGTGCTCAACGCCTTACGGCATCAGAGGTTTGGCAGCGCAGGCGATCGCGGCTCGTTCTTATGCCCTAGTTGTGCTCAACGCCTTACGGCATCAGAGGTTTGGCAGCGCGAACTGCGCGGAAATCAATACGCTAACACTCTTGTGCTCAACGCCTTACGGCATCAGAGGTTTGGCAGCCCTGGCTTGTGCAATGTTCCGCTTGGTTGTGCATTGTGCTCAACGCCTTACGGCATCAGAGGTTTGGCAGCATTGCTTCAAGAATTTCAACAATCGAATAACCGAGTGCTCAACGCCTTACGGCATCAGAGGTTTGGCAGGGTGATAAAGCCGCCGCCGCCCGCCTGCTGCAATCCGGTGCTCAACGCCTTACGGCATCAGAGGTTTGGCAGTGAGCGCGTCGTTTACGGCATCTGGATTGCAAGGAATGTGCTCAACGCCTTACGGCATCAGAGGTTTGGCAGGGCGAATGATAGAAATTATCGCCACCCTATGCGGGTGCTCAACGCCTTACGGCATCAGAGGTTTGGCAGAAATATGAACCTATCTCTAGTTGCCAACCGTGCCAAGTGCTCAACGCCTTACGGCATCAGAGGTTTGGCAGTTCGTGCGCCCCCTGTGCGCCATGTTTGTCTTTGAAGTGCTCAACGCCTTACGGCATCAGAGGTTTGGCAGGAGCCTATCAGAGACACAATC
>JBDNCP010000107.1:0-16665 GCA_046719575.1 Cyanobacteriota bacterium
TGAACCTGTTCGCGATCGAGCATGGGATAAAACGCTAGAAAAGGGAATCCAAAAAGCCTAGAAGAATACGTCAATCTTCATGCGGCCCGTGGTTTTCAGCCAATTTTGGGCTTCGATGTAGTTGTTGGGCGCAAGGCGGATGGCACGTTCCCAATATTCCGCCGCTTGGTCATAATGCTTGTCGGCTTCGCTGGTGTTGTTTGCCAGTTCTGCCTGTTCGCCCAAGTAATGATAAATCACCGCGATATTGTTGAGCGCCTGCGGCATTCGAGGGTTGAGTTCCAGCGCCTGGTGATAGCTTTCCAATGCGCGGTCATGTTCACCATTGCTAGCGTAAATCAGCCCCATGTTGTACAACACAAAGCTGCGATCGTAGGGGTCTTGCTCTAGCTTCAGCGCTTCTTCGTAGTTTGCCAGAGCTTCGGCATATTCCCCATCCGCCTGAGCCGACATGCCATCTCGATAGTAGGCAAAGGCTTCCTTGGCGGCCTTGTTCGTCGGCAGCACCTTGAGGATTAGATCTGCCATGACGGTAAAGGTCTTATCAATGAAGTTGTCGTTGCGTTGAGATCTGGGCATAGCTGCGTTTGGGAAAGAGCCTGGAAAATCCTATCTGCTACTTTATCGCTGATTTGCAACCTTTGGCAGTGGCGGGGGCATGGGTTCCGAAAATTGACGGCTTTGTCGATGATGGGGCATCACGGCTGGGCTGTAACGCTTTTAAAGGCTCAATGGGCTGAAAATCCATCTTTGAGTTGGGAAATCTCGACCCGCTTGTCGTCCAACTCCGTCAGTCCCAACATTAGACTTCTTGTGTGAATCGTAGCGCGGTACCGCCGCGCTACGATTCACGCCCTCAAAACAGCATTCATGCAAGAGGTTTATTGTCACTTTGCTTCAAAAATTTCTAGAGTGAAGATGGTTTCTGGGTAAAAGGGAAACACTATGGCATTTGATGCC
Source organism: Cyanobacteriota bacterium (assembly GCA_046719575.1). Classification (GTDB taxonomy): domain Bacteria; phylum Cyanobacteriota; class Cyanobacteriia; order Elainellales; family Elainellaceae; genus Thermoleptolyngbya. The sequence continues at coordinate 961 of JBDNCP010000107.1, forward strand.
GAATTGATGAAAGCCGTCGAGCGGCTGAACTATCGAGTCACGGCGGGCGATCTGGCCTCGCTGGCAGGGTTGGACGTGAAGCGGGCCGAGCAGGGCTTGCTGGCGCTGGCTTCGGAGGCGGGTGGCCACATGCAGGTATCAGACGCGGGCGATATTGCCTACGTCTTTCCGCGAAACTTTCGCCAGGTGTTGCAAAACAAATACTTCCGGCTGCGGCTGCAAGCCTGGTGGAGCAAGGTCTGGCGGGTGATGTTCTACCTGATTCGCATCAGCTTTGGGATTGCGCTGGTGGCATCGATTATCTTAATTACGATCGCCATTATTGCCGCCATGCTGGCCCTCAGCGCCGCTCAGAGCGACAACGACCGCGACTTTGACGGCGGCGGTATGGTAATGCTGCCCCGCATGTGGATTGGCCCCGACTGGTACTGGATTTTTCTGCCCGACACCGACCGCCGCTATCGCCGCGAGCAGTCCGAAAACGCCAGCGACCCCCAAAACCAAATGAGCTTTTTGGAGTCGGTATTTTCGTTCCTGTTTGGCGACGGCAACCCAAATGCAAACCTGGAGGAACGGCGCTGGCGGGCGATCGCCAATGTCATTCGCAACCAGCGCGGCGTGGTGGTCGCGGAGCAAATCACGCCCTACCTCGATGAGGTGAACACCGCCACCACCGACCTGGAAGACTATATGCTGCCCGTGCTGACCCGCTTCAACGGTCGCCCAGAGGTCAGCCCCAACGGCGAACTCGTCTATCACTTTCCCGAACTGCAAGTCACTGCGCAGCAGCAAAAGCACCTTTCGGTGGCTTCGTACCTCAAGGAACTGCCGTGGCGCTTTAGTCAGGCCACCTCTGGGCAAATCATGATGGCGGCTGGGCTGGGCGTGGTGAATATTGTCGGCGCGCTGATGCTCGGTTCTTTGCTACGAGGCGGCGCGGCATCGCTGGGTGGCATTGTTGGCTTTGTCGGTGGCATCTATGGGCTGCTGCTGGCCTATGCGGTGGGTTTTCTAATCGTGCCGCTGGTGCGCTATCTGTGGATTCAGGGGCGCAATAAGGCGATCGCCGCCCGCAACGAAATGCGCCAGAGCCGAGCCGAAGCGCTCAACCGCCTCGCCCCCAAGCTTCAGGAAAAGCTGGCCTTTGCCCAACAGTTTGCGCTGGAATCTGTCGTGGATGAAGCAAACCTCGCCTACAACACCCAGCAAGACCTAACCGCCCAGGAGTTGGCCCAGGCAGACAAAATCGATGCGGAGTGGCGCAGGCGGCTGGAGGGGCTTTAGGGGGAGGGTGGAAAAAGCGAAGAACGAAGAACGAAGAACGAAGAGGTTCTGTTTTTCGCTTTTCGTTTTTCGTTCTTCCTTCCTCCCTATCCCTCAAACCGCCGACTCGGCCGCAACAGGCTCCACAGAACGAGGCCAGCTAAAACGACCGCGCAGGCGATCGCCCCAATTTGCACGGGCGGAAAGGCAGCTTGGCGAACGGCGATCGCCCCGTAGGCCCAAACGAAGACCAGCAGAAACGCCACGTCTCGCCGCTGAAAGAAGACGATGAGGGCGATCGCTGTTCCAATGACCAGCAGCAGCACCGCCCACAGGTCGGGACTGAGGCCGCCGTTCCAGTTGTTGGCAAATAGGGCGGAGGCAACGTTGACGATGGTCGCCACCGAGATCCACGCCAGGTAAATGCTGAAGGGAATGTGGGCATTCCAGCGGCGATCGCGCCCCACGCGCTCTTGCCCAATGCCCAGCCGCAAATACGCCAGAATCAGCGACCCCAAAATCACCCCCATTGCCAGCGTCGATGCCCAAAACTGCTGGAAGGTAAACAGGTAGATCCAAACAATCTGCGCCACGCACGCCACGATCAGCAGCGCATCTACCCGCACAATCGCCGGGTCGCCGGTCTGAGCCGGACGGATTTGGTAAATGCCGTAGGCAACCAGCCCGACGTAAATCAAGCCCCAGATAATAAAGGCGTAGTTCGCAGGCAAAACCCGCACGTCCCTCAGCAGCGTGTTGGCAATCTCGCCGACGTTTGCGCCGCCGGGTGGGTTTGTGTTAGACAGCGTGTTTACCGCCAGGGTTCCCAGGATGGCAATCGGTGTGGCGATCGCCAGCACGGTTCCCCCAGTCGATTTCTGCGTCGAGTTCATAAGCGCTATGCCGGGTCTATGCCGGATAAATCCGCAGCCGTCGATTCGGCTCTTCGCCAAAGCTAGACGACTTCAGGTGATAGTGTTCCACCAGCTCATGCTGCATCTTGCGAACCTTGGCTGAGCGGGGCAGCAACTCCACGGGTTGCCCTTTGGGAATCACGATCTGCTCCACAGCCAGCCGCGCTTCTTCCAATGCCTCGATTTCGTCTTCGTCGCCGCTGCGCGAAAATAGGTTGAGGTTGATCGGCTCGTCCAGAAAAGCATCTTCCATCTTCAGCATCCGCTGGAGGGCGCGGATGATCTGCGGCATACTATTGGACTTGACGGTGAAGATGGAAAGCTGGCGAGTCTTAGCAATTTGCCGCAGCTTGGAGTGGTTCTTGATGTGCGATCGCAGCGCCAGCACCGCATCCGCCCCGTCCAGATCCTTCGTCAGCACAACGGGTAGGTTCATCGTGTGAATCACCTGCTCTACCAGATGCCGACTGACGGCGTAGGGGTAAATATGCAACGGCAGGTCTTCGCCATTGGGCCCCGCCGTGGGTACTTCGCCAAAGGGGTCGGCCTCCTCACTCATGCGCGATCGCTCTAGCGAGTCATTCAGCATTTGGTCAAAGGACTGACGCTCCGGTGACATCGAGCCACTGAACGCATCCGGATCGCGCGGGAACCTAGCCACCCGCTCATAGCGCGGCGGCGGTAGCGGCATCATCTGGCCGGACGATCGCCAGCCCGCCACCCGCGCTGCACCCGCATCGCGCAGGGCCGTGCTGCTATCGCCAAAGGGGAGCGATCGCACGGGCTTTGGGTCTAGCCCAGCGCCGCTCTGCTCGTGGGTAATGGTGACTTCGCCTGCATCGTTGACCTGGCGCACCTGCGGATTGGGCACGCGGCCGCGCAGCAGCGCATCCACCGTGTCCGCCACCGACTCATGCACCACCCACTTTTGCCGTTCCAGCATTTCCACCGCAATGTCGAAGGTCGGCGGCGCTTTGCGCTCCAGCACGCTCTTTTGGCTGCCCCGGCGGCGGGCCTCCTCATCGCCCAGCGTCACAGACTGAATGCCCCCCACCAGATCCGACAGCGTGGGGTTTTTCATCAGGTTTTCGATCTGGTTGCCGTGGGCCGTGCCGATCAGTTGCACGCCGCGTTCAGCAATGGTGCGGGCCGCCTGCGCTTCCAGCTCCGTGCCGATTTCGTCGATGATGATCACCTCTGGCATATGGTTTTCCACCGCTTCGATCATCACCTGATGCTGGTTTTCGGGATGGGCCACCTGCATCCGCCGCGCCCGACCGATGGCGGGGTGGGGAATGTCGCCATCGCCTGCCACTTCGTTAGAGGTATCGATAATCACAACCCGCTTTTCTAGCTCATCCGCCAGCACACGGGCGATCTCGCGCAAGGCTGTAGTTTTGCCCACGCCCGGTCGCCCCAGCATCAGGATCGATCGCCCCGATTCCACCAAATCGCGGATCATGCCAATCGTGCCATAGACTGCCCGCCCAACGCGGCAGGTGAGGCCGATGATTTCGCCAGCGCGGTTGCGAATCGCGCTAATGCGGTGCAGCGTTTTCTCAATGCCTGCCCGGTTGTCGCCGCTAAAGATGCCCACGCGGTCAATGCAGTGCTGCAAGTCTGCCTTGGTGATGACATCTTCGGAAAGATACTCAGACTTGCTAGGAAAGCGGGCTTCGGGGCGACGACCTAGATCCAGCACAACCTCTACCAGCACATTGCGCTGGGGGTGCTGCTCCAGGCGATCGCGGATGGGGTCAGGCAAAATCGCCAGCAGTTGATCCAAATCGTCGGTGATTTGCAGCCGCTGGGCAGGGTTGGCATCTGCGCTAGCCGCAGCGGGGGTAACGGAGGGGCGATATTCGGCAGAATCGTTCCCGTTGAATATCATAGGTGGTTTGCTAATAAATAACGAACAACGTCGGTGGAAAAAGCGCTGGCTGTAAGCCTGACGCTGCATTAAAACGAGCGCTCATCAGTTGAAAAGGGTTGGGTCGAAGCTGCTGGACGTTCATGGCCGGATACTAAAGGGTAAGGGATTCAGAGAGGAGGGTGAGGAGTTCGAGAGAAGCAGACAAGAGGACAGGCGCTAGGACGCAACTGGGGTCTATCCAGGCTTTAGCACGACTGGCTCGACTGGGGACGGATTGCACGAAGACCGTTGCCAAGGGGCGGCGGATTTGGCTGCCAGGGACAGGCCGTCGGCTGGGGCTGGGGCAAGGGCCGAGCCGACTGGTGGTGGCTTGAGTTGCGACACCAAGGCGATCGCCCGTGTCACCGCCTGCGCCAGTAAATCTGGATGGTTCTCCAAATACGCGGGAGTGTTTTCAACCGATTTTTGTGGCAGGGGTTGGATGCTGTCACTGGACTGAACCTCTAGGGCATTGGTTTGCAAAGACGGGGCAGAACCGCTGGGCAGGCGAGTGGCGATCGCATCTAGCTGGTCGAGGATGGGCGAGAGCAGCACCCTGGCATAGCTGCCGTAGGCCACACCTGCAATAAAGTTTGAAGCGGCGGGTTGGGGTTGCGTCTTGACGCAATTCGCAAAACGATCCTCATGGGAATCGCCCAGGGTTGATTCCTCAGACAACAAGCCCAGCGATCGCAATTTTGGAACGGTGTGGTGGTTGGTGCCGCCCGCCAACTGCACATAGCCTGGTAGGCCCGCCGCCAGCACTTTTTGCCCCAGCTTGACGGTGGCGCGGGTGGTCCCAGCTCCAATATCGCCGCTCATGGGTCGTCCGTCGGTTTGCCAGATCACCGGACAGGACAGCGGATGATCCTCTGGTGAAATGTGCTGGTAAAGCGAGCGCAGATAGTCGATCAGCCCGTCGCCATCGGGACAGCTAATCGCCACCAGCTTGAGCCTGTGGACAACGGGGGCGATCGCCCGCCACAATTGCTGAAATTCTGCCAGCCGCCCGACCTGCGTGTGGATTTCCAGCGCATCGACCTGGCCTAGCAGATCCGGAATCATCTCCGGCGTGATGGTGGTGGATTGGGTTTCGATCTGCTGAATTGGGCAGAGCGGCAAGCAGCGCCCGCAGCCGTAGCAGCGACTCTCGATCACGCCAGAGTGGCCGCCTGCCGAGCGCTCGAAGGTAATTGCTTGGGCCGGGCAAATAGTTTCGCAGGGGCGGGGACAGTCGGCCGGGCAGCGGGCCGGATCGAAAACCGCCTTGCGGAAGTGGGGATCTTCGCCATCGTTGAGGCTGACCATCAGCCAAGGGAGGCGATCGCACCCCAACCTCGCTGCCGCCGCCAGCCCCTCTTTTGCCGCATGAACAACGGCTGGGTCTGCCGCCACATCAACACAGTCGGCACCCGCCAGCGCGTAGGCTAGGGTTAAATTCCGAATTGCAGGGAGGTGCTGAAAGCTGGCTCCGCAGATTAACTTGAACCAGCGACCCTCCCTTAGGGACTGCAAGGGAGTGTACAAATTGGTTGCCCTGACTCAGACAGCAGGGAAGCAGAGAACGAGGATAGCACCCTCTGGCGATGAACCCAGAGCTTGTGCATAGACCATGCACCCGGATGGGGATCACCCACCTTGGCCCTCAGTTTACACCAAAAATGCCGTTTGCAAAGAGCATCAAAACCTTTTGCAGCCAACTTCTTAAGTCAGGTGGAGCGACGCGATCCCCAAATCTAGAGGCGATCGCCCTGCATCACCGCGAAACCAACCACATATCGCGGTGCGATAGCAACCTCGCCAAGTCCAAAAACCAAAGCAAAGTATCTCTAAGCAGCCGCCAGGATGTCTTTCAGCGGCTTCCAGGTAAATTGGCGATCGCCCCCCATCTCCAGCACCACCTTGATGCGCGGATCGGTCTGGGGCAGCGTTACCAAAAATTCCAGCTCGGAGCGCGACAGGATGTGTCCCTCCAACATCCAAATCACCAGCCCCTTCGCGCCCTTGGGCAGGACATCGGCTTCATAGGTGGCCACAGGCGGCACAAAGTAGCGATAGCCGACCGCGCCTTCTCGTCCCAAATTCTTTTTGCCCAGGTGGGGCGGGCGCACACCGTGGACAGCCAACAGATAGGACGACAGATCGCCCAGCCCCCGCGCTGTGATGTTCAAAACCTTGTAGCCTGCGCCCCGCAGTCGCCGTTGATAGCGGCCCTCTAGCCCGCCCTCCAGCGGCACGTATATACCCAGCGTGCCCGACGCTTCTAGAGCGCGGATGAAAGACTTACCAGAGGTAATCAGGTTGAGCGGGTTGCCGAGGATAGACATGGGAGAGATCCAGGAGGTAAGAGATCAGGAGTCAGGCAGGAACGCCACCCCTGGCAAAACTTCACTAGACAAAACTTTAGCACGGGCGGGAGTTTCGATTGGCGGCGCGGTGATTAGATTTTGCTGGGGTGAGGGCGGGCGATCGCTTATCAATTCGTCATCCATTTATCCGAATCTCGCGCCGTGCGCATCTCGCGCTGTACGTCTCTGGCAGATCTCGCATGTCTCACACACCTTGCGGATTCGGTCATGCTCCGTCAAGACTCCAGATCCTCAATGAGTTTGGGAACGCCCGCCGTCAGCACCTCGTGACCCGTCGGCGTGACCAGCACATCGTCTTCAATGCGGATACCGATGCCCCGCCAGCGTTCGGGCACCTCAGGCTGCCCTTCGACGGGCTTGATGTTGGGGCCAATGTAGATGCCTGGTTCTACCGTCGTGACGTGGCCTGGCTCCAGGTTGTGGGCGGTGTCGCCGTGGGCATACACACCGACATCATGCACATCCAGCCCCAGCCAGTGCCCAGTTTTGTGCATGTAGAAGGGCTTATATTTTTCTTCTTTGATAATTTCCTCAATATCGCCCTGGAGCAAGCCCAAATCCATCAGCCCTTCCACAATGACGCGCACGGCGGTATCGTGCATCTGGCTGTAGGGATTGCCGGGGGAAATCTGGGCGATCGCCGCGAGTTGGGCCCGCAGCACAATGTCGTAGAGGATGCGCTGCTCGTCGGTGAATTTGCCGCTGACTGGGAAGGTGCGCGTGATGTCGGAGTTGTAATACTCATAGGCACAGCCCGCGTCGATCAGCAGCAGATCCTGTGCCTGAATCTGGCGCGTGTTTTCGGTGTAGTGCAGGATGCAGGCGTTGGCTCCAGACGCGACGATAGACGGATAGGCGGGGCCGAGTGCGCCGCTGAGCCGGAAGGTGTGTTCGATTTCGGCCTGCACCTGATATTCATACACGCCGGGCTTGGCGTAGGCGATGGCGCGGTTGTGGGCAGCCACGGCAATGTCAGCCGCTTTCCGCATCCGCTCTAGCTCGGCGGGCGACTTGATTTGGCGGAGGGAATGTAGCGTCGGGGCGGGGTCTTCGATCGCCGTGGGGCCCGTGCCGCGCCGGGGATAGCCGCGCATTAGCCGCTGCCATAGGCCTAAAATCTTGTCGTTAAAGGGGCGATCGCGCCCCAGCCGGTAATAAATCCGATCCGCCTTTTCGACATATTGCGGCAGCTTTTCGTCCAGTTCCTCGATTGAATACACCGCGTCGGCTCCAAAGCGCTCTTTGGCAGCCTCCACGCCCACGCGATAGCCCGACCAGGTTTCTTTTTCTGGGTCTTTAGGCCGCACAAACAGCACAAAGCGATGCTCCTCGTGGTGCGGAGCCAGCACGGCCACGGCTTCTGGCTCATCGAACCCCGTCAGGTAAAAGAAGTCGCTGTCTTGCCGAAAGTTGTATTCCACATCGTTGTGCATCACGGCCTGGGGCGCACTGCGAAAAATCGCCGTGCCCTTGCCGATTTTGTCCATCAACTGCTGGCGACGCTGGGCAAATTCTGTCTGCATGGGAAATTGAGAAAACTGGGGTGACTTGGGGATCCGCCTGACACGGCGACGGGACGACTCAGCCGCTGATAAATCCATGCTAACGAGCGATCGCCCTAAAATCTGTAGCTCAGTAGCTCAATTCGCGAGCCTTCCGACGGCAGCTCCGAGCGGCGCAGCGTGATCGTGTCGCCGGGTCGCCGCACAGGCACGCCTTCCATCAGCGCCAGAAATTCGTCTACAGGCGAGATGTCGCAGGCATTGGGATCGGCCGCCGCTGTCCGGAAATGCGTTGGCACAATGATGCGCGGATTTAGCCCCAGCACAGCCTGTCGAGCTTCCGTCGCGTTATAGGCCTTGGGGCCGCCGCCCACCGGCACAAACAGCACATCCGGTCGCCCGATCAGGATTTGCTGCTCCACCTCGATGGGAGCCGCCGCGCCGCCCATGTGCGCCAAGATCAGCCCGCTCTGGTTCCAGCGCCAGGTGACGTTAAAGCCAAAGCGCCGCCCACCCTGGCGATCGTGGGGCGATCGCACGCCCTGGATCTGCACGCCCCGATATTCGTAAATGCCCGGTTCTGCCAGCAGGCGCGGGCTGCCGGGGAGTCCCTCCAGGGAACCTTCGTCAAATAGGCGGCTGCTGATCATCACTAGGTCAGCCGCAACGCGGGGGGGACGATAGCCCTTGGTGCAGCCAATCGGGCGAAACGGATTGACCAAAATTCGCAGGCCGCCACCCGTAAACAAAAAGCAGGTGTGTCCCAACGCCTGGATCGTCACAGCATTGCTGGTCTGCGCCTGGGCTTGCTGGGTTTGGGCCAGCCCGACGGTGGCCGCCGCTGCTGCCAAACCGCCGCCTGCATATCGAATCAACGTGCGCCGCTTCATGGTCTCCTCAGGGAAATGGATAGGCGTAGGGTTGGGGCAAGGGAACTGGCCGCGCCGATGAGCGATTCCTGTGGGAATCACTTCGCGAATCGCCCGCTCTGCAACAGGTTGCAAAACGGGCGATCGCCCCGGCCAACCCCCGCCGCAAAATTGCATCTTTAAGCTTACAGCGATTGATGCAATGTCCCAAAAGTTCCCAGAGGGGGCGATCGCCCTGCCCCGTTAGGCTTCCATCAGCAGCGGCCGGAAGCCGTGCTTCAGCGACACCTGCCCAATCAGATCCATTTTTTCTAGCGTGATCTGGTTGCGTCCCCAGGAGAAGTTGGTATACAGCTTTTCAAACTCCAGCAGCATCGACTCGGCAAAGCAGGCAAACAACTGGCGGGCCGGCACGTCCATGTTGACAATGTTCATAATCTTCCAGTCGATATCCAGCGAATGCTCGACAATGCCGCCGTTCAGCACATGCACGCCGGGATGCTGCACCTTGGTGCCCAGGTTTTTGGGATAACCGCCGTCGATCAGCAGACAGGGCTGCTTCAGCGTAGCGGGGTCGATCTCCACACCCTTGGGCATACTCGCCACCCACACGATGATGTCGGCTTCGGGCAGCGCCTCTTCCAGCGCCATGATCTTGCCGCGCCCCAGCTCCGCTTGCAGATTGTGCAGCCGCTCCTGATCTCGCGCAATCAGCAGCAGTTCTTTCACATCAGCGCGGGCATTCAGCCAGCGGCACACGGCGCTGCCGATGTCGCCCGTCGCCCCGCAGACCGCCACCGTCGCCTCCGACAAGTTAATCCCCACCTGCTGGGAAGCCTGCTCGACCTGGCGACAGATGATGTAGGCCGTGTGGGTGTTGCCTGTGGTGAAGCGGGCAAAATCCAGCGTCACGTCGCGCACCTGCCGGATTTGCGACAGGTTGAAATTTTCAAAAATAATGGAAGAGAACCCGCCCAGCGCGGTGATGTTGATGCCGTGCTTTTGGGCGTGGGCCATGGCGTTGATCACTTTGCGAGTAGCGGCTTTGATGCGTCGCGTCGCCAGCATTTCCGGCAAAAAGCAAGATTCCACATACTTGCCCTCGATCACCTGCCCCGTGGCGCTGGTGACCTTGATGTGATCGACGATTTGAGGGGGAGCGCTGCACCAAAAGTCAAGCCCCTGATCGGCATATTCGGGATAGCCCAGATCGCGGGCAACGGATTGAGCGTGTTCCAGACTTGTCAGATGACCAATTAGACCAAACATTCAATATGCTCTGTGTTGCGAAGGATGATGCCCTGGCGGGCCGTGAGATGGAAAGTCTGCGCTTGTGGTGGAGGGCAATTCCCGTAGAAATCGCTTCGCGAATCGCCCTTTTCACAAGCGCTGTGATACGGAATCAGGGGGCTTAACGTCCAGCGTCAAGCTAGGATGCACCGTTGTGCCCACAAACAGGCCAAAGGTTAAGAAATCTCAAAGAGAATACTACACAAAAATGATTCCCACTGGCAGGGCCCAAGGTCAGACTCGACAAACAAATCCGCCTGTGGATTAGGATAGGGACACATTTTTAGTCTCTCGTCGATGCGTATCCAATACACCACCAATGCCCGCGCAGAGCGCGAAGCCCTAGAAAAACTAGCCCCACCCCCAGCCGTTGTCTGGGTTAACGAATTTAAGTCTGACGCAGTTAAGCCGTTTTTGGAGCAGTTTAATCGAGCCGTAGAATCTTCACAGCCCGTCGTTCCCGTGCTGATCGACTCCTATGGCGGCGAGATCGACACGCTGATGGCGATGGTCGATATCTGCCGCTCGTCGCCCAAGCCGATCGCCACCGTTGTCATGGGCAAGGCCATGAGCGCAGGCGCGATTTTGCTCTCTTGCGGCTGGCACGGCTATCGCTATGCCGCCCCCAACAGCCGCATCATGATCCACGACTGCCTCACCATTACCTTTGGCAAAGCCGGCGAAATCATCGCCGATGCGGACGAGGTGAAACGGCTGAATGCCCTGCTGTATCAAATCCTGGATGAAAACTGCCAGAAGCCGCCGGGCTATTTTGTAGACCAAGTACACCATCGGGGCCATGCCGACTGGTATCTCACGCCAGAGGACGCGCTGGAACATAACCTGGTGAATCATGTGAAAATTCCGACCCTCCAGGTGAATTTGTCTACGACCTACGAGTTTTTAGGGTAACGGGGTGACGGGGCGAGAGACGGAAAAAACGAAGAACGAAGAACGAAAAAAGAAGAACGAAGAACGAAAAACGAAGAACGAAAAACGAAACCTCTTCGTTCTTCTCTCTTCCCTCTTCGTTCTTCTCTCTTCTCTCTTCCCTCTTCTCTCTTCCCTCTTCTCATCACTGCGCCACGCCCACCCGACTGAGCAGCGGCGCAGCACTCAAGAGCGTCTGCGTGTAGGGATGCTGCGGGTTGGCGAATAGTTCGGCGGTGGGGCCGAGTTCGACGATTTTGCCTGCATTCATAACGGCGATGCGATCGCACAAAAATCGCGCCAGCCAGAGGTCGTGTGTGATGAACAGGTATGTCAGGTCAAACTCCTGCTTGAGGTGCAGCATCAGGTCTAGCACCTGGGACTGGACGCTAGCATCGAGCATACTCACGGGTTCGTCGCAGATCAGCAATTTGGGACGGGTAATCAGGGCGCGGGCGATCGCCACTCGCTGCTGCTGCCCGCCGGAGAGGTCGCCGGGATAGCGCTGGGCATAGTCTTCAGGCGGCGTTAGCCCCACCCGCTCCAGCATTTGCAAAACCTGCTGCTTTGCGCCCGCTACGTCTGCCAGCTCGTGAATCAGCAGCGGGTCGGCAATGCTCTCGCCCACCGTCATCAGCGGGTTCAGGCAGGCGTGGGGGTCTTGAAACACCATCTGCATCTGCCGCCGCTGTTTTCGCAGATCTTCTCGCGAGAGGCGCGTCAGGTCTTGTCCCAAAAACTCGATCCTGCCGCCCGTCGGCTCCACCAACCGCAAGATCGTGCGCGACAGCGTGCTTTTGCCGCAGCCCGACTCGCCCACCAGTCCCAAAATTTCCCCCGGATACAGATCGAGCGAGATGCCGTCTACGGCGCGGATGGCGGCATCTTGCTTGCCTGTCAGAATTTTTGCCAGGACGTTGGATTCCAGGGTGTAGTGTTTTTGCAGGTTTTCGAGCTTGAGTAGCGGCGGAGCGGGGGGGTGGAGGGATGGAGGGGTGGGGTGGGTAGAAGTGGGCGTAGCCTGGATGTGGAGGGCAGACTGGAGAAGAGACTGGGTGTAGGCGTGCTGCGGCTGGGTGAGGACGGTGGCGGTGGGGCCCGTCTCCACTACTTTGCCGTCGTACATGACGGCGATGCGATCGCAGTATTCGCCCACCAGCGCCAGGTCGTGGGAGATTAGCAGTAGCCCCATGTCGCGCTCCTGGCAGAGGCGGGTGAGTTCCTGCAAAATCTGGGCGGAGACGGTGACATCGAGGCTAGTGGTCGGCTCGTCGGCGACGATCAGCTTGGGATTCAGCAGCAGCGCCAGGGCGATCGCCACTCGCTGCCGCATTCCGCCGCTAAATTCATGCGGATACTGGCTCCAGCGGCTGGCGGGAATGTTGACGGCTTCCAGCGTGGCGATCGCCCGCTCTTTGGCCGCAGCGCGAGACAAATCCGGGACGTGCGATCGCAGCGTTTCAACGCAGTGGTCGCCGATGGTCATCAGCGGGTCGAGCCGGGTCATCGGGTCTTGGAAGACAATCGACACCACCTCGCCGCGAAATTTTCGCAAATCCGCCGCATCTAGCTCAAACACATTGCGCCCTTGAAACAAGACACGCCCTTCGATGCGCGTGTCCGCAGGCAGCAGCCGCACCGCCGCCCGCCCCAGGGTCGATTTGCCGCAGCCCGACTCGCCCACCAGCCCAAGGCGATCGCCCGCTTTTAGCACCAGCGACACATCATCCACCGCCCAGTCCAGCGCGTCTATATCCGCTGCCTGCTGTCCTTGCTGAAGTTGCCCCCGCTGGAACGGATACGCCACCCGCAGATGCTCAATTTCAAACAAAGATTCGCCTACCTGAGACTGATCCACCAAGGCATCCCTCATGCTGGTTATTGCCCGACCTCACGACACGCCGACCTGTTACCAGGGAATTATACGCAATTCGGCTGGCCTCAGAGATCAGCGGGATGTGCATGAGCATGGTAGATTTCTGGCAAAGGAGAAATTTAGACATGCTTGCGTATCAACGTTTTAAGCAGCCTTACGCTGTCTTGTTTGCGCTGGTCGGCTGGTTTGCGCTGCTGCTCCAGCTTCAGTTGATGATCGACACGTCGCTGGCCAAGGGGCTGACCGCGTGGACGGCGATCGCCCGCTATTTCAGCTATTTCACGATTGAGAACAATCTCCTAGTGGCGCTAGTGCTAACGGCGGTGGCGCTGCGGTCATCCAGCGCAACGGGCAGGTTTTTTCAAAATCCAACGGTGCAGTCGGCGATCGCCTGCTATATCACCATCGTCGGCGTGGTCTATCACCTGCTACTGCGGAACATCTGGAATCCGACGGGGTGGCAACTGGTGGTGGATAACCTGCTGCACTACGTCATGCCTGCGGCCTATGGGCTGTTCTGGCTGGCATTCGTGCCCAAGTTCGCTCTGCGATGGAAAGATCTGTTCGCCTGGTTGATATATCCGCTGGGCTATTGCGGGTTCACGCTAGTTCGCGGTGCAATCACAAACTGGTATCCTTATCCGTTCATCAACGTGGTAGAGCTGGGGTATCCTCGCGTATTTGTCAACATCCTATTTGTGTTCCTGGGCTTTGCAGTCGTGGCGCTAATTTTTCTGGCGATCGCCCGCTTTCTCAGCCGCACGAAAACCCAGCAGCCCCTAACCTCCTAAAATCTGACTCCTTAAAAATCGACCCCGCGCTTGAGGTCGATGCCCTTTTCGGCATAGTGTTTGTGACAAAACACTTCGGAGTGGATGCTGGCCAGGTCAAAATAGGCGGGTGGGTTTTTGCAGCGTCCGGTGATGATCACTTCCGTATCGCGCGGCTTCCGCAGGAGCGCCTGGATAATCGGCTGCTGCGGCAACAGTTCCAGGTCTACCGTGGGGTTTAGCTCGTCGAGGATGATGGTTTTATATAGCCCGGAGGCGATCGCCGCCCGCGCAATTTCCCAGCCCCGCTCCGCTTCGACATAATCTAGCTCTTGCTGCTGGCCTCGCCAGACGATGGCATCGCGACCGCAGCGCTGATGATCCACCAAGTTGGGATAGCTCTGGTGCAGGGCGGCGATCGCCGCGTCTTCGGTATAGCCCGCGCCGCCTTTGAGCCACTGCATGATCAGCACGCGGTGCGACTTGTCTTGACTAATGCCGCGCCCAATCGCCTGGAGCGCCTTGCCCAGGGCACTGGTGGATTTGCCCTTGCCTGCGCCCGTGTAAATTTCAATCCCCTCGATGCCGTGGGTGGCAGCGTTGGGATGAAAATGGGGCTTCATTTCTGAATGCAGATCGGCAATATCCAGCAGCGGCTGGGGTGCGCCGCGCCCGGTGGCAATAATTTCCAAATCTTCGGGCTTGTTTTTGAGCGTGCGAACCACCTCATCGATCGACAATAGCCCCAAATCCAGCACTGGATTAATTTCGTCCAGCACCACGACCGAATAAAGACCAGAGGCGATCGCCCCTTTGGCCACATCCCAGCCGCGCTGCGCCTCTTGCTTGTCAAATCGGGTGATGTTGTCGGGGCCAAAGAACTCTGCCCGCCCCGTCCGCACCTGGTCGATCAGGTGGGGAAAGCCGCGCTGGAGCGCTTCGATGGCCGCATCTTCGTCGTAGGTGCGCCCCGGCCCCTTGAGAAACCGCAGCAGCAGCACCCGCGTCTGCGCCGATGTGCGAATGCCCAGCCCAATCGAGCGCAACACCACACCCAGCGCCGCCTGCGACTTGCCCTTGCCCGCGCCGTCGTAGACATGAATCTGCCCCAGGATGCGCTCATTGCGCTGCTGCGCCGTCCGAATGCCAACCCCCGCTCTTGTCATGGCTCTAAGATAGGTTTGAACGCAACATCACCGAATGCCAACTCACCAAACGCAGAATCACTAGAAGCACCTATCCTACCAAACGCTACACTCATCCTTTGAGATTGCAGGCTTTTTCCTCAGAATATTTGAAGAACAGACCGAAAGGATTGAGCATCGCATCCGTAATTGCGCTACTAGTAGCGTTTTAGAATGTCTCTCTACTCTATATAAGCAGGTCATGTTCGCATCTGTCTTGCCTCTGCGGGCGATCGCCTTTCAAATTTTATTTTTGCTCATGGCGATCGCCATCGAATCCCACGTTTTTGCCGTGCGGCTGAACCTGCCACCCAAGCAGCCCAACGGCATCTCGCCGCAGCAGTCGGTGCAAATTGCCGCAACGCTGAACCTGTTGACGGCGATCGCGGGATGGTTTGTCTTTTTCAGCGTCCAGCCCTTGCTTTCTCCGCTGCTCAAACAGCAGTTGCTCGGCTTCATCTTTTTTGACCAGTGGTCTGCCAATGCCGCGTTTCCGGCGATTCTGGCGGGTTTTCTGACGTTCTTTGCCAGCTTTGCGGTCAAGCTGCTGGGGCTATCGGCGCTGGAGTGGCTGCTGCTCTCGCCCGACGAATGGGCCGCCCGCCAAGCAGCCGCCAGCCCCCGCTACCGTTCAGGCCAGGGGCTACTGCGAGACAAAGACCGCGACAAAAAGCCCACCACTAACCTGTCAAACACCCTTCTAGCGGCCAACGCCTTCAGCTACACAGCAATTTTGGCAGTGCTGTTTGCTCGCCGGATCGTAGATGAGGTGATTTTGGCGCTGGGGTGAGGGGGAGGGGGGAAAGAAAGAAGAACGAAGAACGAA